>NZ_JBIUYE010000007.1:0-187740 GCF_044744365.1 Kitasatospora sp. NPDC087314
CCTTCGTCGTCGCCCTCAACGGCTTCGACGGACACCAGCCCCACACCGCCGACGAAGTCCGCGAAGCACTCCAACTCAGCGCCGAAACCCCCGTCATCACCCTCGACGCCCGCCGCCGCGACAGCGCCAAGAGCGCCCTCATCACCCTCGTCGAACACGCCCTCCTCGCCCGACTGCGATGACGGACACGGCCGTGGCCCACGGACCTTCGCGCGAAGGTCCGTGGGCCGCGGCCGTACCGGGCGCCCGCTACGCGGTGGGCTCCAGCCCGGCCCGGATCAGCCCGTAGGTGTAGGCGTCCTCCAGCGCCAGCCAGGAGGCGGCCACCACGTTGTCGGCCACCCCGACGGTGGACCAGGTGGACGTGCCGTCGGTGGACTCGATCAGCACCCGGGTCTTGGAGCCGGTGCCGTGCTGGCCCTCCAGGATGCGGACCTTGTAGTCCACCAGCTCGAACCGGGCCAGCGGCGGGTAGATCCCCTCCAGCGCGGTACGCAGCGCCTGGTCCAGCGCGTTCACCGGGCCGTTGCCCTCGCCGGTGGCGATCCGGCGCTCCCCCTTCGCCCAGAGCTTCACCGTCGCCTCGTTGCCGGTGAAACCGTTCGGGCCCTGCTCGCTGATGGTCCGCCAGGACTCCAGGGTGTAGAAGCGGTCCCGGCTGCCGCGCACCTCGTCGCGCAGCAGCAGCTCGAAGGAGGCGTCGGCGGACTCGTAGGTGTAGCCGAGGTTCTCCTGCTCCTTCACCTTGGCCACCACCCGGCCCGCCAGGTCCCGGTCGGTGGACAGGTCGTAGCCGAGCTCCTTGCCCTTGAGCTCGATCGAGGCGCGGCCGGCCATGTCGGAGACCAGCATCCGCATGGTGTTGCCGACCCGCTCCGGGTCGATGTGCTGGTACAGGTCCGGGTCGACCTTGATCGCGGAGGCGTGCAGGCCAGCCTTGTGCGCGAAGGCCGAGTAGCCGACGTACGGCTGGTGGGTGGAGGGGGCCAGGTTGACGATCTCGGCGATCGCGTGCGAGATCCGGGTCATCTCGGCGAGCCGGCCCTCGGGGAGCACCCGCCGGTCGTACTTGATCTCCAGCGCGCCGACCACCGGGAACAGGTTGGCGTTGCCGACCCGCTCGCCGTAGCCGTTGGCGGTGCACTGGACGTGGGTGGCGCCGGCGTCCACCGCGGCCAGCGTGTTGGCCACCGCGCAGCCGGTGTCGTCCTGCGCGTGGATGCCCAGCCGGGCACCGGGCTGGTAGCCCTCGCAGTGGGCGAGCACGTCGGCGACGATCTCGCGGACGCCGGCCGGCAGCATTCCGCCGTTGGTGTCGCAGAGCACCACCACGTCGGCCCCGGCCCGGTGCGCGGTGCGGACCACGGCCAGTGCGTACTCCCGGTTCGCCCGGTAGCCGTCGAAGAAGTGCTCGCAGTCGATGAACACCCGCCGCCCCTGCGCGCGCAGGAACTCGACGCTGTCCCGGACCATCTCCAGGTTCTCGTCCAGGGTGGTGCGCAGCGCCAGCTCGACGTGACGGTCGTGCGCCTTGGCGACGAGGGTGACGACCGGGGCGCCCGAGGCGACCAGCGCGGCCAGCTGCGGGTCCTCCGCGGCCTTCCCGCCGGCCCGGCGGGTGGCGCCGAAGGCGACCAGCCGGGCGTGCCGGAGGTCCAGTTCGGCGGCGGCCCGGGCGAAGAACTCGGTGTCGCGCGGGTTCGCCCCGGGCCAGCCGCCCTCGATGAAGCCCACCCCGAACTCGTCCAGGTGCCGGGCGATGGCCAGCTTGTCCGCCACCGTCAGGTTGATGCCCTCCCGCTGCGCGCCGTCGCGCAGGGTGGTGTCGAACACGTGGAAACTGTCGTCGGTACGGCTGACCTCGGTCATGACCCCTGGTTCTCCGTTCGGGGAGGCTTGTACTGCTCTGCCGGATTTCGAGTCCCGGCTCCACTGTCCAGCATCCCGCGCGTGGCCCCGGTGTCCCTGGGCCCCTTGTGGGGGCTCCGGCCGGTCCGAGGAAACAAAAAGACCCCTCGCGGGTGCGAGAGGTCTGCGCGCGGGTCTGGACGCTGGTGGTCGCTCCGCATCGGGTCCTGCGGGAGCGGTCACTGCGGACCGGCGCGCCTGCTGCTAATGATCAGCGACAGCGAGGACACCCTCGCAGTCTGGCACAGGCTCCGGGATCCGGCCCGCCCGTCTCGCGATGCGGAACGGGCAGGCCGGGACGGATGCGGGCTCAGACGATCTTGTGCAGCCAGCCGTGGGTGTCGGGGGCCTGGCCGCCCTGGATGGCCAGCAGGGCCCGGCGCAGCTCCATGGTGGTCGGGCCGGGCTCGCCGGTGCCGACCGTCCAGTCGGCGGCGGCGGACTTGACCGAGCCGACCGGGGTGATGACGGCGGCGGTGCCGCAGGCGAACACCTCGGTGAGGGTGCCGTCGGCGTTGGCCTGCTGCCACTCGTCGGTGGAGATCTTCCGCTCCTCCACGGCGTAGCCGAGGTCGGCGGCGAGCCGGAGCAGCGAGTCGCGGGTGATGCCGGGCAGCAGGGCGCCGGACAGCTCCGGGGTGACGATCTTCGCGTCCTTGCCCTCGCCGAAGACGAAGTACAGGTTCATACCGCCCATCTCCTCGACCCACCGGTGCTCGGCGGCGTCGAGCCAGACCACCTGGTCGCAACCCTTCTCGGCGGCCTCGGCCTGGGCGATCAGCGAGGCGGCGTAGTTGCCGGCGCACTTGGCGGCGCCGGTGCCGCCGGGCGCGGCCCGGACGTACTCCTTGGACAGCCAGACCGAGACCGGCTTGACGCCGCCCGCGAAGTAGGCGCCGGCCGGCGAGGCGATGATCATGAACAGGTAGGAGTTGGCCGGTCGGACGCCCAGGCCGACCTCGGTGGCGAACATGAACGGACGCAGGTAGAGGCTCTGCTCGGGCTCGTTCGGCACCCAGGCCTGGTCCTGCTGGACCAGCAGCTCGACGGCCTCGACGAAGGCCTCCACCGGCAGCTCCGGCATCGCCAGTCGGCGGGCCGAGGCCTGGAAACGGGCGGCGTTCGCCTCCGGGCGGAAGGTCGCGATGGAGCCGTCGGCCTGGCGGTAGGCCTTGAGGCCCTCGAAGATCGCCTGGCCGTAGTGCAGGGTCATGTTCGCCGGGTCGATCTCCAGCGGCGCGTACGGCGCCAGCTGGGCGTCGTGCCAGCCCACGCCCTCGGTCCAGCGGATGGTGACCATGTGATCGGTGAAGACCCGGCCGAAGCCGGGGTTCGTCAGCCGGGCCTCGCGCTCCGCGGTGGGCAGCGGGTGGGCGGAAGGCTTGAGGTCGAACGTGATGGGCGCCTGGGTGGGCGTGCTCATGGCTGTTTCCTTCACCGTGGGGTAGGTCCGGGTCGCCACCGCCGGCTGCGCGTCACGGCACACGAACACCGGAACGAACGCACAGCGGCACGACCCACTGTCGATACTCGCATCCAGAGGGCCGTGCCGAACAGTTGCCTGCTCCTTGGGGAGCTGCAAGCTGCGGTTATGCGGTGCGGCCCGCCCGGGCCGCACCGTTGGTCGGATCCGGCCCGCAGGCCGGGGTCCGTCGCTCGGATCCGGCCCGTCAGCCGGCTACTCGGGTGGCGAGCGCGTCGCCGACCTCGGAGGTGCTGCGGGTGCCGGTGCGCTCGGTCAGGTCCGCCGCGACGGCGGCCTCGACCTTGGCGGCCTCGGCGGCGAAGCCGAGGTGCTCCAGCAGCATGGCGACCGACAGCACGGTGGCCGTCGGGTCGGCCTTGCCCTGGCCCGCGATGTCCGGCGCCGAACCGTGCACGGGCTCGAACATCGACGGGAACTCGCCGCCCGGGTTGATGTTGCCGCTCGCGGCCAGGCCGATCCCGCCGGTGACGGCGGCGGCCAGGTCGGTCAGGATGTCGCCGAACAGGTTGTCGGTGACGATGACGTCGAAGCGCTCCGGCTGGGTGACGAAGAAGATGGTCGCCGCGTCGACGTGCAGGTAGTCGGTGGTGACCTCGGGGAACTCCCGGCCGACCTCCGCGAAGATCCGCGACCACAGGTGCCCGGCGTGCACCAGCACGTTGTTCTTGTGCACCAGCGTCAGCTTCTTGCGCGGCCGCGCCTGGGCCCGGCGGTAGGCGTCGCGCACCACGCGCTCGATGCCGAACGCGGTGTTCAGGCTGACCTCGGTGGCCACCTCCTGCGGGGTACCGGTGCGCAGCGAGCCGCCGTTGCCGACGTACGGGCCCTCGGTGCCCTCGCGGACGACCACGAAGTCGATGTCCGGCTCACCGGCCAGCGGGGACTTCACCCCGGGGAACAGGCGGCCCGGGCGGAGGTTGATGTGGTGGTCGAAGGCGAACCGCAGCTTCAGCAGCAGCCCCCGCTCCAGCACGCCCGACGGCACGCTCGGGTCGCCGATGGCGCCCAGCAGGATCGCGTCGTGCGACTTCAGCTCCGCCAGCACGCTGTCCGGCAGCGTCTCCCCGGTCCGGTGGTAGCGCCGGGCGCCGAGGTCGTACTCGGTGGTCTCCAGCTTCACCTCGGCGGGAAGCACGGCTCCCAGGACCTTGAGACCTTCGGCCACCACTTCCTGGCCGATGCCGTCACCGGGGACAACTGCGAGACGAATCGTGCGAGACATGCTCGGACCCTACTCCGGCGTCCCAGAGAATGACACCCCATGTCCACTATTCGGACGCGTCAGGTGGTCCGTCAGCCGGCCCGGGCGCGGGGCCGGCGACTCGTCACCCCTTCGAGGGAGCGCGTGCGGACGGTGCTGCGCGGGGGTCGGTCTTAGGGTGGCGGGGTCCGGGATTCCCTCGTGGGACGGGGTCGAGCAGCAGATGGGCAAGCGGCGGCGGGAGGTGCTGGTCTGCGGGAGTGCGGCCGGGCTGGCGGTGGGCGGGTACACGCTCGCGGTGGGGCTGCACGGGGCGTGGCCGGCCGGGGTGGGCGAGGTCGCCGTGCCGTACCACGCCCACCTGTGGGACCTGCTGCACGGGCGGGCCGCCGGGGACCTCCTGTTCAACTGGAACAGCGGGTACGGCGTCCCGTTCCTGGCCGACTTCTTCGCCTACCTGATGAACCCGTTCTCCTGGCCGACCGCGCTCCTCCCCCGCGACCAGGGCCGGCTCGCGGTCCTCCTGGTCACCCTGGCCACCATCGGCCTCGGCACCGCCCTGATGGCCCACCTGCTCGGACGGCTGCACACCGGCCCGCACTGGCTGCGGGCGCTCGCCGCCGTCGGGTACGGGCTCTGCGCCTGGGTGCTGGACGTCGGCGGGGCGGCGCCGATGTGGCTCTGGGGCCTGGTCTCGCTGCCGCTGCTCGGCCTGGCCACCGACTGGTGCCTGCACGAGCGCCGCTGGGTGGCCGGCTCGCTGTGCGTCACCCTCGCCTGGGCGGGCAACCTGTACACCGCCGCGCTGGCCTCCCTGATGGCCGGACTGCTGCTGGCCGTCCGGCTGTTCGCCACCCCGCGGCTGTTCCGGCACCGGGTGCGGGTCACCGGGCGGGCCGTCACCATGGCCACCGCCGGCGTCCTGCTCGCCGCCCCCGTGCTGTTCGTCGCCGTCCGGGCCGCGCGCGGCGCCCAGCCGGAGTCCCCGGTGCAGCCGCTCGGCCCGTCCGGTCTCGGCGGGCACCTCGCGCAGCTGCTGCCCGCCACCCACGGCGGGCGGCCGCTGCCGGACGTCGCGATCGGCCTGCTGGGGCTGCTGCTGGTGTGCGGGCTGCCGTTCAACCGGCGGGTGCGGGCACGGGAGCGGGCGGTGTGGTGCGGGGTGCTGGCGCTGGTGGTGCTCAGCTTCGTCTGGACCCCGACCGTGCTGGTCTGGCACGGCCTGGCGATCCCGGCCGGCGGGCCGTACCGGGTCGCGTTCGCGCTCAGCGGCCTGCTGGTGCTGGCCGGCTGGGTGTCGCTGGCACACCGGCCGGACCTGCTCACCCTGCTGGGCGGCGCCGCCGTGGTCGCGGTGATCGCCGTGCTGGCGGCGGGGCGGCACTCGGTCCGCACCTCCACCTGGGTGCTGCTGGCCGTCGGCGGCGCCGTCCTGCTCGCCGCGCTCCGGACCCTGGACCACCGGCACACCGACCGCCGGGCCGTCGCCGTCGCCACCTGGGTGGTGGGCGGCGCGGTGCTCGGCAACGCCGTCTGGTCCGGCTACGCGGCGCTCTCCGCCGCCCCGGCCGGCGGCCCCTCGGCCGCCGCCGTCCGGGCCGGGTACACGGCGGTCCGCAGCGCCGCCGACTGGCCCCGGGGCCGCAGCGACCCCGGCCCGCACGCCTTCACCACCAACGACCCGCTGCTGCTGGACGGCCAGGGCGGCGGCTACTTCAGCGGCTACCTGCCCACCGTCGCCGCCCTGCTGCCGCACGACCTCGGCGCGGGCTGGACGGCCGGCGGGCGACAGACCACCAGCGTCACCGACCCGGTCGGGCAGGCCCTGTTCGCCGTCCGCGCCCACCTCGACGACGGGCCGCCCCCGGACGGCTTCACCCCCGGCCGGGCCGCCGCGCCACCGCTGGTCACCGTGCTGCCGCCGGGCGCCCGGCCGGACACCTCCTCGGTCTGGTCCCGGCAGGAGTCGCTGCTCGGCAGTCAGGTGTACGACGCCCCGCTGCCCACCCCGGCGGGCGGCCCGGCACCCACCCTGCACGGCACCAGCGGTTGGTCGCTGCCCGGCGGCGCCGAAGGCACCGTCCTCACCGCGACCTGCACCCCCGGCGGGACGGCCTACTTCCACGGCGTCTGGTACCGGGGCACGGTCAGCGGCCTCGGCACCACCTACCGCAGCGACGGCGAGCAGCCCACCACCGCCGTCGCGATCCACCGGCTCGGGCCCGTCCCCGCCGACGGGACGGTCCGGGTGACGCTGCGGTCCGACACCGTCGGCCAGATCCCCGCCCGCCCGATCGGCTGCCTGCGGCCCGGCGCCCTGGACGCCGCGGTCGCCCGCCTCACCGCCACCGGCGCGACGCAGGTGACGGCCGACGGGCACTCCCTCTCCGCGACCCTCCCGGCCGGCTCCACCGGCACCGCGCTGCTGTCCGTCCCGGCCACCGAGGGCTGGACCTGCGCGGTAGGCGGCGGCCGGTACGCCGTGCCGACGCCGGTCCTGGGCATGATCGGGGTGCCGCTCGGCGGCGGAGCCGACCGCATCGCCTGCGCGTTTCGCCCGCCCGGCCTCACCGAGGGCCTCACCGTCACCTCCGCCACCGCCGCCGCCCTCGCCCTGGTCACCGCCTTCACCCGGCTCTCCCGACGCCCCACCCGCACCCCGCGCCGCACCCGCCGACTCGCCGCCCGGGCCGCCGGCCGCGCCTGAGCGCAGCGCCCGGCTCGGGTCTCACCGCCGCGCCCGGTGGAGGAACGACGAAGGGGCGGCCCACCGGAATCGGCGGCCGCCCCCGGTGCACGGGCGGTCAGGGCAGGGCGATCACCTGGCCCCGGTGGGCGGCGGTGTTGAGGTGGTGGAGCAGCAGGAGGCGGGAGGTGTCGCCAGTGGAGCGGTGGACGTCGAGGACGGTGCCGGGCCGGATCGCGGTGGCGAGGGCGGCGGGGCCGCCGAGGCCGGCCCGGATGTCGACGGCCGGGTGGAGGACGTCGAGCGGGAGGCCGGGGCGGGTGCCGCGCAGGCCGATGGTGGAGTAGGCCTCGGCCGGGTCCGGCTTGCCCGGGGAGACGGTACTGGTCCAGACGCCGTACTGGATGGTGCTGTGGCCTTCCCGGATGCCGGGGAGGGCGCTCAGCCGGACCGGGAGGACGAGGACGTCGCTGTCCAGCAGGCCGGTGTCGGTGTCGCCCCAGCGGCCGTTGAGCGGCTGGACGTCGAGTTCGGCGCCGGTGCGGGCGTCGAGGGCGCGGGAGACCAGGACGTCGCTGCCGCGCAGCCGGTCGGCTTCGAGGATGACGTCGGTGGTGCCGTCGCCGTCGGTGTCCAGGGAGACCCGTACGCCGTAGAGCCCGACCGGGGTGGCGGCCGGGGCCCAGAGTTGGGCGCCCACGTAGAGCAGGTCGGCGGAGGCGGCGGCGCCGGCGGCCCGCAGGTCGGCGGCCCGATCACCGGGGTGTTCGACGCAGACGTCCTGCGGGGGACCGGCCGGGTCCGCGGCGTCCTCGGGCCGGACGCCGGCGCCGGGTCCGACGGCGGCGCCGCCGTCCGGCGGGCAGTCGGCCCAGCGGGTGCCCTCACCCCCGAGGGTGAGGGCGGTGACGAGTCCGGGCCGGTTCCCGGGGACGGCGCTGCCGCCGAGCATGAGGAGGGTGCCGTCCCGGGTGGTGCGGGCGGCGGCGGTGGCGGCGAGGTCGCTGGCCGGGCGCGGGGCCGCGAGGACGGGGACGCGCAGCTGGGGCAGGGCCGGGTCGGTGACGGGGGTGAGCAGGACGCGGCCGGAGAGTTCGCCGCGGTAGCTGCGGGCCTTGCCGCCCTGCAGGGTGTCGATGGTGGGGTCGGGGGCGCGGCCCAGCTCCCCGGGGACGGCGAGGGTGACGTGCACCCGCGCGGTGCCGCCGGCCGGGACGTCGACCTGCGCGGGCGTCACCTCGAAGCCGGCGCCGGGCTGTTCGGTGGCGGCCGCGTAGCCGGTGCGGTAACTCAGCGGCCGGTCCGCGTGGTTGCGCACCTCGATGTCGCGGCCGAGAGTGGTCGGCCCGGCGATCTCGACCGGCCCGAAGGAGACGCCGACGCTGCCCTCGGGCGCGCCCTCGCCGGCCGCGTAGGCGACGACGGGGGTGTGGACGGCCCGGTCGACCTGGGCGCGCCCGGCGCCGGTGCGTTCGGGGCCGTAGACCGGTCCGCCGTGGTCGTCGCCGAGCCAGGTGTCGCCGGCGGTGTTCATCAGCGCGGCCTTGAGCTGCTCGACCGGCCAGTCCGGGTGGGCGGCACGGACGAGGGCGGCGAGGCCGGTGACGTGCGGGGTGGCCATCGAGGTGCCGTCCTCGCGCTGCCCACCGCTGCCGCTGGCGACCAGGGCGGACCAGATGGTCTCGCCGGGGGCGGCCAGGTCGGGCTTGACGACGCCGGGGACGCCGATGCCGCGGGAGGTGAAGTCGGTGAGGGTGTCGGTGCGGGCGGGCTGGTTCTGGGAGACCGAGCCGTGCAGCGGGTTGCCGGGGGCGGCGAGCCGGATCTGCACGGGCCCGGCCGCGGCGGCCTGCCGGAGCCGTTCGCCGTCGGCGTGGGCGAGCAGGGCGGCCGGGATCCGGTCGTTGCCGGAGATCTCGGCGAGGTGGTCGGTGTCCGCGGCGTACAGCGCGCCGATCGCGCCGGCGTCGGCGGCGTGGTCGGCGCGGGGGCCGGAGTTGCAGGGCCGCTCGGTGTCGCGGGTGCGCCAGGCGAGGACGGCGATCTTTCCGGCGAGCCGCTGCCGGTCGGCTTCGCTGAAGGCGGCGCAGCCGTCCGACTGGTCGGCGGGCAGGGCGAGTTGGCCGCTGACGTCGGCGGTGGACCAGCCCTGGTAGCGCTCGCTCCAGTGCGCCGGGACGACCCCGGCCAGGTCGGCGGGGGCGAGCACGGTGAGGCCGTCGGCGTCGCTGTGCTGATCGACGGAGGCGGCGACGGCGATGGCCCGGGCGGCGGTGCCGGGGCTGCCGCCGATGCCGTAGACGTCGCCGTCGTTGCCGGCGGCGGCGACCACGACGGTACCGAGGGCGGCCAGCCGGTCGACGGCGAGGGCGTCGGTGTCGTCGGGGCTGCCGAAGCGGCTGCCGAGCGAGAGGTTGACGACGTCGAGGCGGTCGCCGAGGTCGCCGTCGCCGTTGGGGTCGGCGGAGACGTCGAGGGCCTGGGCGAGCCGGTCGGTGGAGCCGTCGCAGCCGAAGACCCGGATCGCGTACAGCTGGGCGCCGGGGGCGGCGCCGGGGCCGACCTTGAACGAGGCGGGGTCGAGCCCGGGCCGGTAGGGACCCGTGTACGGGTGGCCGTCCGCGGTGACGCCGTAGCCGGCGGCGGTGCCGGCGACATGGGTGCCGTGCCCGTTGCGGTCGCAGTCGAGCGGGTTGTCGCTGGGGTGCGGGACGGGCTGGTGGTGCGGGGAGGACGGGTCGGGGTTGTAGTCGTCGCCGACCAGGTCCTTGCCGCCGACCACCTTGGCGTTGGGGAACAGGGCGGGCGGGGCGGGCTTGCCGCGTTCGACGGAACGGAAGGCGGCCTCGGTGCCGGGGCCGCCGAAGTCGGCGTGGGTGTAGTCGATGCCGCTGTCGATGATCCCGATCCGCACCCCCTGGCCGGTGTTGCCGTCGCCGGTGGCACCGGCCCAGACCTGCGGGGCACCGGTCAGCGGGACGGAGTAGGCGTTGTCCCGCTGCTTGCGGACGATCGGGTGGACGGACCGGACGCCGGGCAGCGCGCGCAGGGCGGGCAGCCGGTCGGCGGGCACGGTGACCGCGAGGCCGGTGAGCAGGGTGCGGGTGCGGTAGATCTCACCGGCGCCCGGGACCACCCGGTGGACGGCCTCGGCGAGCCGGTCGAGGGCTTCGTCGGCCTTGGTCCGCTGGGCGGCGCCGGCGTCGGCGGCCTCCCGGCGGACGGCCTCCGGGGAGCGCCGGGCCCGCCGGGCCCCGTCGGCGGCGCGCCGCCAGGCGGGGCCGGCCGGCTCGGTGGTGAGTTCGAGCAGGACGGAGGCCGTTCGGTCGGCCCTCGCCGGCTCCCTCGGGGGGCCGCCGGAGGCCGGGGTGGCGGCGAGCACCGCGGTCCCGGCCAGCAGGGCGAGGGTGAGGCCGATCCGGGTGACGGGTCGACGGACGGGTGGCAGGCGCACTGGGCCCTCTCCCCCGGCAGGGGGGCTTGATCCGCACACCGTGTCGCTGACGCCCGCCCGCGCGAACGTCGATCACCCTTCCGGGGGCCCCAAATTAGGATGATCGCGCTGACGAGCGCGAGCAACTTCCCTCGGACGCCCGCCGGTTGCACTCGACGGAGTGACCCGGCGTCAGGCCGAGTGGCCTATTCGACGGATGAACGGCGGCGGCCGGGCGCCGAGGGCCACCGGGCGGCCGAATGCCGGAGCGCACCCGGCCCCGGCTGCGGCCCCCTCAGCGGTGCCCGGTCGCACCGCCGTTGTCACGGCGGTCCAGCGAGCGCTGCAGGGCGGCGGCCGCGAAGGGGTTGCGCTCGGCGGCCCGGCGGCGGCGCGGGGCACGGACGGGAGTGGTGGCGGGGGCGGGGGTGACGTGGCGGTCTGCGATGGCGGGCATACCGGGCTCCTTGGGGGCGACACGTGCACCGGGCACGCGGAGGGTGGGGAGGTCAAGGGGTGTCGCGCGCAGGGCGTCGCACACGGCGGGGCGACGGGAGAGGGCCCGGGGCAGGGGTCACCTGCCGATGAGGGCGCACGCGCACACGGGCCGCACGCCCTGGCTGCAGGGGCGGCACACCGTATGGCCCTTCCACGGTACGGCCGGGCCCGGGCCGTGTCTGCACGAATACTTGGATTTCCTAGTATCTGAGACGGTCACCACCCGGAGGAACGCAACGGGGCCCGGACCGCCGGCGAACGGCGGTCCGGGCCCCGGGGGGCGTCCGGGCTCAGGCGCCCAGGTCGACCGAGCGGGCGAAGCGGGCGCCGATCTCGGCGGCGATCGCCGACAGCACGTCCTGCGGGATCTGACTGTCCACGGTGATGGAGGCGAGCGCGCCGCTGCCGTCCCGGGCGACCTGCATGCCGGCGATGTTGATGCCGGCGTCGCCGAGGTGGCGGCCGAGCACGCCGACCACGCCGGGGCGGTCCTCGTACTTGAAGAAGGCCATGTGGTCGGTGAGCGCCACGTCCACGTCGAAGGCGTCCACGCCGACGATCTTCTGGGTCTGCTTCGGGCCGGCCAGGGTGCCGGAGATGGCGATCTCCTCGCCGTCCGCGAGCGTGCCGCGGACGGTGATCACGTTACGGTGCTCGGCGCTCTCGCTGGAGGTGGTCAGGCGCACCTCGACGCCGCGCTCCTGGGCGAACAGCGGGGCGTTGACGTAGGACACCGTCTCCGCCACCACGTCCTCGAACACGCCCTTCAGCGCGGACAGTTCGAGCACCTTCACGTCGTGCTGGGTGATCTCGCCGCGGACCTCGACGTCGAGCCGGACGGCCACCTCGCCGGCCAGCGCGGTGAAGATCCGGCCGAGCTTCTCGGCCAGCGGCAGACCCGGACGGACGTCCTCGGCGATCACGCCGCCCTGGACGTTGACGGCGTCCGGTACCAGCTCGCCGGCCAGCGCGAGGCGCACCGAGCGGGCGACCGCGATGCCGGCCTTCTCCTGCGCCTCGTCGGTGGAGGCGCCCAGGTGCGGGGTGGCGACCACGTTGTCGAAGGCGAACAGCGGGGAGTCGGTGCACGGCTCCTTGGCGTACACGTCCAGGCCGGCGCCGGCCACCCGGCCGTCGCGCAGGGCGCCGGCGAGCGCCTCCTCGTCCACGATCCCGCCGCGGGCGGCGTTGACGATGCGCACGCTCGGCTTGACCTTGTGCAGCGCCTCGTCGCCGATCAGGCCGATGGTCTCGGGGGTCTTGGGGAGGTGGACGGTGATGAAGTCCGAGACCTCCAGCAGCTCCTCCAGGGTGACCAGCTTGACGCCCATCTGGGCGGCGCGGGCGGCCTGGATGTAGGGGTCGTACGCGACGATCTTCATGCCGAACGCGGACATCCGCTGGGCGACCAGGACACCGATCCGGCCGAGGCCGACGACGCCGAGGACCTTCTCGCTCAGCTCGACGCCGGTGTACTTGTTGCGCTTCCACTCGCCCTGCTTGAGCGCGGCGTTGGCCGGCGCGATGTTGCGGGCGACGGAGATCAGCAGGCCGCAGGCGAGTTCGGCGGCGGTGACGATGTTGGACGTCGGCGCGTTGACGACCATCACGCCGGCCTTGGTGGCGGCGGCGACGTCCACGTTGTCCAGGCCGACGCCGGCCCGGGCGACCACCTTGAGCTTGCGGGCGGCGGCCAGCGCCTCCGCGTCGACCTTGGTGGCGGAGCGGATCAGGATCGCGTCGACGTCGGCGATCGCGGTGAGCAGCTCGGTGCGGTCGGCACCGTTGCAGTGGCGGATCTCGAAGTCGGGACCGAGGGCGTCGACGGTGGCGGGCGACAGCTCTTCGGCGATCAGAACGACGGATTTGCTCACGACAGTGTGTCCTTAACTGTCCGGTTCCCCCGGCACGTAGGTGGCGTGGAAGGGCGGGGGAAGGTGGCATGCCGCGTAGGTAGACGCACGACGCTGTGGGCCTGACGCGCACTCGGAAGTGTATCGACGGGCTAGGTGCCAGGCTGCTCCCGTCCGGCGAAATCACCCGGACGGGAGCAGCCTACTTGTACAAGGGCGTTACAAAATCGGGCCGGGCCCGAGGCCGGTTCAGGCCTTCTCGTTGACCCAGCTCATCAGCGAGCGCAGCTTCTTGCCGGTGGTCTCCAGCAGGTGGTCCTCGTCGGCCTTCTTGTACTCGTTGTACTTGGGCAGACCGGCCTTGTACTCGGCGATCCAGGTGTTGGCGAAGGTGCCGTCCTGGATCTCGGCGAGGACCTTCTTCATCTCGGCCTTGGTGGCGTCGGTGATGATCCGCGGGCCGGTGACGTAGTCGCCCCACTCGGCGGTCTCGGAGACCGACCAGCGCATCTTCTCCAGGCCGCCCTCGTACATCAGGTCGACGATGAGCTTCAGCTCGTGCAGGCACTCGAAGTAGGCGATCTCCGGCTGGTAGCCGGCCTCGACCAGGGTCTCGAACCCGGCCTTCACCAGGGCGGCGGTGCCACCGCAGAGGACGGCCTGCTCACCGAACAGGTCGGTCTCGGTCTCCTCGGTGAAGGTGGTCTTGATGACGCCGGCCTTGGTGGCGCCCAGGCCCTTGGCGTAGGACAGCGCCAGGTCGAAGGCCTTGCCGGAGGCGTCCTGCTCGACGGCGACGATCGCGGGGACGCCGCGGCCCTCCTCGTACTGGCGGCGGACCAGGTGGCCCGGGCCCTTCGGGGCCACCATGCAGACGTCGACGTCCGCCGGGGGCTTGATGAAGCCGAAGCGGATGTTCAGGCCGTGGCCGAAGAACAGGGCGTCGCCGGCCTTCAGGTGCGGGGCGATGTCGGCCTCGTAGACGTCGGCCTGGATCGGGTCCGGCACCAGGATCATGATGACGTCGGCCTCGGCCGCGGCCTCGGCCGGGGTGACGACGCGCAGGCCGGCCTCCTCCGCCTTGGCGCGGGAGGTGGACTCCGGCTTCAGGCCGACCCGGACGTCGGCGCCCGAGTCGCGCAGGGACAGCGCGTGGGCGTGGCCCTGGCTGCCGTAGCCGATGACCGCGACCTTGCGGCCCTGGATGATGGACAGGTCGGCGTCGTCTTCGTAGAACAGCTCGGCCACGGGGGCACATCTCCTTGCGTGATGGTTGCCGGGTACGCGCTCTCTACCGTAGGCGTACTGGCGGGGGTGTGGGTCGGTGCTTCAGGGTGTGAGACGGTCGGAGTCTCGGGGTTGTCAGGCGCTGCGGTCGAGGGCGCGCAGCGAGCGGTCCGTGATCGAACGGGCGCCGCGCCCGATGGCGACCAGGCCGGACTGGACCAACTCCTTGATGCCGTAAGGCTCCAGCATCCGGAGCATGGCCTCCAGCTTGTCCGAGCTGCCGGTGGCCTCGATGGTCACCGCGTCGGGCGACACGTCGACGGTCTTGGCACGGAACAGCTGGACGATCTCGACGATCTGCGACCGGGTCTCGTTGTCGGCGCGGACCTTCACCAGGACCAGTTCCCGCTGGATCGCAGCGGACTGGTCGAGTTCGACGATCTTTATCACGTTCACGAGCTTGTTGAGCTGCTTGGTGACCTGTTCCAGCGGGAGGTCCTCGACGTTGACCACGATGGTCATCCGGGACACGTCCGGATGCTCGGTCGGGCCGACGGCGAGGGAGTCGATGTTGAAGCCCCGACGGGAGAACAGCGCGGCGATGCGGGCGAGCACGCCGGGCTTGTTCTCGACCAGGACGGAGAGGGTGTGCTTGGACATGGGGTTCCTCAGTCACATGAGGGGCCCGGCGTAGCCGGCCGTAAGAAGGGTGGCGGTGGGCGGGGGGCCTCAGTCGAGGTCGTCGCCGAAGTCGGGGCGGACGCCCTTGGCGAACTGGATCTCGTCGTTGCTGGTGCCGGCGGCGACCATCGGCCAGACCATGGCGTCCTGGTGGACGATGAAGTCGATGACGACCGGGCGGTCGTTGATCTCCATCGCCTGCTTGATGACGGCGTCGAGGTCCTCGGGGCGCTCGCAGCGCAGGCCGACGCAGCCCATCGCCTCGGACAGCAGGACGAAGTCGGGGATCCGGGTGCCCTGGGCCGGCGGCGCGATGCCGTCGTGGTCGGGGCCGGCGTGCAGCACGGTGTTGGAGTAGCGCTGGTTGTAGAACAGCGTCTGCCACTGGCGGACCATGCCGAGCGAGCCGTTGTTGATGACCGCGACCTTGATCGGGATGTCGTTCAGGGCGCAGGTGACCAGCTCCTGGTTGGTCATCTGGAAGCAGCCGTCGCCGTCGATCGCCCACACCACGGTGTCCGGGCGGCCGGCCTTGGCGCCCATCGCGGCCGGGACGGCGTAGCCCATGGTGCCCGCGCCGCCCGAGTTGAGCCAGGTGCCCGGCTTCTCGAACTGGATGAACTGCGAGCTCCACATCTGGTGCTGGCCGACGCCCGCGGCGTAGACCGCCTCCGGGCCGACCAGCCGGCCGATCCGCTCGATGACCTGCTGCGGGGACAGCTGGCCGCCGGGGGCCGGCTCGTAGCCCAGCGGGTAGGTCCGCTTCCACTCGTCGAGCTTCTCCCACCACTCCGCGTAGTCGCCCTTGTGGCCGGCGTCGAACTCGGCCTGGACGGCCACGATCAGGTCGGCCAGCACCTCGCGGGCGTCACCGACGATCGGCACGTCGGCGGGGCGGTTCTTGCCGATCTCGGCCGGGTCGATGTCCGCGTGGACGACCTTGGCGTACGGGGCGAAGCTGTCCAGCTTGCCGGTGACGCGGTCGTCGAAGCGGGCGCCGAGGGTGAACAGCAGGTCGGCCTTCTGCAGCGCGGTGACCGCCGGGACGGTGCCGTGCATGCCGGGCATGCCCAGGTGCTGCGGGTGGCTGTCGGGGAAGGCGCCGAGCGCCATCAGGGTGGTGACCACGGGGGCGCCGGTCAGCTCGGCGAGGATCCGCAGCTCGGCCGTGGCCTGAGCCTTGATCACGCCGCCGCCGACGTACAGCACCGGGCGCTTGGCGCCCACCAGTAGCTTCGCGGCCTCGCGGATCTGCTTGGCGTGCGGCTTGGTGACCGGGCGGTAGCCGGGCAGCGAGGTCTCGACCGGCCAGCGGAAGGTGGTGGTGGCCTGCAGGGCGTCCTTGGCGATGTCGACCAGGACCGGGCCGGGGCGGCCGGTGGCGGCGATGTGGAACGCCTCGGCGATCACCCGGGGGATCTCGGCCGGGTCGGTGACCAGGTAGTTGTGCTTGGTGATCGGCATCGTGATGCCGCAGATGTCCGCCTCCTGGAAGGCGTCGGTGCCGATCGCCTTGGAGGAGACCTGACCGGTGATCGCGACGATCGGCACCGAGTCCATGTAGGCGTCGGCGATCGGGGTCACCAGGTTGGTCGCGCCCGGTCCGGAGGTGGCCATGCAGACCCCGACCCGGCCGGTGGCCTGGGCGTAGCCGGTGGCGGCGTGGCCGGCGCCCTGTTCGTGCCGGACCAGGATGTGGCGCACCTTGGACGAGTCCATCAGTGGGTCGTACGCGGGAAGGATGGCCCCGCCCGGGATGCCGAAGACGGTGTCCGCGCCTACGGCCTCCAGGGAGCGGATGAGCGACTGGGCGCCGGTCATGGTTTCGACGACGTGCTGGGGAGCGGGAGCGTGTGCGGCCGGGGTGTCCCCGCGGCGGGGGGATGCGGCGTGCTCAGTCATCTGCCTGTCTCTTCTCGGATTTTGCCGGCCCGGTGGTTGCGGGCCCCGTGGTGCGAGGGGGGTCCCGGTTTCGGGCCGATCGCCGGCTCTGCCTCAATCGTCCCGCTTCCTCCCCGCGAATCGGGGCGGATCGGGCGGTTGAGGCCAGGGGTCTTGCGGTGGTGGAACAGCGTCAGTGCAACAAAAAACCCCTCGTGCCAAGGGCATGCGAGGGGTGGCGCGTCGGTCTGTCACAAGCGGGGCGTGCGAGCCCGCTCAGCCGACGCGCCCGCCAAGTACGAGAATTCGGGTGCGCATGGCAACGACCCTCCTCCTGACCGGGGGCACGTGTCAAGCAGGTGGGATGACCGTCTCGCCATGCGGACCCGGTCCTGGACCGGTCGCCGCGCGGTGTTCGGGCAGGTCGGGGGCACCGTGGTGATGTACGACACGCCCCCCGCCGCCCTCCCCACGGCCACCCGTCCGGGTCTCTGCGGCGAGGTACGCGCGCCGGGCCGAGACCGAGCCGAGCGGCCTCGGCAGCGGGTAGCCGCGGCGCACCAGCGCCCGGCGCAGCCGGGTCTCGTCCAGCGGCGGCGCGAAGGCCGAACCCTGGCCCTGCCGGCAGCCCAGCTCCTGGAGCGCGGCCACCTGGCGGGGCAGGTCCACCCCCTCGGCGGCGGTGACCAGTCCGAGGTCGCGGCCGAGCCGCAGGGCGTGCCCGGCGAGCGTGCGACTGAGGGCGGACTCCCCGAGGTCCTGCACCAGCGTGCGGTCCAGCTTGAGCCCGTCGAGGGGCAGCCGGGCCAGCTCGCCGAGCGAACCGCTGCCGGCGCCGTAGCCGGCCAGCACGGTGGTGACCCCGAGTCGGCGCAACGCGGCCAGCCGGCGGCCTAGTTCGTCGGCGAGCGAGTCCGGGCCCATCCGGGCCACCTCGATCACCAGCTCGCCGGCCGGCAGCCGGCTGTCGCGCAGCGCCGCGGCCACCGTCTCGTACAGGCCGGGCGTGCAGAGCCGCTCGGTGGAGAGCCGGACCGAGACCGGGACGGGGGCGGGGCCCGTGCGGTTGCGGCCGGACTGGCCGCGCCGGGCGGCGGCGGCCGTCACCGCCTCCTGGATCAGCCAGCGGGAGAACCGGGTGGCCGCGTCGCCGTGCTCGGCCGAGCGCAGGAACTCGGCCGGGGTGAGCAGCAGGCCGCCCGCCGAACGCCAGCGGACCTGCGCCTCGACGCCGGTCACCGCGCCGCTGCCGAGGTCCACCACGGGCTGGTGGAGCAGGGTGAAGCCGCCCTCCCGGACGGCGATCCGCAGCCGTTCCTCCAGTTCGGTGCGGCGCTCCAGGTCGGCCCGCATCGCGGGGGTGTAGAGCACCACCCGGCCCTTGCCCTCGGACTTGGCCCGGTACATCGCGAGATCGGCGTTGCGCATCAGCGCGTCGGTGGCCGCCCGCGGGTCGGCGGCCGGGCCGCGTTCGGGGGTGCCGAAGGCGATGCCGATGCTGGCGGCGACGCCGAGTTCGGTGCCGCCGATCCAGTACGGCTCGGAGAGCGCGATCCGCAGCCGCTCGGCGAGTTCCTGGACCTGGAGCCGGCCGAGCGGGCCGCAGACCAGTGCGGCGAACTCGTCGCCGCCGAACCGGGCGACGGTGTCCCCACAGCGGACGGCGCCCTGGAGCCGACGGGCGGCCTGCACCAGCAGTTCGTCGCCGACCTGGTGGCCGGCGGTGTCGTTGACCGCCTTGAAGCCGTCCAGGTCGAGGAAGAGCACCGCGACCCCGGCGCCGGCCTCGCCCTGCTGGCCACGGGCGCCGAGGGCGGCCCGCAGCCGCTGGGCGAACAGCGCCCGGTTGGGCAGGTCGGTGAGCGGGTCGTGGAAGGCGTTGTGCTGCAACTGGGCCTGGAGTATCACCCGTTCGGTGACGTCCCGGCTGTTGAGGAGCAGCCCGTCGCGGTGCCGGCTGACCGTCGACTCGACGTGCAGCCACTCGCCGCCGCCGGAGCTGATCCGGCACTCCACCCGGGCGGACGGTTCGGCGGTGCCCGGGGAGCGGTGGGCGGCGAGCCGGACCCTCGCCAGGTAGCGGCGGACCTCGGCGAGCACCCGGTCCACGTCCTCGGGGTGGACCAGGTCCAGCAGGTTGCCGCCGACCAGTTCCTCCGGGTCCCGCCCGTAGACGCCGAACGCGGCCGGGGAGACGTAGGAGAGCACGCCGTTGGCGCCGGCGATCATGATGACGTCGCTGGAGCCCTGCACCAGGGAGCGGAAGTGCGCCTCCTTGTGGGCGAGTTCCTGGGCGAGTGACAGGTTGTCGAGCAGCATCACGCCCTGGCGCAGGATGAGCGCCAGGCCGACGGTGCAGGCGGCCGCGGCCACCACCCGGTCCAGCTCCCGCCCGCCCAGCGCGTTGTAGAGGATTCCGGCGGTGCACACCGCGGCGGCCGCGTACGGGGTGAGCGCACTGAAGGTGGTGGCGACCCGGCGGCGCGGCAGGCCGCCGGCCGAGGGGTGCTCGCGCAGCGGGCGGCGCCAGCGCGGCGACCAGGGCGCCCAGGCCAGCAGCAGGCTGCCGGAGAACCAGCCGGCGTCCAGCAGTTCGCCCGAGTGGTAGTCGCTGCGCAGCTCCGGGGAGGTGAACAGGGCGTCGCACAGGACGGTGACGGCGAGCGCGACCATCGCGGTGTGCACGGCCGCCCGGTTGCCGTCCCGACCGCCGAAGCGCAGTCCGACCACCAGGCTGACCAGCAGGATGTCCAGCACCGGGTAGGCCAGGTTGAGGGCCAGGCGCAGCGGCGAGCCGTCCTCGCCGGCGGCGATCCGGCCGAGCGCCAGGCTCCAGCTGAGGGTGAACAGCGAGCCGGCGATCAGCCAGCCGTCGAGCAGCAGGCAGAGCCAGCCGGCGGCGGAGCGCGGGCGCTGGGCGAGCACCAGGACGCCGGTGATGGCGAGCGGGGAGAACAGCAGGAAGGCGTACTCGGCGAGCGAGTCCTGCGGCAACGCGGTGCGGGCGACGAGTTCGTACCAGCCCCAGGTGCCGTTGCCGAAGGCCACCATGAGCGAGGAGAGGCCGAACAGCAGCCACGCCGTTCGGGCGTGCCCGCCGACCGTGCAGCCGTACACCAGGCAGGACAGCGCGGCCGCGAGGGCCGCCGCGGCCAAGCCGAAGTCGCCCATGAAGATGGAGAGTTGTGGCGATCCCCAGCCGGTGGATGCGCCCAGGGCGTAGGCCAGGCAGAGTGCACCCAGGACGAGGCCGGGCAGGGTGCGGCTCCCCCGGAGCCGGCGCAGCGGGCCGCGCCGGTCGGGTGCGGACACGCCGGGCGCGGACGGGTCGGCGGGCGGCACGTCCGGCCGTTCGGCACCGGGCAGCACCGTATCGGTGGAGCTCACTCGACCTCTCCCCCTCCGACCCGAGGCCCGGCGCCCCGGCCACGGGCCGCCGGCCGCGCATCTCTTGGCCGTACGCGGTGGCCTGGCGCCCCGTCAGGACGGCGGCCCAGGGGGTGGGCGGCCTTCCGGTCGCCGCACCGCACCGATGTTCCCAATCGGGACCCTACACCAAATCCGTCACTCAATGACACGCACACTCAACTTAGAGTAATGGCGGGAGGGTAGGGAAATGCACCTGATTCCGGCGGATCGGCCCGGTTGGCGGCGGCGCTCGGCCGGGGGCTCACACGGCGCGCACAGAAGCACGTGACGGCGCCCGGCCTCCGGGCCCCGGACCGGCGACGGTCGGGGGCCCGGCGCCGGGCGCGTGGGTCAGCGGACGGCCGGGGTCAGATCGTCCGGGAACAGCCGCAGCCGGTGCGCCAGCGCGGCCGCCTCACCCCGGCCGGTGACCGCGAGCTTGCCCAGGATGTTGGAGACGTGCACGCTCGCGGTCTTCGGAGAGATGTACAGCTCCTCCGCGATCTGCCGGTTGGTCCAGCCGCGTGCGAGCAATCGGAGCACGTCCCGCTCACGGGGGGTGAGGCCGAAGGACTCCCCGGCGGACGGGGCCACGGCCGGCCCCGCGGCCGGGCGTGCGGCCGGCGCCGGGGTCAGCGTCAGCCCGGCCCGGTCGGCCAGCCCCGCGATCTCCGCCAGTAGCGGGCGGTCGCCCCGGACGGTGGCCAGCTCCCGCGCCTCGCGCAGCAGTTCGGTCCCGGCCTCGCGCCGCCCGGCCTGCACCTCGGCCTCGCCGGCCCGCAGCAGGGCCACCGCCAGCGGGTACGGCAGCCCGGTCGGCCGCAGCGCGGCGACCGCGGCGGCCCACTGCGCCGGGGTGTCGGCGGCCTCGGCGCGGGCCAGTTCGCCCTCCAGCAGTCGGGCCCAGCCGTGGTGCAGCGGCGCCCGCGGCCGGAGCCGGGTGGCCGCCTCGGCGATCGCGGCCAGCACCTCGGCCCGGCCCGCCACGGCCTCCGGCAGGCCCCGGCTGTCCGCCTCCACCGCGGCGGCCTCGACCAGCAGCGGGTACACGTCGGACTCGTGGCCGAGCCGCCCCTCCTCCGCCAGCGCGGCGAGCAGTTCCTCCCGGGCCTCCAGCGGCCGCCCGCCGAGCGCGGCGACCCGCACCGCCAGCCGGCTGATCGGCATGCTGTGCTGGAGCTGGCCGACCCGGTTGGCCGTCCGGGCCTGCGCCAGCATGGTCGCCGCGCCGGCCAGGTCCCCGCGCAGCACGGCGAGGTCGCCGCGCATCCGGTCCAGGAACTCGGCGTGGGTGCCGGTCAGGCTGGTCAACTCGCAGGCGGCGAGCACCTCCTCGGCCTCCGCGGCCCGCCCGAGGTCGGTCAGCGCCTCGGCCAGGTTGCCGGTCAGGATGGTGCCGATGTTGCGCAGCAGGCCGTTGCCGTCCGCGAAGACCAGGCCCTCGCGGGCCAGCGCCACCGCCTCCTCGGCCCGGCCCAGCCCGCGCTGCAGGCTGGCCAGGTTGTTGACGCCGCGCAGCAGCAGGTCGGGCACGCCCAGCCGGCGGGCCGTCTCGACCGCCCCGGCCAGTTCGGCCAGCCCGCCCTCGGCGTCGCCCTGCACGTCGTACCGCAGGCCGCCGAGCGTCATCCGGGCGTGCACCTCGACGGAGTGCGCACCGACCTCCTGGGCGATCCGGATCGCCCGCTCGGCGAGTCCGAGGTGCTCGGGGCCGGGTTTCTTGAGCATCGCCACCCCGGCGCCGAGCGCGAACACCTCGGCCTGGACGGCGGACGGCGGCAGGTGGTCGACCAGCCGGTGCGCGTACAGGATCTCCTCGTCGTCCCCGGAGCGGCGCAGATTGCCCAGCATCCGGGCCCGGTTGATCCGGAACCAGGCCGCGCGCACCGGGTGCACCGTCTCGTCGACCAGCCGCAGCCCCCGCCTGGCGAGGCTCAGTCCGCGCTCGCGGTCGCCACAGCGCCGGGCCGCGACCACCGCCTCGGCCAGGACGTCGATCAGCTGGATCCGGTCGCAGTCCTCGTCGGCGGTGCTGTGGTCGCAGGAGCCCGGCGGGTAGGTCTCGGCCCAGTCGTACGGGCGCAGGGTGTGCGCCAGCACCTCCTCGGAGACCATGTCCCACAGCTCCAGGGCGCGTTCCAGCATGCCCAGTTGCTCGGCGAAGGCGTTGCGGCGCCGGGCCGCGCGGGCGGCGTCCAGGGCGGTCGGCAGGGCGCGGGCCGGATCGTGCGCGTGGTACCAGTAGTTGGCCAACCGGGCGGGCAGGGCGTCACAGGAGACCAGGTGCGGCTGCGCCTCCACGGCGAGCGCGAACTTGCGGTTGATCCGGTGCCGCTCGCCGGGCAGCAGGTCGTCCGAGACGGCCTCGCGGACCAGCGCGTGCCGGAAGCGGTAGCCCTCGCCGTCGCCGTCCGGGCGCAGGATGTTGGCGCCGACGGCCGCCCGCAGCGCCTCGATCAGCGCCTCCTCGTCGTCGTCCAGGACGGCCGCCAGCAGGGCGTGTTCGACGTGCGAGCCGCCCTCGGCGGCGATCCGCACCACCCGCTGGGCCTCCTCGTCCAGGGTCTCCACCCGGACCAGCAGGATGTCGCGCAGCGAATCGGTGAGCCCGGCGCCGCAGCCGTCCTCGAAGGCGGTGGCCAACTCCTCGACGAAGAACGGGTTCCCCTCGGAGCGGCGGTGGATGCGGTCCACCAGCTTCCGGTCGGGGTCGGCGGTGCCGAGGATGCCGGCCAGCTGGGCGGCGACCTCGCCGCGGCCGAACCGCTCCAGCTCCAGCCGCTGGACGGTGCGCAGCCGTTCGAGCTCGGCCAGGAAGGGGCGCAGCGGGTGCCGGCGGTGCAGGTCGTCGGAGCGGTAGGTGGCGACCAGCAGCACCCGGGAGCGGTGCAGGGTGCGGACCAGGAAGGCGAGCAGCTCGCGGGTGGAGCGGTCGGACCAGTGCAGGTCCTCGACGGCGAAAACGAGGGTACGCTCCGCGCCGAGCCGCTCGAACAGCCTCGCGGTGTGCTCGAACAGCCGGGCCCGGCCGTACTCGTCGTTCGGCTCCCCGTCGGCCTCGCCGAACTCGGGCAGCAGCCGGGCCAGATGCCCCTCGCTGCCGACAGCCGCGGCCTCCAGCTCCGCGCCCAGCGAGCGGTGCAGTCGGCGCAGCGCGCCGGCCAGCGGGGCGTACGGCAGGCCCTCGGCGCCGATCTCCAGACAGCCGCCGAGCGTGGTGACCGCTCCCCCGTCGCCGGCCCGCTTCAGGAACTCCTCCAGCAGGCGGGTCTTGCCGACGCCCGCCTCGCCGCCGATCAGCACCGCCTGCGGGCTGCCGGAGCCGGCCCGGCGCAGCGCGTCGGTCAGTTCGGTGATCTCGCTGCCGCGGCCGACGAAGACGGGACTCACCGATATCTGCTGCATGGAGGCGAGCATGCCATAGCCGGAGCCGGCGGGCCGAGCGGATATCCCGCCCCGTGGATGCCCGGAGGGGGAGGCGCTCCCCCGCAGCGCCTCCCCCTCGGATGTTCCCTCGGCACCGTCATGGTGCCGGTCCGTCAGCATTCCGGCTGACGCACGGGGCGCCGCTGGAAGCGGGCGGCCACCGGACGCTGCCGCAGGCGGCGCCCCTCCTTGGCCTCGCGCACCAGGCGCTGGTGCTCGGCGCGGGCGGCAAGCTCGTGGGCCTGCTGCTGGATGAGCTCGTACTCGATCACTTCGGTTCCCCTTGTGGGTCTCACTGCGTTTCGCTGTCGAGTAAGAGCTTCCTCTCCCAGAGGGGGGTGCCACATCGGAAGCCCTACCGATCTTCCGGGCCCCGGATGCCTTAGATCGGGGCCCGGGGGACGACAAAGGCCCGGTCTTACCTCGATACAGAGGTGAGACCGGGCCTTAGGCCTTACTTAGAGGGCCTTAGATGCCTTAGACACCTTAGGAACCTCAGGCAGAGGCACCCAGCGCCTACTGTCCTTCCACGCCCAGCCGCTCCAGGATCAGGTCCTTGACGCGGGCCGCGTCGGCCTGGCCGCGGGTGGCCTTCATGACCGCGCCGACCAGCGCGCCGACCGCCGCGACCTTGCCGTCGCGGATCTTGGCGGCGATCGCCTCGTTGTCGGCGATGGCCTGGTCGACGGCGGCGCCGAGCGCGGAGTCGTCCGAGACGACGGCCAGGCCGCGCTTCTCGACGACCTCGTCCGGCTCGCCCTCGCCGGCCAGCACGGCCTCGATGACCTGGCGGGCCAGCTTGTCGTTCAGCTTGCCCTCGGCGACCAGCGCGGTGACCCGGGCGACCTGCGCCGGGGTGATCGGCTGCTCGCTCAGCTCGGTGCCGGTCTCGTTGGCCCGGCGGGCCAGCTCGCCCATCCACCACTTGCGGGCCTGGTCGGCCGGGGCACCGGCGGCGATGGTCTCCAGGATCGGCTCGACGGCGCCGGCGTTCAGCACCGACTGCATGTCCTTGTCGGACAGGCCCCACTCGGCCTGCAGCCGCGCCCGGCGCACCCGCGGCAGCTCCGGCAGGCCGGCGCGCAGCTCCTCGACCCACGCGCGGGCGGGGGCGATCGGCACCAGGTCCGGCTCGGGGAAGTAACGGTAGTCCTCGGCGTTGTCCTTGATCCGGCCCGAGGTGGTGGAGCCGTCCTCCTCGTGGAAGTGCCGGGTCTCCTGGACGATCGTGCCGCCGTCGGTCAGCACGGTGGCGTGCCGCTGGATCTCGAACCGGGCGGCCCGCTCCACGCTGCGCAGCGAGTTGACGTTCTTGGTCTCCGAGCGGGTGCCGAAGGTCTCGGTGCCGTTGGGGCGCAGCGACAGGTTGACGTCGCAGCGCATCTGGCCCTTGTCCATCCGGGCCTCGGAGACGCCCAGCGCCTTGATCAGCTCACGCAGTTCGGCGACGTACGCCTTGGCGACCTCGGGGGCGCGCTCGCCGGCGCCGACGATCGGCTTGGTGACGATCTCGATCAGCGGGATGCCGGCCCGGTTGTAGTCGAGCAGCGAGTGGGTGGCGCCGTGGATGCGGCCGGTGGCGCCGCCGACGTGGCTGGACTTGCCGGTGTCCTCCTCCATGTGGGCGCGCTCGATCTCCACGCGGAAGGTCGAGCCGTCCTCCAGCTGCACGTCGAGGTAGCCGTTGAAGGCGATCGGCTCGTCGTACTGCGAGGTCTGGAAGTTCTTGGGCATGTCCGGGTAGAAGTAGTTCTTCCGAGCGAACCGGCACCACTCGGCGATCTCGCAGTTCAGCGCCAGGCCGATCTTGACGGCCGACTCCACGCCGATCGCGTTGACCACCGGCAGCGAGCCCGGCAGGCCCAGGCAGGTCGGGCAGGTCTGGCTGTTCGGCTCGGCGCCCAGCTCGGTCGAGCAACCGCAGAACATCTTGGTCTTGGTACCCAGCTCGACGTGGACCTCAAGGCCCATCACCGGGTCGTACGACGCGAGAGCGTCCTCGTAGGAGACCAGGTTCATGACGCTCACAGCGTCCCCTTCACTAAAAGACTTGGGAGGTACGGGCCCGGCCGCCGCTCGCGCGGGGCCGGGCCGGGGCGCTCAGCTCAGCCCAGCAGTACGTCGTCGGAGCCGAGCCGGCGCAGCTCGCGCACCAGCAGGGCGGTGCCGGTGATCAGCGCGGCGGCGCCGACCAGGGCGTTGACCAGCTTGAGGGTGTCGCTCTCCTCGCGGGCCTTGCGGACGTCCTTGACGACGGAGACCGCGCCGAAGGCGCTGCTGCCGATGGACAGCCAGAGACCGGGCTTCGAGTGCTTGAAACCCTTGAGCGAAGCGGACTGGGCCTTGGCCTTCTCGATCTTGCTCACAGAGCCGGTGCCTCCTCCAGCAGGGTGTGCCCCCACTTGTCGTTGAGTGCGGCCTCGACGGCGCCGCCCACCCGGTACAGGCGGTCGTCCGCCATCGCGGGCGCGATGATCTGCAGGCCGACCGGGAGATTGTCCTCCGGGGCCAGGCCGACCGGCAGCGACATGGCCGCGTTGCCCGCGAGGTTCGACGGGATCGTGCAGAGGTCGGCCAGGTACATCGCCATCGGGTCGTCGGCGCGCTCGCCGATCGGGAAGGCGGTGGTCGGCGTGGTCGGCGAGACCAGCACGTCCACGCCCGCGAAGGCGGCGTCGAAGTCGCGCGAGATGAGGGTGCGGACCTTCTGGGCCGAGCCGTAGTAGGCGTCGTAGTAGCCCGAGGAGAGGGCGTAGGTGCCCAGGATGATGCGACGCTTGACCTCGTCGCCGAAGCCGGCCTCGCGGGTCAGCGCGGTGACCTCCTCGGCCGAGCGCGAGCCGTCGTCGCCCACCCGCAGGCCGTAGCGCATCGCGTCGAAGCGGGCCAGGTTGGACGAGGCCTCACTGGGTGCGATCAGGTAGTACGCCGGCAGCGCCAGGGTGAAGGACGGGCAGGACACCTCGACGACCTCGGCACCCAGCTCGCGCAGCAGCTCGACCGACTCGTTGAAGCGCTGCATCACGCCGGCCTGGTAGCCCTCGCCGGCGAACTCCTTGACCACGCCGATCCGCATGCCGCGCACGTCGCGCAGCTTCGCGGCCTCGACCACGGCCGGGACGGGCGCGTCGATCGAGGTGGAGTCCAGCGGGTCGTGCCCGGCGATGGCCTCGTGCAGCAGCGCCGCGTCCAGCACGGTGCGGGCGCACGGGCCGCCCTGGTCCAGCGAGGACGAGAAGGCGACCAGTCCGTAGCGGGACACCGAGCCGTAGGTCGGCTTGACACCGACGGTGCCGGTGACGGCGCCGGGCTGGCGGATCGAGCCGCCGGTGTCGGTGCCGATCGCCAGCGGGGCCTCGAAGGCGGCCAGCGCCGCGGCCGAGCCGCCGCCGGAGCCGCCGGGGATACGGGAGAGGTCCCACGGGTTGCCGGTCGTGCCGTAGGCGGAGTTCTCGGTGGAGGAGCCCATCGCGAACTCGTCCATGTTGGTCTTGCCGAGGATGACGACGCCGGCGTCCTTGAGACGGCTGGTCAGCGTGGCGTCGTACGGCGGGATCCAGCCTTCGAGGATCTTGGAGCCGCAGGTGGTCGGGATGCCCTCGGTGGTGAAGACGTCCTTCAGCGCGAGCGGGACGCCGGCCAGCGGGCCCAGCTCCTCGCCCTTGGCGCGCTTCTCGTCGACGGCCCTGGCGGCCTTCAGCGCGCCCTCGGTGTCCACGTGCAGGAAGGCGTTGACCTTCTTGTCGACGGCGTCGATGCGGTCCAGGTGCGCCTGCGCGACCTCGACCGCGGACACCTCGCCCTTGGCGATGGCGGAGGCCGTCTCGGCGGCGGTGTAACGGATCAGCTCGGTCATCTCGGTCAGTCCTCCCCGAGGATCTGCGGCACACGGAAACGCTGCTCCTCGGCGGCCGGAGCGCCGGACAGCGCCTGGTCCGGGGTGAGCGACGGCCGCACCTCGTCCGCGCGCATGACGTTGGTCAGCGGGAGCGGGTGGGAGGTCGGCGGGACGTCCTGTCCGGCGACCTCGGAAACGCGGGCGACCGCGCCGATGATCACGTCGAGCTGCTCGGCGAAGTGGTCCAGCTCTTCGGGCTTCAGCTCAAGACGCGACAGCCGGGCGAGGTGGGCGACCTCCTCGCGCGTGATGCCAGGCATGCAGCGATCCTCAGGGTGAGTTCTGGTGAGACCCGGCACCGCGCTCAGGCGGTACCGGGCCCGGGCAGGAGCAACCGGTCCGGTGCTCCGTCCTCGTGGTCTTTGGACCCATCCTATGGGGCCCGGCCCGGCCACCGGCCAACGAGTCAGCGCGCGCGCCCGTCACTGCGGCCTGGTACGGGCCCAACCCTGCGTGCCCGGCGCCTTGATCTCCAGCTGCGCGGCCGGCACCGGCTGGGGCACCGGACCGGTCTGGACGGCCTGGACGGCGGGCGGCAGCACCGGCGGGAGGGTCGGGGGCAGCATCGGCGGGAGGGCGGGCTGGACGACCGGCGGCAGCACCGGCTGGCCCCCCTGCATCGCCCGGAGGGCCGACGGCAGCTGGCCGCGCGAGGCCGCCAGCCGCTCCACCGGCGGGGCGCCGGTGCGGTGCACCCGCAGCCAGGCGGTGGCCTGCTCGGCCGGCAGCGCCGCCGACACCAGCCAGCCCTGGACGGCGTCCACGCCCATGCAGTGCAGCCGCTCCCAGGTCTCGTCGTCCTCGACGCCCTCGGCGACCACGGTCAGGCCCAGCGAGTGGGCGAGCTCGACCGAGCAGCGCACCACCGCCGCGTCGTGGTCGTCGGCGACCATCCGGGAGACGAAGGAACGGTCGATCTTCAACTCGCCGACCGGCAGGCTGCGCAGCCGCACCAGTGAGGAGTGGCCGGTGCCGAAGTCGTCCAGGGACATCCCGACGCCGTAGCCGCGCAGTTCGGCCAGGGTGTCGGCGGCGCGCCGGGAGTCGTCCAGCAGCAGCCGCTCGGTGATCTCCAGCTGGAGCGCGTGGGCCGGCACCTGGTGGCGGACGAGGTGGCCGGCGACGCGCTGCGCGAAGCCGGGGTTGAGCACGTCGCGCGGGGAGACGTTGACCGCGACCTGCACCTGCAGGCCCTGGTCCCGCCAGTAGGCGAGCTGCCCGACGGCGGCCTCCAGCACGTAGTCGGTGAGCCGGGGCATCAGGCCGCTGGACTCGGCGAGCCCGACGAACTCGTCCGGCGAGACCCTGCCCTGGCCGGGCCGCTCCCAGCGCAGCAGTGCCTCCAGGCCGACCACCCGGCCGTCGAAGGCCACCTTGGGCTGGTAGTGCAGCTGCACCTCACCGGTCTCCAGGGCCCGCCGCAGATCGCCGAGCAGCCCTATCCGGTACGGCGTGTCGGCGTCCTGGGCCTCGTCGTACTGCGCGACGCCGCTGCAACCGCGCTGGGCGTGGCCCATCGCCACGTCGGCGCGGCGCAGCAGCGACTCGGCGTCCTGGGCGTGCTGCGGGTAGACGCAGACCCCGGCGCTGGCCTCCAGCACGAGCAGCAGTCCGTCCAGCCGGATCGGCGCGGCGAGTTCGGCGATCAGCGCCTTGGCGACCCGCTCCAGGCTGTCCGGGCAGTTGATGCCGGGCAACAGCACGGCGAACTCGTCGCCGCCCATCCGGGCCACCATCGGGCGGCCGCGCCGGTAGTGCCGGGGCAGGCCGGCGAAGACGTCGTCGATGGACTCCCGGGTGGCGCTGCCGGCCGGACCGCCGGAGCGCAGCGCGCGGTGCAGCCGACGGGCGATGTGCACCAGCAGCCGGTCGCCGGCGGTGTGACCGAGGGTGTCGTTGAGCGATCGGAAGCGATCGAGATCAAGCAGGATGAGACCGACGCTGTAGCCGTCCTCACGCTCCGCTATCGCCTCCTGAGCGGCCATCAGCAGCGCCTGACGGTTGGGCAGGTCCGTCAGCGGGTCGGTCAGCTGGTCGCGGGCGCGGTCGCGGGCGATCCGCCAGGCGGCGACCAGCACCGCCAGCGGCACCGCGAACAGCGGCAGCAGTTCGGGTTCGTACCGGTAGACCAGGACGGCCAGCGGGATGAGCGGCGCTGCACCGGCCAGCAGCACGCCGAGCAGCAGGACCGCACCCGCCACCCCCTGCGGCGGGCGTGTGGGCGCACCGCCGGTCGTACGATCCATAAGCCCTGTCCTCCGTCGGGCCCGCCCCGTCAGGCCGCCGTACGGTGAGGCACCGTGCCGGTACCGACTGCTGCCGGGCATGGAGCGACCCCGCGGAGTACCGGCTCAGCCGGTGCCCCCACCCCTGCTGACACTCTGTTGCGCTCCAGGGTATGCCGGGGTCCACCCGGTGGGCAGACTTTCGGACAACCGGAAACGCGCCACCGCGCCCGGATGTCGCACAGTGACACAATGCCCGCTTTCACGGCGCGACACCCGGTGACGTTGCATCAGGACGATAACAAGACGGATTCGGTCAGGCGCCGGTCGGGTCGGCCTCCGGGGCGGTCTCGGCGGGGGCCTGCTCGACCTCGGGCAGGCCGAGGTGGGCGCGGGCCGCGGCCGCTCCGTCGGCGAGCAGCACGGCGAAACCGGCGTCGTCCAGGACCGGCAGGCCGAGCTGAACGGCCTTGTCGTACTTGGACCCAGGGTTGTCACCCGCGACGAGGAAATCGGTCTTCTTCGACACCGAACCGGTCACCTTCGCGCCGCGCGAGGTCAGCGCCTCCTTGGCCCCGTCCCGGGTGTGCCCGGCCAGGGTGCCGGTCACCACCACCGTCAGGCCCTCCAGCGGACGCTCGCCGAGCTCCTCGTCGGCGAACTCCTCGGTGAAGCGGACACCGGCCTCGCGCCACTTCTCCAGGATGCCCCGGTGCCACTCCTCCGCGTACCACTCCTTGATCGAGCGGGCGATGGTCGGACCGACGCCCTCGACCGCCGCCAGCTCCTCCTCGCTCGCCTCGAAGATCTTCTCCAGGTCGCGGAACTCGCGCGCCAGCTCCTGGGCCGCCACCGGACCGACGTGGCGGATCGACAGGCCGTTGACGAACCGCGCCAGCGGGCGCTGCCTGGCCTGGTCGAGGTTGTCGAGCAGCGTCCGGAGCGACTTCTTCGGCTCGCCCTTGGTGGTGGCGAAGAAGAACACCTCCTTCTGCTTGCCGGTCTTGTCGTCCAGCTTGGGCATGCCCGTCTTCGGGTCCCGGACCAGCACCTTGATCGGCAGCAACTGCTCCTCGGTGAGGCCGAAGACGTCGCCCTCGTTGCGCACCGGCGCCTCGGCCGGCTCCAGCGGCTGGGTCAGCGCGGTGGCCGCGACGTAACCGAGGCCCTCGACGTCCAGGCACTGCCGCCCGCCCAGGAAGGCGATCCGCTCGCGGATCTGAGCCGGGCAGAACTGCGCGTTCGGGCAGCGCAGATCGATGTCGCCCTCGGCCATCGGGCGCAGCTCGGCGCCGCACTCGGGGCAGTGCGAGGGCATCACGAACTCCCGCTCGCCGCCGTCCCGCAGGTCGTAGACCGGGCCGAGGATCTCCGGGATGACGTCACCGGCCTTGCGCAGCACCACGGTGTCGCCGAGCAGGACGTCCTTGGCCTTGACGATCTGCTGGTTGTGCAGGGTCGCGTACTGGACCATCGAACCGGCCACCTTCACCGGCTCGGCCAGCACCGCGAACGGGGTGGCCCGGCCGGTGCGGCCGATGCCGACCTTGATCTCGGCCAGCTTGCCGGTGACCTCCTCCGGCGGGTACTTCCAGGCGATCGCCCAGCGCGGGGACTTGGAGGTGGCGCCCAGCCGGCCCTGCAGGGCGATCTCGTCGACCTTCACCACCACGCCGTCGATCTCGTGCTCGACCGAGTGCCGCTGCTCGCCGAAGTGCCGGATGAACGCCCGCACCTCGTCGAGGGTCTTCACCACCTTGTTGTGCCGGGCGGTGGGCAGGCCCCAGTCGTGCAGCAGCCGGTAGGCGTGCGACTGGTTGTCGATGTCGAAGCCGACCCGGGCGCCGATGCCGTGCACCACCATGTGCAGCGGGCGGGACGCGGTGACGTGCGGGTCCTTCTGGCGCAGCGAACCGGCGGCGGCGTTGCGGGGGTTCATGAACAGCCGGATCAACGCCCGGGGCCGCTTGCCCTCCTTGGCGCGCTCCTCGTTCTCCTGCCGGCGGCGCTCGTTCTCCTCCGCGAACGAGGCGTTGAGCGCGTCGAACTCCTCGGTCGGGAAGTAGACCTCGCCGCGGATCTCCACCAGCTCCGGGATGTCGTCGCCCTTGAGCTGGTGCGGGATCTCCTTGATGGTGCGGACGTTCGCGGTGATGTCCTCGCCGACCCGGCCGTCGCCGCGCGTCGCCGCCTGCACCAGGTGGCCGTTCTCGTAGGTGAGGTTGACCGCCAGGCCGTCCACCTTGAGCTCGCACAGGTAGTGGTAGTCGATGCCGTGCAGTTCGGTGGCGACCCGCTCGGCCCAGGCGGCGAGCTCCTCCTCGTCCATCGCGTTGTCGAGGCTGAGCAGCCGCTCGCGGTGCTCGACGGCGGCGAACAGCTCGGTCGGCGCACCGCCGACCCGCTGGCTCGGCGAGTCCGGCGTCACCAGGGCCGGGTGCTCGGCCTCCAGCGCCTCCAGCTCGCGCATCAGGGCGTCGAACTCGGCGTCGCTGACGACCGGGGCGTCCTGCTCGTAGTACCGGGCGCGGTGCTCGGTGATCTCCACGGCCAGCTCGGCGTGCCGCCTGCGCACCTCCGCCGGGACGTCCTCCCAGCCCTCGACAGCCACCACCGCAAGCCCTCCTACGTTCTCATTCCGGGTTGTCCACCAGGCTCTGCGCCGCCCGCGCCGCAAGCGACAGCGCCTTGCGCGCGTACGCCGGGGAGGCCCCGGCCAGCCCGCAGGTCGGCGTCACCAGCACGCGTCGGCCCAGCAGCTCCGGGGCGAACCCGAGCCTGCGCCACAAGGTCCTGACACCCTGGACACTACCGGCCGGGTCGGACACCGCCTGGTCAGTGGAGGGCACGACACCGGCGAGGATCACCGTGCCCGCCTCGACCGCCTCGCCCAGGTCGTCGTCCTCCCGCCCGGTCAGCAGCGAGAAGTCCAGCGAGACGGCGGCCGCCCCGGCCCGGCGCAGCAGCGGGATCGGCACCTGCGGCGCGCAGCAGTGCACCACCACCGGCGCGTCCAGGCCGCGCACCACCTCGCGCAGCACCTCCTCGGCGACCTGCCGGTCCACCGAACGCAGCCGCTGGAAGCCGCTGGCGGTCTTCACCGCGCCGGCCAGCACGGCGGGCAGCGAGGGCTCGTCGAGCTGGAGCACCACCTCCGCGCCCGGCACCCGCCTGCGGACGTCGGCGAGGTGGCGGCGCAGCCCCTCGGTCAACGAGCCGGCGATGTCCCGGCAGGCGCCCTGGTCGGCGAGCGCCTTCTCGCCGTGCTTGAGCTCGATCGAGGCGGCCAGCGTCCACGGCCCGACCGCCTGCACCTTGAGCGCGCCCTGGTGGCCCTGGGTGAACTCCTCCAGCGCGTCCAGGTCCTCGCCCAGCCAGGAGTGCGCCCGCCGGGTGTCCCGGCCCGGCCGGTCGGTGAACCGCCAGCCGCTCGGCTCGGTCTGTGCGAACAGCTCGACCAGCAGCCCGGCACCGCGGCCGATCATGTCGGCGCCCGGCCCGCGGGCGGGCAGTTCGGGCAGGAACGGCAGCTGCTCCAGCGCTCCGGTGGAGGTCTTGGCGGCCTCCCGCGCGTCGGTGCCGGGCAGCGAACCGACGCCGGTGGCGGCGCCGCGCAGGTCGGGGAAGGGCTGTGGGGTGCTCACCCGCCCGAGCCTACCCACGAGGACGGCCCCGGTGCCGAGCGCGGGGCTCGGCACCGGGGCCGCCGGACGCATGCGCCGGACGGGCCCTATGCGCCCGGGCGGACGGTGATGTCGGTGATCTCCGCGTCGCGGGAGGCGTCGAGGGCGGCCAGGACGGCCTTCGCCACCGACTCGGGGGCGATCCAGCGGCTCTCGTCGTAGGCCTTGCCCTCCTGCTGGTGCACCTTGGCCTGCATCGCGGTGGCGGTGCGGCCCGGGTAGACCGAGGTGACCCGGACGCCGTTGGCGTGCTCCTCGTGGCGCAGTGCGTCGGCCAGCGCCTTCAGGCCGTGCTTGCTCGCCGCGTAGGCCGACCATTCGGCGTCGGAGCGCAGGCCGGCACCGGAGTTGACGAACACCATGTGCCCCTTGACCAGGCGCAGCGAGGGCAGCAGCAGCCTGGTCAGTTCGGCGGGGGCGACCAGGTTGACGTTGAGCGTCTCCTGCCAGGCCTTGACGGGCAGCTCGCCGACCGTGCCCAGCTCGACCATGCCGGCGACGTGCAGCACGGAGTCCAGCTCGACGGGCAGCGCCTGGTGGCCGAAGGCCCAGGAGAGCTTGGCCGGGTCGCCGAGGTCGCCGACCAGGGTGCGGGCGCCGGGGAAGCGCTCGCGCAGTTCGGTGGCGCGGCGGGCGTCGCGGGCCAGCAGCCAGAGGTCGTCGCCGCGTTCGGCGAGGTGCTCGGCGAGGACGGCGCCGATGCCGGAGCCGGCGCCGGTGATCAGGTGTACAGCCATGGTCCTGATCCTCTCAGGCCTTGAGCTGCGCGAACGCCTCGGCCGGGGTGTCGGCGAAGCCGATCAGCTCACCGAGCGGCCGGGGCAGGAAGCCCTCGGCGTCTATCCGCTCCAGCTGGGTGCGCAGGCCGGTGTAGAAGCCCTCGGTGTCGAGGACGATCACCGGCTTCGCGAACATCCCGTGCTTCTTGAGCTCCAGCACCTCGGTCACCTCGTCCAAGGTCCCCAGCCCGCCCACCAGGACGACGATGGCGTCCGCGCGGGCGGCCAACTCCGCCTTGCGCTCGGCCAGATCGGCGGTCATCACCAGCTCGTCCGCGCCGACGTACCCCTTGTGCTTCAGCATCTCGACCAGCACGCCGACCAGCCGGCCGCCCGCCGCCTTCACCTCGTCGGCGAGCAGCCCCATCAGCCCGGCGTTCGACCCACCCCACACCAGGGTGTGCCCGCCCTCCCCGAGGAGCCGGGCGAACTCGGCGGCGGGGGCGGTGTAACGGTCGTCGAGCGAGTACGCGGAGCAGAAGACAGTGATGTTCATAGTGCTGACTGGTCTATCACGCCCTGCCGCCCCCACTCACCGGCTTTGCGCCCCGGTGTCCGTCGAGCGGGGCGAGTTCCGCCACGACCTGTCACGGGTGCTGGAAGGACACCTCCGGGTTCGCCGCCGACGGGCCGTCGAGCAGGGGCTGGTCGATGCCCTTGAGCGTCCGGTCGAAGAAGGCCCCGACGTACTCCCGGGTCAGCTGCATCCCGCGCTCCGGCGAGGTGGTCGTCCCCGGAGGGGCAGGGATGCCGGCCTCGGCGGCCAGGACGGTGACGTCCGTGAAGCTGCCGTGGTTGGTGCCCGCGACGGTCACCCAGGGCTTGTAGCCGTCCCAGCCCGCCCAGGCCTGCCCCCATGACCCGTCCCCGCCGCCGGCGGAGTGGTCGCTCTCCTTCCCGAGCAGGAGGAACGAGCGGCCCTTGAGCGTGTCGGTCGGGACCGGCGGCCAGAACCTGCCGTCCATGTTCACCCCGGCGAGGATCCGCCGGTCCCCGGCCATCGCGTTGAGCGTCGACGCGCCGCCGATCGAGTGCCCGGCCATCCCGATCCGGTCCCGGTCGATCAGGTGGGACAGGCGCCAGACCGGGTGCTGCCCGGTCAGCTGGTCCAGGACGAAGGACACGTCCTTCGCCCGGCTGTCCGGGAGCGAGTCCGGCGCGCCGGTGTCGCACAGCGCGCAGCCCGGGGTGCTGCCGTCGGCGAGCGTCTCGCCGGAGTCCTCGTAGGTGTGACCGACCAGGGCCACGACGTAGCCGTGGCTGGCCAGGTCGGTCGCCAGACCGGTCAGCGTGGCGCGGGGGTTCTCGAAGCCGGGGGAGAGGACCACCAGCGGGAACTTCCCGTTTGCGGCCTTCGCGCCGGTGTAGGCGTGGGTCCTGATGTCCACGACGTCCTGCGGCTGGAGTCCGGTACCCGGCGGGACCCGCGTCGCCACGAAGCCCTGCGCTTCGCCGAGGGTCATGTACGGAGCGGGCTCGCCGCTGCCCTGCCGGGCCGGGTAGAACATCGACACCGCCAGCTGCCGCGGCCCCGCCGAGGGCACCCAGGGGTCGGTGCGGCTCCGGTCGGTCAGCCGCAGCACCTCCTCACCGGCCGCGTACTGCCCGGTCGGGCGGGGCAGCTCACCGTGGAAGGCGGCGGGGGTCGAGGCACCGGCGACAGCGGCGGGCGCGGTGGCGGACGGCGACGACGAGGCCATCGCGGCCCCGGCCATCGGGAGGGGCAGGGCGAGGACAAGGGCTGCGATGGCCGCGATACGGCGGGATCGGTTCATGGCTGTGAGATTAGGTTCGTGGCCCGGACCGTCGAATCAGCCCAATGGATGCAATCTCCGGCCGTGGTCATCCCGGGGATTCAGCGGCGTCATCCATCGTGATGACCGCTCAGGCGTGGATCGCCGGGCGCTCGGTGCTGGCGATGGTGGCCGAGCCGACGACGCGGGTGCCGTCGTACAGCACCACGGCCTGGCCGGGGGCGATGCCGCGGACGGGGGTGTCCAACTGCACCCGCAGCTCGCCGTCGACGACGGCGGCGGAGACCGGCACCTCCTCGCCGTGGGCGCGCAGTTGGGCGGTGTACCGGCCGTCGGCGAGCGGCTCGGTGCCGCACCAGCGCGGCCGGATCGCGGTGAGCCCGGTGACGTCCAGACCCTCCAGCGGGCCGACGGTCACGGTGTTGTTCACCGGGGAGATGTCGAGGACGTAGCGGGGCTTGCCGTCCGGGGCGGGGCGGCCGATCCGCAGGCCCTTGCGCTGGCCGATGGTGAATCCGTACGCGCCGTCGTGCTCGCCGAGCTTGGTGCCGTCGACGTCGAGGATGTCGCCGGTGGCGGTGCCGAGGTGCTTGGCCAGGAAACCCTGGGTGTCGCCGTCGGCGATGAAGCAGATGTCGTGGCTGTCCGGCTTCTTGGCAACGGCCAGGCCGCGGCGCTCGGCCTCCTCGCGGATGACGTCCTTGGTGGTGTCGCCGAGCGGGAAGAGGGAGTGGGCGAGCTGGTCGGCGTCGAGGACGCCCAAAACGTACGACTGGTCCTTCGCCGCGTCGACGGCGCGGTGGAGCTGGCGCTCCCCGGAGGGCAGGTCGACGATCCGGGCGTAGTGGCCGGTGCAGACCGCGTCGAAGCCGAGCGCGATCGCCTTGTCCAGCAGCGCGGCGAACTTGATCTTCTCGTTGCAGCGCAGGCAGGGGTTGGGGGTGCGGCCGGCCGCGTACTCGGCGACGAAGTCGTCGATGACGTCCTCGCGGAAGCGCTCGGCGAGGTCCCAGACGTAGAACGGGATGCCGATCACGTCGGCGGCGCGGCGGGCGTCCCGGGAGTCCTCGATGGTGCAGCAGCCGCGGGCGCCGGTGCGGAAGGACTGCGGGTTGGCGGACAGCGCCAGGTGGACGCCGGTCACCTCGTGCCCCGCTTCGGCGGCGCGGGCGGCGGCGACGGCGGAGTCGACGCCGCCGGACATCGCCGCGAGCACGCGCAGGCGGCCGGTGGACGGAGCGGTCGGGGCACCCGGGAAGTCAGTCATGATGGCTCCAAGCGTACGTCCTGCGGCCGCTGTTCCCGGAGCCGGCAACAGCGCGCGGTGGTCAGCGGCGCACCGCCGCCAGGCCCGCGTTGCGGGCCCGCTGGGCGGCCGGCCCGATGGCCTCGACCAGCGCCGTCACGTCCTCGCGCACCGAGGTGTGCCCGAGCGAGAACCGCAGCGAGGCCCGGGCCAGCAGCGGGTCGACGCCCATCGCGAGCAGCACGTGGCTGGGCTGCGGCACCCCCGCCGAGCAGGCCGAGCCGGTGGAGCACTCGATGCCCTGGGCGTCGAGCAGCATCAGCAGCGCGTCGCCCTCGCAACCGGGGAAGGAGAAGTGGGCGTTGGCGGGCAGCCGCCCCTCGGCGGCCGGATCGCCGTTGAGCACCGCGTCGGGGACGGCCGCCGCCACGGCGGCGATCAGCTCGTCGCGCAGTGCGCCGAGCGCGACCGCGTGCTCGGGCTGGCGCTCGACCGCGAGGGCCGCCGCGGCGGCGAAGCCGGCGGCGGCGGGCGCGTCCAGGGTGCCGGAACGGACGTCGCGCTCCTGGCCGCCGCCGTGCAGCAGCGGGACGGGCGTGGCGCCGCGGGTGAGCAGCAGCGCGCCGATGCCGAACGGGCCGCCGATCTTGTGCCCGGTGACGGTGAGCGCGGTGAGCCCCGACTCGGCGAAGGAGACCGGAACCTGACCGAGCGCCTGCACCGCGTCGGCGTGCATCGGGATGCCGTACTCGGCCGCCACGGCGGCGAGTTCGCGCACCGGCTGGACGGTGCCGACCTCGTTGTTGGCCCACATCACGGTGACCAGCGCGACGGACGCCGGGTCGCGCTCGATCGCCTCGCGCAGCGCCTGCGGGTGGACCCGGCCGAGCGGGTCGACCGGCAGGTACTCGACGTCGGCGCCCTCGTGCTCGGAGAGCCAGTGCACCGCGTCCAGCACCGCGTGGTGCTCGACCGGGCTGCACAGCACCCGGGTACGGACCGGGTCGGCGTCCCGGCGGGCCCAGTACAGGCCCTTGACGGCCAGGTTGTCGGACTCGGTGCCCCCGCCGGTGAGCACGATCTCGCTCGGTCGGGCGCCCAGCGAGTCGGCCAGCGACTCGCGGGCCTCCTCGACCACCCGGCGGGCCCGGCGGCCGGCCGCGTGCAGGGACGAGGCGTTGCCGACCACCCCCAGGTGCGCCGTCATCGCGGCGATCGCCTCGGGCAGCATCGGCGTGGTCGCCGCATGGTCCAGGTATGGCATAACCATCCGATTGTAGAGGGCGCTCCCCGGGCTGTAGAGGGCACTCCCGAGAGCCGTCCCGGTGTGCGCACCGATCCGGCCACAACGCGGCTCCCCGAGTGCGCCCACCGGACGGCGGTGTCCGGCACCCGTTTGACCCGCCGCGCGGCCGAGCGGTTAGCCTGGCGGACGCTTCCCGACGGGCAGGCTCTCCGGCCGCGCCCCCACGGACACCTCCCACGAACACTTCCCATCGGCGCGGACAGGAGGGGGCGCCATGTCGCAGTCGGTCGATCGCGCCCTGACCCTGCTCGGGTCCCTCGGCGACGGGCCGGTCACCCTGGAACAGGCCGCGACCAGCATCGGCGTGCACAAGTCCACCGCGCTGCGGCTGCTGCGCACCCTGGAGGAGCACGGCTTCGCGCAGCGCCAGCCCGATCTGCGCTACCGCCTCGGCGGCCGGGTGCTCTCGCTGGCCCACCGGGCGCTGGAGGAGATCGACGTCCGGCAGGTCGCCGCGCCGTACCTGGCGGCGCTCAACGCGCGCTGCGGCTACACCGTCCAGTTGGCCGTGCTGCAGGACGGCGAGGTGCTGTACCTGGACGAGGTGGCCGGGAGCTGGGCCGGGCCGGGCGCCGGGCGGGCGTCCCGGATCGGGCGGCGGGCACCGGCCGGCGGGACGGCGATCGGCCGGGTGCTACTGGCCGGGCTGCCCGAGGACGGCACCCCGGACGAGGAGTTGCCGGCCGAGCTGGTGGCGGTGCGGCGCCGGGGCTGGGCGGCGGAGTCGGCCGAGCACTTGGAGCCGGTGACCTGCGTGGCCGCGCCGGTGGCGGGCAGCGGCGGCCGGACGGTCGCGGCCTGCGCGCTGAGCGCCCCGGCGAGCCAGGTGCCGCCGGCCGAACTGGCCCGGATGGTGCCGGAACTGCTCTGCACGGCGGAGGCGATCTCGCTCGCGTACGGCGGCTCGCCTACTCCTCGCTGGTGCGAGAACCGTTGCGGCGCCAAGCCCGCGGGGCGCGCCAGCCGTACTTCAGGGCGAGCATCCGCAGCCCGAAGGCGGTGAGCGCGGCGGCGGTGCCGGTGGCACCGGTCAGCCGGTCGGTACCGATCAGCACCGCGACCAGGGCTGCGCCGACCAGGGCCGGCACGGCGTAGATCTCCCGGTCCCAGCGCAGCAGCGAGGGGATCTCGCCGGCCAGCACGTCGCGGATCACCCCGCCGCCGGCCGCGGTGACCATGCCGAGTGCGACGGCCGCCACCGCGCCGAGCCCGTAGTCGTGCGCCTTGGCGGTGCCGGTGACGCAGAACAGTCCGAGGCCGAGGGCGTCCAGGGTCTGCACCGCCCGGTTGATCCGCTCGACCTCGGGGTGCAGGAAGAACACCACCAGGCCCGCCACCAGCGGGGTGACGAAGTAGCCGAGGTTGCTGAAGGCGGCGACCGGGGTCGCGCCGATCACCAGGTCCCGGATCACACCGCCGCCGAGCGCGGTGACCTCGGCCAGCACCGCGATGCCGAAGATGTCCATGTTCTTGCGGACGGCGAGCAGCCCTCCGGAGAGGGCGAAGACGAAGATGCCGACGAGGTCCAGCGACTGCTGCACGTCGGAGGGGAAGATCTGCGAGGTCACCGGACAACTATGACCGGCGCAGACCTCCCCTCCGGACCGCGAGGTGTCAGACCGTGGCGGCCTGAAGATCAACGCCCTCGCGCTGCTCGGGGCGGGGTCAGCCGTTCCCCTCGCGCTGCTCGGGGCGGTGCTAGTCGTTCCCCTCGCGCTGCTCGGGGAAGTGACACGCCACCTGGTGCCCGGTCTTCAGCGCGGTCAGCGGCGGCTCCTGGCTCGCGCAGACGTCCTGGACCTTCCAGCAGCGGGTGCGGAAGCGGCAGCCGCTGGGCGGGTTGATCGGCGAGGGGACGTCGCCCTTGAGCAGGATCCGCTCGCGGCCGGCCCGCTGGCGCCGGCGCGGGTCGGGCACCGGCACCGCGGACATCAGCGCGTTGGTGTACGGGTGCATCGGGTTCGCGTACAGGGAGTCGCGGTCGGCGATCTCGACGATCTTGCCCAGGTACATCACCGCGACCCGGTCCGAGACGTGCCGGACCACCGAGAGGTCGTGCGCGATGATCAGGTACGTCAGGCCGAGTTCGCGCTGGAGGTCGTCCAGCAGGTTGACCACCTGCGCCTGGATGGAGACGTCCAGGGCCGAGACCGGCTCGTCCGCGACGACCATCTTCGGCTTCAGGGCGAGCGCCCGGGCGATGCCGATGCGCTGGCGCTGGCCGCCGGAGAACTCGTGCGGGTAGCGGTTGTAGTGCTCGGGGCTGAGCCCGCACAGCTCCAGCAGCTCCTGGACGGCCTTCTTGGTGCCGCCCTCGGTCGCCACCTTCTGCAGCCGGAACGGCGCGCCGACGATGGTGCCGACGGTGTGCCGCGGGTTGAGCGAGGAGTACGGGTCCTGGAAGATCATCTGGATGTCGCGGCGCAGTGGCCGCATCGCGCCGACGCCCAGGTGGGTGATGTCGGTGCCCTCGAACTCGATCTTCCCGCCGGTCGGTTCGTCGAGCCGGGTGATGAGCCGGCCCATGGTCGACTTGCCGCAGCCGGACTCGCCGACGACGCCGAGCGTCTCGCCGGCGTTGACGGTGAAGTCGATGCCGTCGACGGCCCGCACCGCACCGGTCTGACGCCGCAGCAGTCCGCCGCGGATCGGGAAGTGCCGGGTCAGGCCGGTCACCCGGAGCAGCGGCTCGCGGTCGGAGGCGGGCGCCGGCGAAGGGATCGTGGCCGCCTGAGTGTCCGTCATCGGTTCTCTCCAGAAAGGTGGTACGAGGCCGGGCTCACAGCCGGGGCGCGATCTCTTCGGCGAAGATGCGGTGCCGTTCGGCGGCCGGGAGGTGGCAGGCCGCGTGGTGCCCGGGCGCGGCCTCGACCAGCACCGGCACCTCGCTCGACGAGCGCCCGCCGGTCAGGTCGGCGTACGGGCAACGCGGGTGGAAGGCGCAGCCGGACGGCACGTTGATCAGGCTGGGCGGGGTGCCCTTGACCGGGACGAGCCGGTCCTGGAGCTCGCGGTCCAGGCGCGGCATGGATCCCAACAGGCCCCAGGTGTAGGGGTGTTCGGGCGCGTCGAAGAGGGTCTCGGCGGGGCCCCGCTCGATGCACTTGCCGCCGTACATGACCAGGATGTCGTCGGCGAGCTCGGCGACCACCCCGAGGTCGTGGGTGATGATGATGACGGCCGAGCCGAACTCCTCCTGGAGGTCGCGGATGAGGTCCAGGATCTGCGCCTGGACGGTGACGTCCAGGGCAGTGGTGGGCTCGTCGGCGATCAGCAGGGACGGGTCGTTGACCAGCGCCATGGCGATCATGGCGCGCTGGCGCATGCCGCCGGAGAACTGGTGCGGGTAGTCGTCCACCCGGCGGTCGGGCTGCGGGATGCCGACCCGGTCGAGCATCTCGATCGCGCGGGCCCGGGCCTGCTTCTTGGACGCCTCGGGGTGGTGCACCCGGTACGCCTCGATGATCTGCGCCCCGACGGTGTAGTAGGGGTGCATCGCGGTCAGCGGGTCCTGGAAGATCATCGCCAGTTCACGGCCGCGCAGTTGGCGCACCCGCTCGGGGCCGGCCGCGATCAGCTCCTCGCCGTTCAGCCGGATCTCGCCGCTGATCCGGGCCCGCTTGGAGCGGTGCAGGCCCATGATGCCGAGCGAGGTGACGGACTTTCCGGAGCCGGACTCACCCACGATGCCGAGGGTGCGGCCCTTGTGCAGGTCGAAGCTGACCCCGTCCACCGACCGGACCAGGCCGTCGTCGGTGTCGAAGTGGATCCGCAGGTCGCGGACGGAGAGGAAGGGGTCGCCGGACGGGGTCTGCCCGGTGTCCGCCGGGGTCTTCTGGAGCTCGGTCACGAGAGCCTCACGCGGGGGTCGACGAGGGCGTACAGGAGGTCGACCACGAGGTTGCAGGCGACGATGAAGAAGGCGGCGAGCAGGGTGACGCCGAGGATCTTGGGCAGGTCGTTGTCCGCGATCGCCTGGACGGCGAAGGCGCCGACGCCCTGGAGCGAGAAGACCTGTTCGGTGATCAGGGCGCCGCCGAGGAGCAGGCCGAGGTCCATGCCGAAGATGGTGACGATCGGGGTGAGCGCGGCGCGCAGCCCGTGCCGGGTGACGACCTTGCGCTCGACCAGGCCCTTGGCCCGGGCGGTGCGGATGTAGTCCTCGCTCATGGTCTCCAGCATTCCGGCGCGGGTGAGCCGGGCGTAGAGCGCGGAGTAGAGGAAGGCCAGTGAGATCCACGGGAGGATCAGGTTGCGGGCCCACATGAGCGGGTCGTCGGTGAAGTCGACGTACTGGAGGTTGTCCAGGATCGGCCACTGGTAGCTGAAGAGGGTCAGCAGCAGCGCGCCGGTGAAGAAGACCGGCAGCGAGACGCCGGTGAGGGCGATGCCCATGGCGAGCCGGTCGAAGATCGAGCGCGGCTTGAGGGCCGAGATGACGCCGGTGGTGACGCCGGAGACCAGCCAGCACACGGCCGCGCCGATGGCCAGCGAGAGCGTGATCGGGATGCGCTTGGTCAGCTCGGGCCAGACCTCCAGGTGGTTCTTGAAGGAGTAGCCGAAGCACGGGACGTGGCAGGTGACCGGATCCGGGCCGAACTTGTACTCGGCGCCGCCGACCAGGCCCTTCAGGAAGTTCCAGTACTGGGTGTACAGCGGCTGGTCGAAGCCGAGGTTCTGCTTGACCGCGGCGATCGCCTCGGGCGACGGGTTCTTCCCGACGTACTGCGTGGCCAGCTGGTCGGCCGTCTCGCCGGCGATGCGCGGGAGCAGGAAGAAGATCGCGAAGGTGACCGCGCTGACCACCAGTAGCAGCACGACGGCTGCGAAGATCCTGCGGATGATGTAGGCAAACACAGTAGGGCGGCTCCGGCGGCCCGCCGCCGTCCGGGATCTTCCGGACGGCGACGGGCGCCGCTGCCTTCACCTGCCTTCAGGGATGCGGAGCCAGGCTCTTTACTTGGTGATGCCGATGTTCAGGTAGTCGTACTCGCCCGAGAAGGCCGACGTGGACACCAGGTTGGTGGCGCTGTCCGGGCGGTACAGGAAGACCTTGAAGTCGGTCAGCGGGACGTAGACCGCCTGGTCCATGATCTTCTTGTCGATCTGGCCGTAGATCTTCTCGCGCGCCGACTGGTCGGTGTTGGTGATGGCGTCGTCGAGCAGCTTGTTGACCTCGGGGTCGTTCAGCTGGGCCAGGTTGCTGTTGCCGGAGGCCTTGATCGCGCGGCCGTCCGAGATCTGCTGCAGGAAGCCGTAGCCGGTCGGCCAGTCGGCGCCCCACTGCATCATCATCAGGCCGATGTTGTGGTCCTGGGTGAACTGCGGGACACCGGCGGCGTCCGAGAAGTACTTGCCCTGCGCGTACTTCTGGATCTCGACGTTGATGTTGATCTTCTTCAGCGCGGCCTGGATCGCGGTCGCCGCCTGGACCTCCGGGTCACGCTCGGTGCGGGCGGTGATCACCGTGTTGAAGCCGTCCGGCTTGCCGCAGGCCTTCAGGGCCGCCTTGGCCTTGTCGAGGTCGCCCTTGTTGTCCTTGGTCTCCCAGACGTTGAAGTCCTGGTGGCCCGCGATGTCCGGCGGGAGCACGGTGTTGGCGATCTGGCCGCGGATCGGGCCGCCGAGCGTGGTCTGCACGGAGACCTTGTCGATCGCGTACTGGACGGCCTTGCGGCACTCGATGTTGTCGAACGGCGCGACCTTGGTGTTGATCGCGGTGTAGACCAGGCGACCGCCGTAGGCGTTGTCGGTGTTGGTCTTGAGCTTCGGGTTCTGCAGGATCTGCGCCTGGGTCTGCGGGTCGACGCCGCCGCCGACCAGGTCCACCTGGGCGTTGCCGGCGATCAGGTCCTTGTCGATGGTGGACTGCTCCATGCCCATCCGGACCACGATCTTGTCCGCGAGCTGCTTGCGGATCGGGTCGGTGGCCGGGTCCCAGTTGGTGTTCGGGACCAGGGTGAGCTGCTTGCCGTCGTCGTAGGAGTCGAACTTGTAGGCGCCCGAGGAGACCACGTGCTTGACGTAGCCGGAGCCGTCGTCCTTGGCCTGCGGGACCGGGACCGTCTGCGGGGCGCTGACCAGGTAGTCGAAGTCCGCGAACGGCTGCTTCAGGTGGAAGACGATGGTCTGGTCGTCCGGGGTCTCGATCGAGTCCAGGCCGCCGGTCTTGTCCTTGTACGGGCCCTGGTACGGGGTCGCGTTGTCGACCAGAAAGTCGTGGAAGTACGTCGGGCCGTTGGAGTTCACGTCCGGCGCGAAGTTGGAGCGCTCGACGGCGTACTTGACGTCCTTCGAGCTGATCGGGGTGCCGTCGTCGTACTTCAGGCCCGCGCGCAGCTTGTACGTCCAGGTCAGGCCGTCCGCACTGGGCTTGCCCAGGGACTCGGCGAGGTCCGGGACCAGCTTGTTGCCGTCCGCGCCGGCACCGGGGGCGAAGGTGGTCAGCGGACGCCCGTACAGGCGCGAGAAGTTGTAGATGTAGGCGTAGTACGTGTTACCCGGGTCGAAGGAGTCCGGGGCACCCTTCATCTCGTAGGTGACCGTCCCGCCCTTCTTGTCCGAGGCGTTGACGACGCCCTTGGTTGCCGCGTCGGCGCCGCCGCCGCCGGCGGCGCTGCCACTGGCGGAGGAGGAACCGGAGCTCTTGCTGCCGGACGAGCAGCCGGTCACGATCAGGACCGCGGCGGCTGCCGCCGCGGTCAGCGCGACGGTACGGGACCTACGCATGGGTGAGATCAACCCCTTGAGGATGTGGAGAGATACGGAGGGCTCTGACGCGACGTCAGTTGCTCTTGGGATCGAGGGCGTCACGCAGCCCGTCGCCGAGCAGGTTGAAGGCGAGCACGGTGATGAAGATCGCCAGACCGGGGACCACCATGTACTGGGGGTCCACCTGGTAGTACTTGATCGCGTCCTGGAGCATCCCGCCCCAGGAGGCCTGCGGCGGCTGGATACCGACGCCGAGGAAGCTGAGCCCCGCCTCGAAGAGGATGTTGGTCGGGATCAGCAGGGTCGAGTAGACCAGGATCGGACCGACCAGGTTCGGCAACAGCTCCTTGAACAGGATGAACGGGCCGCGGGCGCCCAGGCTGCGGGCCGCGTGGACGAACTCCCGCTCGCGCAGCGAGAGCGTCTGCCCGCGCACGATCCGGCCCATGTAGGGCCAGTTGAAGAAGCCGATCACGAAGATCAGCACCGCGATGTGCAGCGGCAGTCCGTCCAGGCCGAACGCGCCGCCCTGCAGCGAGGTCGAGATCGCGATGGCGAAGAGCAGCAGCGGGAAGGCCAGGAAGACGTCCATGATCCGGCTGATCAGGGTGTCCACCCAGCCGCCGTAGTACCCGGCCATCACGCCGAGGACGGTGCCGATCACGTTGGACAGCACGGTCGCGCCGAAGGCGACCAGCAGCGAGACCCAGGAGCCCTCGATGACCCGGGAGAGCAGGTCACGGCCCTGGGCGATGTCGACGCCGAGCGGGTGGTCCCAGCTCATCCCGCCCCAGTCCCCGAGCGGGATGCCACCGAGGTTGGCGTCCAGCAGGTCCTGGTGGAGGGCGTCCGGGTCGAGGCCGAACACCGCCTCCATCGGCTTGGCCAGCAAGGCCAGCAGGATCAGCAGGATCACCACGATGCCGCCGGCGACGGCGGCCTTGTCCCGCTTGAAGCGGGTCCAGGCGATCCGGCCGAGGGAGCGTCCCTCGATCGTCTTGGCCGGGGTCGTGGAGGCGGGCGCCTCGGGCTCGTTCCCGGCGGTTGTGGCGGTTGCGGTCATGGTCAGTTGGTCCCCTCGCCGACGGTGGCCGGCCCACGGGCGCCGGTCACCGGTTGGCGGTACGGCTGCGGACGTGCGGAGGTGCTAGGAGCGGGTGTTCGCGGCAGTACGTCGTGCACAGGTACTGCCCCCACGCGGGATGGGCGTCGCGTGGTTCTGGCGGTCGGCGTGCGCGTTCACCTTCGTGGGGTTCCCAGTACGCGCGGTGCGTTGCGCAGAACTCTCTGCCATCCGAACTGGCTTACGCCAGCCCTGACCACCGACAGATGCCCAACTGTGATCTGTACGCATGCACCTCCTGATCTTCGGCATATCCCTCTTCACATGGCCACAACTGGCATGTCAAGATGCCTGACAGCACCGGCCGGAATGTCGTCCGGAAAACACCGAAGCCGACCTGATGCAAGATCAAGTCGGCTTCGGTGAAGAGGTTTTGGATCTATCGTCCGGGGTATCCGGGCCACGGCTGCTGCTGCGGCTGCTGCCCGGGCCAACCCTGCGCGGGCGGGCGGGTGGCGTAGCCGTACCCCGGCCCCTGCTGCGACGGGTACGGCGGGGGCGGCACCGGCGGGTAGGGACCGGTCGGAGGCCGGCCGGCCTCCCGGTCGAAGAACGGGCGCGCGTGGGCCCGCATCCACAGCGCCACCGGGTCGTACTCGTCCGCCATCGCCACCGTGGACACCGCCAGCCCCTCCGGGGCGACCGCGATCGCCCGCTGCATCAGCGCCCGCACCGCCTCCACCGCCGGCGGCGAACTCTCGTACAGCTCAAGGCCGATCGCCAGGTACGGCTCCCCCACGGCCGGCTGCACCCAGGCCCGGCGCAGCGCCCGCACCGCGCGCACCTCGCCGGCCTGCCGCTCCAGCAGCGCGAAGAACTGCTGGGCGTTCAGCTGCGGCTCGCTCAGCTTCAACGGCCCGGCCGGCAGCCGCTCCAGCCCCGCGGCGATCCGCCGCAGGTCCGCCCAGGGCACGCCGACCCCGCCGCCGGGAGCGTGCGGGTTGAGCCACAGGCCCCAGCGGGTCCGGTACAGCGAGGCGGCGATCTCCCGCCCGGAGATGACCTCGTGGGCCCGCGCCCAGCCGGAGGCCGTCAGCTGCTCGGGCGAGGTGACGGCCGGCGCGTAGCCGTGGCCGCTGATCTCCATGTTCCCGTACTGGGCGTCGGCGCTGCCCGGCGTGCCGTGCCAGAGCAGCATCCAGACCTGGCCGTCGGCCAGCGCGTGCAGCAGTTGCTCGTACGCCTCGTAGCGCTCCGGCGCGACCTCGCGCAGGGCGCGCTCCAGCGCGCCCGGATCCGCTCCGGGGCGCCCGGCGGATGCCTGGCCCCAGGGCCCCGGTGCACCGCCCGCTACCGCTCCCGCACTCATGCGCCCACCTCGCCGCGCCTCTTTCCTCGACCCCGCCGACCCGTCGGCCGTCTGCACGCACCCTATGGCGCGGCACCGGCCACCGCCACGGCGACGTGCCTACGAACGAACGTCGCTCACACCCGGGCGTAGAAGGGGAGTACCCGGGTGAGCAGCCACTCGACCACCGGATCATCGGCGAGATCGAGCAGTACGAGGTGGACGCCCCCCGGCAGCGGCGCGGTTCCCAGCGCCCGGCCGAGCGCCTCGTTCACCGCGGCCGGGTCGGCCGGGGCCGCCGGGTCCAACTGGACGCCCACGAACATCACGGTCGGTTCGCCCTCGACGCTGGCCAGCGCCCGGCGGGCGGTCAACACTCCGGGCAGGGCCGACAGTTCGGCCCGGCAGGCGGCCAGGAAGTACTCCGGGTCCTCGCCCGGCACCGGCTCGCGCAGCGCCACCCGGCCGCCGGTCGGCTCCTCCTGGGGCTGGTGCCCGCCCTGGTCCGGGCCCGCCCAGCGCTCCTCGCGCGGGCCGCGGCGCAGCTCCGCCACGCCCTGCGGCGGCACCGGGATGCCCACCGCCGCCTCCGGGTTGACCGCGATTCCCACGCCCAGCGGCAGCCCGCGGGCGAACTCCCAGACCGGCGCCACCGCGAAGGCCATCCCCGGCGCCTGGCGCAGGAACACCTCCTGCGAGGAGAACACCGGCACGTACGGGTCGCCGGCCAGCTCGATGGTCGGCAGGTCCAGCGCCGTCCCCTGCGGGTCGCCGCCCGAGGGCAGCGGGATCCACACCTGGCTGCGGGCCAGCACCTCGACCACCCGCGGCGTCGCACCCGGGTCGCCCAGCGCGGCGGTCAGCACCTGTTCGAGCTCGTTGGCCGGCCACCCGCCGCCCGGCGGCGCCGACTCCGGGCTGCCCCACCCCTGCTGCTGCTCCACCGGGTACCCCATGCGCGCCTGATCCGCCCTCTGCCGGTCGGCCGCCCTCTGCTGCGCCGACGCGCAGCAGTCTAGGGCTCCCGGCAGCGCTCCCGTTCGGTACCGGACGGGGTGACCGGCGGGTACGGCACCGTGTGACCGGTCCCCCTCTCCCGCCGTCGGCGCGGACGTGCCATGATGTGCGCGTTCGACGGCGCGACGCGCCGCCGGACCCACAACTCCATACCGGCCGCTCGAACCCGCGCGGGAGAGCCCGGAGTGCCCCGTCAGGCGGCACGGCCGGCGCCGAAGGAGCAAGTCCTCCCCGGAATCTCTCAGGCCCCCCTACCGCACGGGTTAGGCACATCTGGAAAGTGGCGCACGGCCCTGTCGCGCGCCCACCCACGGTGCAAGCCACCATGCTGTCCTGGATGCTGGAAACAGCTGCGGGCAGGTGGGCGGTGAAGCTCTCAGGTTCGACGACAGATGGGGAGACCCACGCCGCCGCATGCCCGCGCGCAGGGTCGGTCCCCGAGCGGGTCCGGTTCCGGCGCGTGCACCCATGAGTGCCCCGACCGAGGAGTTCCAGGCCATGTCGTCCCTCCGCCTCACCGCGCTCGACGCGCTGCACCGCGCCCTCGGCGCGACCATGACCGACTTCGCCGGCTGGGACATGCCGCTGCGCTACGGCAGCGAGCGCGAGGAGCACCTCGCCGTCCGCACCCGGGCCGGTCTGTTCGACCTCTCCCACATGGGCGAGATCACCGTCACCGGCCCGCAGGCCGGCGAGATGCTGGACCACGCGCTGGTCGGCTTCGTCTCCGCGCTGGGCGTGCTGCGTGCCCGCTACACCATGATCTGCGCCGAGAACGGCGGCATCCTGGACGACCTGATCGTCTACCGCCTGCGCGAGGACGCCTTCCTGGTCGTCGCCAACGCCTCCAACGCCCAGCTGGTGCTGGACGAGCTGATCGCCCGCGCCAAGGGCTTCGACGCCGTCGTCACCGACGACCGCGACACCTACGCGCTGATCGCCGTCCAGGGCCCGGAGTCCACCGCCATCCTGGCCGGGACCACCGACGCCGACCTGCCCGGCCTGAAGTACTACGCGATCCTCCCGGCCCAGGTCGCCGGCCGCGACGTGCTGCTCGCCCGCACCGGCTACACCGGCGAGGACGGCTTCGAGGTCTTCTGCAACCCGGGCGACGCCGAGGCGGTCTGGCAGGCACTGACCGCCGCCGGCGAGGGCCACGGCCTGGTCCCGTGCGGCCTGTCCTGCCGTGACACGCTGCGCCTGGAGGCCGGCATGCCGCTGTACGGGCACGAGCTCTCCACCGACCTGACCCCGTTCGACGCGGGCCTGGGCCGGGTCGTCCGCTTCGACAAGACCACCAACGAGGGCGCCTTCATCGGTCGCAAGGCGCTGGAGAAGGCCGCCGCCGAGGCCGAGGCCAACCCGCCGCGGGTGCTGGTCGGCCTGGTCTCCGAGGGCAAGCGCGTCCCGCGCGCCGAGTACACCGTGGTCTCCGCCGACGGCGCCCCGATCGGCCGGATCACCTCGGGCGCCCCGTCCCCGACGCTGGGCAAGCCGATCGCGATCGCCTACGTCGACGCGGCCCACGCCGCCCCCGGCACCACCGTCGCGGTGGACGTGCGCGGCAAGCACGAGCCGGTCCAGGTCGTGGCGCTGCCGTTCTACAAGCGCGCCCGCTGAGGCCCTGCGGGCGCGCCTGCTGACGACCCACCGGCGCGCCCGCCGAGGCCTCCTCCCCCGTAGACCCACGTCGAAGCCGTCCGTGCGGCGGCCCGCTTCGTCGTACCCGCTTCCCATCCTGGAGAATGACGCCATGAGCAACCCCCAGCACCTGCAGTACACCAAGGAGCACGAGTGGCTGACCGCCACCGAGAACGGTGTCTCCACGGTCGGCATCACCGCCCACGCGGCCGACGCGCTCGGTGACATCGTCTACGTGCAGCTGCCCGAGGTCGGCGACGACGTGACCGCGGGCGAGTCCTGCGGCGAGCTGGAGTCCACCAAGTCGGTCAGCGACCTGTTCTCCCCGGTGACCGGGAAGATCGTCGAGATCAACCAGGACGTCGTGGACGACAACAGCCTGGTCAACAGCGCCCCCTTCGAGGGCGGCTGGCTGTTCAAGGTCCAGGTCGAGTCCACCGACGAGCTGCTCAGCGCGGACGAGTACACCGCCTTCATCGGCGGCTGACCCTCTTGTGACGGGGCGGCCGCAGCGCGGCGGCCGTCCCGCCCGGCTCCCCCCTCTCTCCTCCCGGGAAGACCACACCATGACGGTTCTGAACCAGTCCCTGCACGCCCTCGACCCGGAGATCGCCGCCGCGGTCGACGCCGAGCTGCACCGCCAGCAGACCACCCTGGAGATGATCGCCTCCGAGAACTTCGCCCCGGTGGCGGTCATGGAGGCCCAGGGCTCGGTGCTCACCAACAAGTACGCCGAGGGCTACCCCGGTCGCCGCTACTACGGCGGCTGCGAGCACGTCGACGTGGTCGAGCAGATCGCGATCGACCGCATCAAGGCCCTGTTCGGCGCCGAGCACGCCAACGTCCAGCCGCACTCCGGCGCGCAGGCCAACGCCGCCGCGATGTTCGCGCTGATCCAGCCGGGTGACACCATCCTGGGCCTGAGCCTGGCCCACGGCGGTCACCTGACCCACGGCATGAAGATCAACTTCTCCGGCAAGCTCTACCACGTGGCCGCGTACCACGTGGACGAGAAGACCGGCCAGGTCGACATGGCCGAGGTCGAGCGTCTGGCCAAGGAGCACCAGCCGAAGCTGATCATCGCCGGCTGGTCCGCCTACCCGCGCCAGCTGGACTTCGCCGAGTTCCGCCGCATCGCCGACGAGGTCGGTGCGCTGCTGATGGTGGACATGGCGCACTTCGCCGGCCTGGTCGCCGCCGGTCTGCACCCCAACCCGGTGCCGTACGCGGACGTGGTCACCACCACCACCCACAAGACCCTGGGCGGCCCGCGCGGCGGCGTCATCCTGTCCAAGGCCGAGTACGCCAAGAAGATCAACTCCGCGGTGTTCCCCGGCCAGCAGGGCGGCCCGCTGGAGCACGTGATCGCGGGCAAGGCCGTCGCCTTCAAGATCGCCGCGTCCGAGGAGTTCAAGGAGCGCCAGGAGCGCACCCTGGAGGGGGCCCGGATCCTCGCCGAGCGCCTGCTCCAGGCCGACGTCGCCGAGGCCGGCGCCTCGGTGCTGTCCGGCGGCACCGACGTGCACCTGGTCCTGGTCGACCTGCGCAACAGCGAGCTGGACGGCCAGCAGGCCGAGGACCGGCTGCACGAGGTCGGCATCACGGTCAACCGCAACGCCATCCCGAACGACCCGCGCCCGCCGATGGTCACCTCCGGCCTGCGCATCGGCACCCCGGCGCTGGCCACCCGCGGCTTCCGGGCCGAGGACTTCCGCGAGGTCGCCGACATCATCGCCGAGGCGCTCAAGCCCGCCTTCGACGAGGACGTCGCCGCCGCGCTCAAGGCCCGCGTCACCGCGCTGGCCGACAAGTACCCGCTGTACCCCAACCTGTAAGCGACCGGTCTCCGATCACTGCGGTGATCCTTCGGGCGGGGTGACCGGCCTCACGTCGCCGCGGTACCTGGGACCCCGGGGCACCGCGCACACTGGACAGTGCGCGCGGTGCCCCGACCCGTGTCAGCAGCCCTGCCCGCACGTTCCTCCACGAGACCAGACAAGGACGTCCCCCGTGGCCATCAGCGTCTTCGACCTCTTCTCCATCGGCATCGGCCCGTCGAGTTCCCACACCGTCGGCCCGATGCGCGCGGCCCGGATGTTCGCCCGCCGCCTGCGGTCCGAGGACCTGCTGCCCGCGGTGGCGAGCGTGCGCGCCGAGCTCTACGGCTCGCTGGGCGCCACCGGCCACGGCCACGGCACCCCGAAGGCCGTCCTGCTCGGCCTGGAGAACAACTCCCCCCGCACGGTCGACGTCGACCAGGCGGACAAGGACGTCGAGCGGATCACCGCCGAGAAGCGGATCAACCTGCTCGGCACCCACCCCATCGCCTTCGACCCCGACACCCAGCTGATCCTGCACCGCCGCCGCTCGCTGCCGTACCACGCCAACGGCATGACCCTCTGGGCGTTCGCGGCGGACGGCTCCACGCTGCTGGAGAAGACCTACTACTCGGTCGGCGGCGGCTTCGTCGTCGACGAGGACGCCATCGGCGCGGACCGGGTCAAGCCCGACGACACCGCGCTGCGCTACCCCTTCCGCACCGGCGAGGAGCTGCTGCGGCTCACCCGCGAGACCGGGCTGTCCATCTCCGGCCTGATGCTGGAGAACGAGAAGGCCTGGCGCTCCGAGGAGGAGATCCGAACCGGTCTGCTGGAGATCTGGCAGGTCATGCAGGAGTGCGTGCGGGCCGGCATGTCCCGCGAGGGCATCCTGCCCGGCGGCCTCAAGGTCCGCCGCCGCGCCGCGGCCGCCGCCCGGGCGATGCGCGCCGAGGGCATCGGCCCGGCCAACGCGATGGAGTGGGTGACCCTCTACGCGATGGCGGTCAACGAGGAGAACGCCTCCGGCCGCCGGGTGGTCACCGCGCCGACCAACGGTGCGGCCGGGATCATTCCCGCCGTCCTGCACTACTACCTGAACTTCATCCCGGGCGCCGACGAGGACGGCATCGTCCGCTTCCTCCTCGCGGCCGGCGCCATCGGCATGCTCTTCAAGGAGAACGCCTCCATCTCCGGCGCCGAGGTCGGCTGCCAGGGCGAGGTCGGCTCCGCCTGCTCGATGGCCGCCGGCGGCCTCGCCGAGGTCCTCGGCGGCACCCCCGAGCAGGTCGAGAACGCCGCCGAGATCGGCATCGAGCACAACCTCGGCCTCACCTGCGACCCGGTCGGCGGCCTCGTCCAGATCCCCTGCATCGAGCGCAACGGCATGGCCTCGGTCAAGGCCGTCACCGCCGCCCGGATGGCCCTGCGCGGCGACGGACGGCACCACGTCTCGCTCGACAAGGCGATCAAGACGATGAAGGAGACCGGCGCCGACATGAAGATCAAGTACAAGGAGACCTCGCGCGGCGGCCTCGCCGTGAACGTCATCGAGTGCTGATCGCCCGGCCGGCGGGCCTTGACGGCTAGGGCCCGTCCGGGACGCTGACCGCCTGAGCCTCGTACCGAGCCTCCGGAGGGGATCCCTCCGGAGGCTCGTGGCGTTCTCCCCCGGCGCCCGTCAGGCCCGGCCCTCGCTCTCGCCCTCGGCTTCGAGCCGGGCCGCGACGGCGCCCAACCGACCCATCGCGTGAGCCACGCCGAGCCCGTCCATGTAGTCGCGGACGTGCACGATCCGGCCGTCCCGGACCCTGATCACCAGCAGCCCCGGCACGCGGAACGGCTTGCCCGTCGTGGCCAGCGTCCCCACCACGACCTGTTCGACGGTGATCACCTCGCCGTCGGCGCCCTCGTGCACGGCGACCTCGCGGATCTCCTGCGGCTGCGCCGGGCTCGCGCCCCAGACGGCGCGGTACCCGGCCCGGACCTCCTCCCGCCCCTGGTGGCGCTCCGGCATGCCGGGGGACAGGAACGGGAACTCGTGCACGGCGTCGACGGCGTAGAGGTCGGCCAGGGCGTCGGCGTCCTTGTCGAGGATCGCCTGCCGATAGCGGGCCAGGACGTCGAGCGGGCCGAGGTCGGTCGGGGCGGTGGTGTCCGGCATGCGGGAATCCGATCACCCGCCCGGTCGGGCGTCAAGACCCCGGCCGCTCAACCGCCGTGCCCGCCCGCCGTCCCGGCGGTCAGCCCGCCGTCGCCGGGGCCGACGCGCCCTCCGGGGCCTCCTGGTCCGCGCCGACGCCCGGGCCCGGCCGCGGGTTCGGGCGGGCCAGGCAGGCGACGGCGGTGGCGACGGCGGCCAGCACCACCCCGCCGGCCACGGCGCCGTGCAGGCCGGCGGTGACGGCCGCCCCGACCGCGTCCCGGACGCCGGTCGGCAGGCCGGTGAGCGCCGCCGGGGTGAGTTCGCCGCCACCGGTCAGCCGGGCGCTCCGGCCGGCGCCGAGCCGCTCGGTGAGGGCGGCCGCCATCCGGGCCGTGTAGACCGCGCCGAGTACCGCCATGCCGAGCGAGCCGCCGATGCTGCGGAGCAGGGTGACCACCCCCATCGCGGCGCCCATGTCCCGAGGCCGGACGGCGCCCATCGAGGTCAGCATGGTGCTCTGCATGAGCAGGCCGATCCCGACCCCGGCGACGGCGGTCAGCGCCGAGGCGAGGACCGTCGGGGTGCCGGTGCCGAGGAGCAGCAGCAGGGCCGCCCCGACCACCGCCAGGGCGCCCCCGAGCAGCGGGTAGCGCCGCTCGCCGCCGGGCTCGGCCATCAGCCGGGCGGTGAGGAGTTGGGTGCCCATCATGCCGAGCATCAGCGGCAGCAGGAGCAGGCCGCCGGTGGTCGGCGAGGCGCCCTGCACGAACTGCAGGTACTGCGGCAGGTAGCCGACCAGGGCGAGCATCAACGCGCCGGTGAGGAAGCCGAGGACCTGGGCGACCGTGAAGTTGCGGTCGCGGAACAGGGCGGGCGGGATCAGCGGTCCGGGCGCGCGCCGTTCCACCCGGGCGAACCAGGCGAGCGCGATGGTCGCGACGGCCGCCGTCCCGAGGATCCGGGGCGAGGTCCAGGAGTACGTCACGCCACCCCAGCTGCCGATCAGGGTGAGGGCGAGGATGCCGGTGGTCAGCAGGGCCACCCCGGCCCAGTCGAACGGCGCGCGGACGCGTTCCGTCCGCAGCCGGACGCCCAGTCCGACCGCCGCCAGCGCGAACAGGCCCACCGGCAGGTTGACGTAGAACGCCCAGCGCCAGCTCAGCCGGTCGGTGAGGAAGCCGCCGAGCAGCGGCCCGCCGACGAAGGCGATCGGCATCAGCACCCCGATCACCGACTGCACCCGCCCCCGGTCGGTTGCCGGGATGAGCACCCCGATCACCGAGAGCGCGCCGACCATCAGCCCGCCGGCGCCGACCCCCTGGACCGCCCGGAAGGCGATCAACTCGCCCATGTTCTGGGCCAGTCCGGACAGCACCGAACCGGCCAGGAACACGCCCACCGCCCACTGGTAGGCACCCTTGCGCCCGTACAGGTCGCCGAGCCGGCCCCAGAGCGGGGTGGCGGCGGCGGAGGTGAGCAGGTAGGCGGTGACCACCCAGGAGAGGTGGTCCAGCCCGCCGAGGTCGCCGACGATGGTCGGCAGCGCGGTGCCGATGATCTGGCCGTCGAGGGCGGAGAGGAAGATGCCGAGCATCAGCCCGAGGATGCCGAGCAGCGGCGGCTTGGGGCGCTCCTCGACCGGTTCCGTCACCATGGTGGGTCCACCATCCGCTTTCCCGGGGTCACCGGGTCAGGCCGCGAACGGGCGGACGCGCCGGGCCTCGCGCAACGCCTCGGCCCACCAGGCGAGTTGGTCGAGCATGGTCTTGGCGGCGGCGTCGGCGGCCGGGTCCAGCGGCTTGCCGTCGGTATCGAAGCACTGGGCGGCGCCGTGGAAGCTGACCGTGTTGCGGATCGTCATGGCGTTCAACTCGGCGAGGACCACCCGCAGTTGCTCGACGGCGCGCAGACCGCCGGAGAGTCCGCCGTAGGAGACGAAGCCGACCGGCTTGCCGTGCCACTGGTGGTTGTGCCAGTCGATGGCGTTCTTCAGCGGGGCCGGGAAGCTGTGGTTGTACTCGGGCGTGACGATCACGAAGGCGTCGGCGGACTCCAGTCGGGGCGAGACGGCGGCGATCAACTCGGCGGCGCCCGACTCCAGTTCGCCACCGAAGGACGGGAAAGTGGTCGGCAGCGGGGTCTCCACCAGGTCGATCAGGTCGGCGGTCATGTCGTCGCGCGTGGCGACGTGGCCGAGCAGCCAGTCGGCGACGACGGGCGCGAACCGGCCGTTCCGGGTGCTGCCGGCGATGACCGCGACCTGCAGGCCCTGCTTGTCATCCGTGGACATGGGGTCCCCCTCCGGGACGATGCGTACACCGTATCTGTTGGATACAACGTACACACAGTCGCGTACGCCGTCCACTACCGATACGCCGTACACGCGAGTGGTACGGTGGGGAGCCCCAGCCGGAAGGAGCCCGCCCCATGCCCGCCCAGCAGGCCCCCACCGGGGACGACGACCGGACCCAGCCCCAGGCCTCACTCTGGGAGCGCCTCGCCCGCCCGGCGCCCGCACCGCGCACCACCCTCACCCCGCACCGGATCGCCGAGGCCGCGGTCGAGATCGCCGACGCCGAGGGGCTCGACGCCGTCACCATGCGCCGGCTCGCCACCGCCCTCGGCGTCGCCCCGATGGCCGCCTACCGGTACGTCTCCGGCAAGGACGAACTCATCGAGCTGATGGTCGACTTCGTCTACGGCCGGCTCCCCCTGGACGCCCCGGCCGCCGGCTGGCGCGACACCATGCGCATCCTGGCCGTCCACCTGCGCGCCATGAACCTGGCCCACCCGTGGACCGTCCGCGCCGCCGCCGCCTCCCTCAGCCCCAACCAACTGGCCGTCCCCGAGCGGGCCTTCGCCGCCCTCGCCGACCACGGCCTGGACGCCGACACCACCATGGCGGTCTTCCGCACCGTCACCGGCTACGTCCACGGCTCCGTCGCCGCCGAGATCGCCCTGCAGGACCTCCAACGCGACCACGGCTGGTCCGGCGGCGACGAAACCCGCGCCGCCCTCGCCCCCCGCATGTCCTTCCTCATGGGCACCGGCCGCTACCCCGCCTACCAGCGCTACCTCCACGAGGCCACCCGCAAGGACGACCCCACCTGGCAGTTCGAAACCGGCCTCGACTGCGTCCTCACCGGCATCGCCACCCACCTCGGCATCTGACCCCGGCGCCGACCCGCCCCGCCCCCGACTGCGTAGGAAGTCGGACGGGCCGGCTTCCTGCGCGGCGGACGGTCCGCGACCGTCCGACCCGGTCAGGCGCGGTGGCGAACCGGGCGGGTGGGGAGGGCGAGGAGGGCGAGGCCGGCGGCGAGGACGGCGAGGCCGGACCAGGAGACGGCGGACAGGCGTTCGCCCAGGGCGGCGACGCCGAGCACGGCGGCGACGGCGGATTCGGCGAGGGTGAGGGTGGTGGCGGTCTGGGCGGAGGTGTGCCGCAGGCCGTGGCCGAAGAGGCGGTAGGCGAGGAAGGTGGTGATCACGGCGAGGTGGAGCACCACCGCCGCGCCGCGCGCAGTGCCGATCCACCGCACGTCGCCGAGCAGCAGGACCGGCAGGACGAGGAGCGCCGCCCCGCCGAACATCGCCCCCATCACCCCGGCCGAGGGGTGCCCGCGCATGATGAGCTTCCCGCCGACGAGCGAGTAGGCGGCGTAGGAGAGCCCGGCGAACGCGGCCAGCACCACCCCGGTGGCGTCCACCGCCGTGGCGCCGCCGGTGAGTTCGGGGCCGAGCACCAGGACGGCGCAGCCGACGACCGCCGTCGCCGTGGCGCAGGCCCAGCGGCCGGTCGGCCGGCCCTGCCGGGCGAGCCAGCCGAGCAGGCCGGTGAAGACGGGGGCGCTGCCCAGCGCGATCACGGTGGCCACCGCCACGCCGGTACGGCTCACGGCCGGGTAGAAGCCGATCGGGTACCCGACCACCGCGACCGCGCCGACGACGAGCAGCCACCGCTCCCGGCGGCTACACGTCCGGGGCAGCGCGCGGGCGCTACGGGTGGAGAGGAAGAGCAGCAGCCCGCCGAGGACGAGCGCGGCGGCGCCGATGCCCGCCGCCGGGGCCCCGGCGGGCGCGAGCGAACTGGCGGTCCCGGTGGTGCCCCACAGCAGGGCGGTGGCCAGGATCGGGACCGGCCCGTTGAGGGGGTTGGCAGGGCGCACAGCGGGGGCCGGGCGGGTGGGCGCGGGCACAGTGGTGCGGTTCGGCACAGTCGTGAACTTCCGTCGTCGAAAACCGTGGGAGAGGACTGGTTTCGAAACGGGCGCACACGGCAGACCCCTGGCGGCGGTCCACACCGGCCGGGGTCGCGGGGCTCAAGCCACCGGCGCGCGCCCGATCAGGCGCTGAGCGGTGGCAGCGCGACGCGCCAGTACGAGTTCACGCGCCGATGGTAATCGGGAGGAGGTGGCGGATGGCACGGAACGACCGCCCGCGCAGCCCTCCGATGCGGGCGATCGTGAATATTCACAGGCAGCGGCGTTAACCTATGCAAAATCCAAAGGTGAACTAGGTTACAAACCTTTCAATCCAAGACGCCTGGTTTGCCCACATGCTGAGATCCGTGCGATAGTCGAAGCAGCCCGACGGCGGGCGCCACAGCACGCCGCCCTGGGCGCGGAGACTTCGGCTGGCCCGACCTGGCACGGCCGACGCCCATCGCGCGGCACGCACCCCCTTGGCCGGCGCGATGACTTGCAGGGGCCCCCACCCGCCGGACCACGGCGACCTCGGGGGCCCTGCGCGTTTTCCGGGGGACGCCCGGACCCGCGACCGCCCGGACCCGCAGGCCTCGGCACGCAGACTTCGGCAGGCAGACGTCGGAAGCCCTCAGTGGCGCTCACGGAACTCGCGGACCTTCAGCTCGAACCAGACGCCCTTGCCGCGCGGCAACAGGTCGGCACCCCAGCGGTCGGCCAGGTCGTCGACGACCCGCAGGCCCCTCCCCCGCTCGTTGGCCGGCTTCGACTCGGCGAGGATCATGCAGGGCAACGCCCGGGAGGAGTCCCGGACTTCGACGCGGAGCCAGCCGGGCTTGCGGACCACCTGGAGCCCGATGGTGCGCCCGGCGGCGTGCCGAACGGCATTGGAGACCAGTTCGCTGGTGAGTAACTCCCCGGCCTCCAGGTGCTGGTGGAGGTCCCAGGCCTCCAGGACCGACAGCACCAGCCGGCGGGCCACCGGGCCGGTCTCCGGCCGGGACGGCAGTCGCACCTCGTCCGGCACGGACTGATCGCCCAACCTGCCGCAATACATCTCCTCCAGCTCCTCGGAGCTGAGCCGTTCCAGCGCCGCCAGCGCGCCCTGGACATCGATCCACGACGCCTCGGCGACCATTCCGGCCCCGGGAACTGATGACTGATCTGTTTCGCCCCAACCCGCCATGCGGTCCATCATTGCGGAACGCAAGCGGCCGCGTACGGACAATGAGCAAACGATCTCTCCCGAGTCGGCATATGCCGCGTGCAAGAGGAGGGCGACAAGAGAGCGACAAGAAGCCCCGCAGGAGCCGCGGCGAGGGCGACCCGGGCCGCGTCGGCGTCAGCCCGGGTTGCCGCGAATCCGCCCCGACCAGGGCGATCAGCAGCCGATCGCCGGCCGGTTACCAGGCGCTCCAGGCCAGGTTCCAGCCACTCAGACCGTTGGCCGGGTCGAGGGTCTCCTTCTTCGTGGAGTTCTTCACGATCACCACGTCGCCGACGATCGAGCCGTCGTAGAACTTGCCCATCGAGGTGGAACTGCCGCCGCCCTCGACGTCCTTGAGGCCGACGCAGCCGTGGCTGACGTTGTCCTCACCGATGACCTTGCTCCAGTAGTTGCCGTGCACGTAGGTGCCGGACGTGGTGAGCCGCATCGAGTGCGGCACCTGGAGGTCGTACGGGGAGCCGGTCATGCCGGGCATGGTGCTGGACTGCATCCGCACCACGCCCTCCTTGGACATGACGACCATGGTGCCGTTCCAGGTGGGGTGTTCGGGCGAGCCGGAGGTGATGTCGATCTCGGACGCCTGGCCGTTCAGCTCGACGGTCATCTTGTGCGCGGCGGCGTCAACCGTCGAGATCTGGGATCGCCCGATCGTGAAGGGCTCGTCCCGGTCGGTGCCGTACACCCCAGGGGTGATCTCGACGTTCTTGAGGCGGTAGTGCACGGTCACCTTGGTGCCGGGCGTCCAGTACTTCTCGGGACGGAAGTCCAGCCGGCGGTCGTCGAACCAGTGGCCCTTGACCACGGTGCCGTTGTCGGTCTCGAAGGTGATGCCCTTGAGGACCGCCTCCTTGTTCTTGACGTCCTTGCTGAAGTCCACCGAGACGATCATGCCGACGCCGTACGTCGCGTCGTTGTCCACGTTGTCGACGGCCTTGGCGAGCGCCGTCGGCGTCAGCGTGGTGAAGCTGCTGTCCGCGGTGGCGACCGCGCCGCTGGCGTCCGCGGCCATCGCGCTCACCTGGTAGGCGGTGCCCACCGAGAGGCCGGCGGACGGGGTCCAGCTGGAGCCGTCGGCGGCGATCGTGCCGGGTATCTCCTTGCCGCTCCTGTCGCTGACCTTGACGGTGGTGAGCTTGCCGCCGGTCGCACCGACCTTGAGCGCGTCGGGCGCGACGTCCACCGCGCCGGCCTGCGGCGCGATGGTCACCACGGCCTGGGACACCTTCGGCGCCGCGCTGCTGGGCGTCGCGGTCGGAGAAGCCGTCCCGGCGGCCGCGCTGGCCCCCAGGTCCGCCTTGGCCACGCTTCCGCCCCCGTTCCCGCTCCCGCCGCCACTGCACGCGGCCGTCAGCACCATCGCCCCGCCGACCAGACCGACGGCCACCACTCTGCGTATCGACCTCAACGTCGATCCCTCCCTCTGAACCCTCCGCGGAGGAACCCCCGCGGACCCCACCGACACGGCCGACCCCACCGACACGGCGGACCCGACCGACACGGCCGACCCCACCGACACGGCGGACCCGACCGACACGGCCGACCCCACCGACACGGCGGACCCGACCACTACACGCACCGGCCCCCGGAAAGGTTGCGCCATCCGAGGACCGGGGCGCTCCCGAAACGCGAGCGGCCCGACCCCAACGGGTGAGGATCGGGCCGCTCGTCCGTACCGCTCCGACGAACCGGGACTATCCGGGCCGTCGGCGGGCAGGGATTACCAGTTCGCCCAGACCACGTTCCAGCCGCCCAGCCCGTTGGAGGGCGCGACGGTCTTCTCCTTGGTGTTCACGATCTTGACCACGTCGCCGACCATCGAGTCGTTGAAGAACTTGCCCGCGACCGAGGTGTCGCTGCCGCCCTTCTCGTCCGCCATCGAGACGCACCCGTGGCTGGCGTTGGTCTTGCCGAACGGGTTGGCCCAGTAGTTGCCGTGCACGAAGGTGCCGGAGGTGGTCAGTCGCATCGCGTGCGGCACGTCCTGGATGTCGTACTCGCCGCCGAGACCGACGGTCTGCGAGTTCATCCGGGTGACCTTCTCCTTGGACATGACCACCATGGTCCCGCCCCACGACGGCGTCGCGTCCGCGCCCAGGGTGACCGGCACGGTGGTGCTCTTGCCGTCCCGCTCGACCGTCATCTGGTGCGACTTGGCGTCGGCGGTGGAGATCTGGGAGCGGCCGACGGTGAACGGCTCGTCCTTGTCCACGTCGCCGTAGACGCCCGGGGCGACCTCGACGCTCTTCAGCCGGTACTTGATGGTGACCTTGGTGCCCGGCTTCCAGTACTCGGCCGGACGGAAGTCCAGCCGGTTGTCACCGAACCAGTGGCCCTTCACCTCGGTGCCGTTGTCGGTCTCGAAGGTGATGCCCTTGAGGACGGCGTCCTTGTTCTTGACGTTCTTGCTGAAGTTCACCGAGACGATCATGCCGACGCCGTAGGTACCGCCGTCGCTGATGTTGTCGTTGGTGGAGACCTTCTTGTCCGGCGTCAGCGTGGTGAACGAGGTGGTGGACGCGGCCACCAGGCCCTCGGCGTCCTTGGCCTGCGCGTTCACCTTGTACGCCATGCCGACGGTGAGCGCGGCGGCGGGCTTCCAGCCGGTGCCGTCCGGGGTGATCGCCCCCTCGACCGGCTTGCCGTTCTTGTCCGTCACGTCGACCGCGGTGAGCTTGCCGTTCGAGACGGACACCTGCAGCGCGTTGCTCGGCGCCACGTCCTGGGCACCGTCCTTCGGCTCGACCGCCAGCACCGCGGCCGAGGTCTTCGGCTCCGCCGACGCACCCGCCGTCCCGCCCGCACCCGCCGTCGCCGCGGGCGCCGCGTTGTCGCCCCCGCCGCTCGTGCCGCCGCCCTTCTCGTCGTTGCAGGCCGCGGTGAGCAGCAGCACCCCACCCATGACCAACGCCATCGCACCCCTGCGCCCGTAGCGGCTGGTGGTACGTATCGCGGCGCCGGCCGTCTTCCCCGTCTTCACGGTTTCTCCCCTCCCGGTATTCACTCCCTTGACGCGTTGAGTGCCCCCATGAGTTGCACCGGGCGTCGATCTTTCGCGCCGGGTCAGGGCGCGCCGGAGCAGGATAGCCGGGCCGTCTGAGCGAGCCCCGGGCGGAGGTGGGTGGAGCGGGGGTGAACCGGCAGTGAAGATCGACTACTGCGGGGTGGAGCCGGCGGCGGCCGAGACGGGACCGAGGGCACTGCCGGCCACCCACTGCTCCCACGGCACGTTCCAGCCGTTGAGGCCGTTCTGCGGCGGCACGAAGTCCCCGGCGGAGGCCTTCACCTCCACCACGTCCCCCGGAACGGTGTGCTCGAACAACCAGCCCGCCGGGGAGTCCTTGCTCGCGCCGCCCTTGGCGTCGACCAGGCCGATGCAGCCGTGGCTGGTGTTGGCGGTGCCGAACACCTCGGGATCCGCCCAGTAGTTGCCGTGCAGGAAGGTGCCGGAGGTGGTCAGCCGCATCGCGTGCGGCACGTCCTGGATGTCGTACTCGTCGCCCATCCCGACGGTCTGCGAGTTCATCCGGGTCACCTTGTACTTCTCCGACACCACCATCACCCCCCGGTAGGTGGTGTGGTCGGGGCTGCCGCCGGACACCTTGAGCACCCGCACCACCCGGCCGCCCTGGCCGGCCCGGACGGTCAGGGTGTGCGCGTCCAGGTCGACGGTGGAGACCTGGGCCCGGCCGATGGTGAAGTGCAGGTCCTTGGTCTGGGTGCCGAACTCGCCCGGTGCGCCCTGCACACCCTTCATCCGCAGCGCCACCGTCACCTTGGTGCCGGCCGCCCAGTACTGCTGCGGGCGGACGTCCAACCGCTGGTTGCCGAACCAGTGCGCGGCCACCGGGACGGGCGGGTCGGCGCTCACCTGGACGGCCTTCTCCACCGCCGCCCGGCCGGTGATCGGCCGGCTGAAGCGCAGCGACACCGGCATGCCGACGCCGACCGTGGAGCCGTCCTCCGGGGTGAAGAAGGCGACGAAGGTGTGCGCCCGGGTCATCGTCGAGAACGCCGAGTGCTGGGCCGCCCGTTGACCCTGGTCGTCCTCGGCGACGGCGTCCAGGGTGTACGCGGTGCCCAGCGGCAGCGGGCCGTCGGGCGTCCAGGTGGCACCGTCCGGGGCGATCGTGCCGGGGACCTCGGCGCCCTTGGTGTCCGCCAACCGGACGGTGACCAACCGGCCCTGTGCCGCGGTCACCCGGACCGGGCCCTCGGGCGGCACGTCCTGGGCGCCGTCGGCGGGCAGCGTCGCGACGACCGCCCGGGACGGCGGCGGGGGCGGGGTGTGCGCCCCCGGCCCGGCGGCGTCCTGCCCCGGGGCCGCCGGGGAGCCGCCGCACCCCGTCAGGACAGCGAGGCCCCAGGCCACCGTCACCGCCCGCCGCGCCCACACCCGTCCTCGGCGCCGCATTCCGGGGCCTCCCACTGTCCACGTCCGATACCGGGAACAACGAGGGCAATCACGGCGGGGACACGCGGAGCGGCCCGAAATCCCCCCATCCATCAGCCGCCATCCGCCGGTAAGCCCCCGTTCAGCCGCTTCCGATCTGCGCAATCCGGGAAAGAGGAAGTGAACGGGGTCCGGGACACCCCGTCCAGGGAGGGTACGGCCATGGCGTCAGGGCAGGAGCTGGAAGCCGGAGTGCGGCCGCCCGGCGGGGACACCGCCGAGCCACCGTGGCCCGGCAGCTGGCAGCCGCTCGGCGCGCGCTTCCGGACCGACCAACAGGGCGGCCAGGGCACCAACTTCGCGCTCTGGGCGGCCGGCGCCGAGGCGGTCGACCTCTGCCTGTTCGACGAGGACGGCCGGGAGAGCCGGCACCGCCTCACCGAGCAGGACTTCCAGATCTGGCACGGCTTCCTGCCCGGCGTCCGCCCCGGCACCCGGTACGGCTTCCGGGTGCACGGCCGGTGGGACCCGTGGACCGGCGCCCGCTGGAACCCGGCGAAGCTGCTGCTCGACCCGTACGCCCGTGCCGTCGACGGCTGTTACACCAGCCACGACGCGGTCTGCGCCGCCGTCCGCAACTGGCCGGAGCCGGACGTCGCCGACACCGTCCGGGACAACCGCGACTCGGCCGACTACGTGCCCAGATCCGTGGTCGTCCACGATGACGACGACTGGTACGACGACCACCGGCCGAAGACCCCGTGGGCCGAGACGGTCCTCTACGAACTGCACGTGCGCGGCTTCACCATGCGCCACCCCGACGTCCCGCCGGAGCTGCGCGGCACCTACGCGGGCCTGGCCCACCCGGCCGCGATCGCCCACCTGACCCGGCTCGGCGTGACCGCCGTCGAGCTGCTGCCGGTCCACCAGTACGCCAGCGAGGACCACCTGCAGGCACGCGGCCTGGTCAACTACTGGGGCTACAACACGATCGGCTACTTCGCCCCGCACGCCGGCTACTCCGCGGCCGGCTCGCGGGGCGGCCAGGTCGGCGAGTTCAAGCGGATGGTCCGCGCCCTGCACGCCGCCGGGATCGAGGTGATCCTCGACGTGGTGTTCAACCACACCGCCGAGGGCGCCGAGCTCGGCCCGATGCTCTCGCTGCGCGGCATCGACAACGCCGCCTACTACCGGCAGGCCCCGCACCGCCCGCGCGGCTACGCCGACTACACGGGCTGCGGCAACACCCTGGACACCCGCCGCCCGCAGGTGGTCCGGTTGGTCACCGACTCGCTGCGGTACTGGGTCACCGAGATGGGCGTGGACGGCTTCCGCTTCGACCTCGCCGCCGCCCTCGCCCGCGGCACCGACGGGGTGGACATGGACCACCCCTTCCTCGCCGCCGTCTCCCAGGATCCGCTGCTCAGCCGGGTGAAGCTGATCGCCGAGCCCTGGGACGTCGGCCCGGGCGGCTACCAGGTCGGCGGCTTCCCGCCGCTGTGGGCCGAGTGGAACGACAAGTACCGCGACACCGTACGGGACTTCTGGCGCGGCGCCCGTCCGGACGTGCGCGAGCTGGGCTACCGGCTGTCCGGCTCCTCCGACCTGTACCAGCGCGGCGGCCGCCGCCCGTACGCCTCCGTCAACTACGTGACCGCGCACGACGGTTTCACCCTGCGCGACCTGGTCAGCTACGACCGCAAGCACAACGAGGCCAACGGCGAGGCCAACCGGGACGGCACCGACGACAACCGCTCCTGGAACCACGGCGTCGAGGGCGAGACCACCGACCCGGAGGTGAACGCCCTGCGGCTGCGCCAACTGCGCAACCTGATGGCCACCCTGCTGCTCTCCACCGGCGTCCCGATGATCACCGCCGGGGACGAGTTCGGCCGCACCCAGCGTGGCAACAACAACGCCTACTGCCAGGACAACGAGGCCAGTTGGCTGGACTGGTCGCTGCTCGCCGAGGGCGCCGATCCCGGCTGGCGGGAGCTGAGCGAGCTGACCGCCCGGCTGATCCGGCTGCGTCGGGCCCACCCGGTGCTGCGCCAGCGGGCGTTCTTCTCCGGCCGGGCCGCCGCCCCCGGCGGCCAGCCGGACCTCGCCTGGTTCACCCCGCTCGGCAAGGAGATGACCGAGGCCGACTGGTTCGCCCCGACCGCCTGCCTCGGCATGCTGCTGTCCGGCACCGCGATGTCCGAACGGGACGAGACCGGGCGGCCCTCACGGGACGACAGCTTCCTGCTGCTGCTCAACGCCGGCCACGAACCGGTGGTGTTCACCCTGCCCGGCGAGCCCTGGGCCGCGCCGGAGGCGGCGTACCGGACGGTGGTCGACACGGCCGCCGCGGGCACCGGCGAGCCGTGTCCGCGGGGCGCCGTGGTGCTCGGCGGGCGCTCGCTGCGGCTGCTGCAGGCACCCGCCCCGGCCTCCTGACGGACCTCGACCGCGCAAGCGGCGCCGGAGAGGAGCCCGAGAGGAGCCCGAAACGCGCCCGGCGCGCAGTCCGGCCCGCTCAACCGGCCGCGCACGCACCACCGTTCAGCCGTGCCCCACCCGTACGGGTGGCCGGTTCTCGCCGAAGGGCCCTGTCAGGGGTGAAAAACCTGATGAGAAATGACGCGGCCTCGTCCTACCCTCACGACGATGGCCGAGAACCGACAACACGACGACACCGCGACCGGGCACCGCTCCACGGTCCGCTCCCTGCTGCGCCTGTGGCCCTACGCCCGGGCCGTCCGCCGCCAGTTGGCCACCTCGGCGACCGCCGCCGCGCTCGCCATGTTGAGCGTCCTCGGCGTCCCGCTGATCCTCGGCCGGATCGTCGACGGCCCGCTCGCCGAACACGACCTGCGCGGGCTGTGGCCGCTGGTGGGCCTGCTGCTGCTGCTCGGCCTGGTCGAGGCCGCACTGTTCTACACCCGCCGGGTGATCCTGGCCCGACCACTGGCCGGGCTGGAGACGGCCATGCGCGGCGACCTCTTCGCCAAGCTCCAGCGGCTGCCGATCTCCTTCCACGAGCGCTGGGGCTCCGGCCAGCTGCTCTCCCGGGCCACCGCCGACATGTACACCATGCGGCTGTTTCTGGCCTTCCCGCTGGTCTTCCTGATCGTCAACTCGGTGATGTTCCTGGCCGGCACGGTGGTGATGTTCACCCAGGACTGGCGGCTGGCCCTGATCACCCTGCTGCCCTCCGTCCCGCTGTTCCTGCTCACCCGGCGCTTCGAGTCCGGTTACTCCGGCGCCGCCCGCCGCGCCCAGGACCAGAACGGCGACCTCGCCACCGTCGTCGAGGAGTCCGTCCTCGGCATCCGCATCCTCAAGGCCTTCGGCCGCCACCGCTCGATGGCCGAGCGCTTCCGCGCCCAGTCCCACGACCTGCGCCGCACCGAACTGCGCAAGGCCGGGCTGCTCGCCAACCTCTGGGCGGTCATCGTCGGCCTGCCCGAGATCGCCCTCGGCTGCGCCCTCGCCGTCGGCGCCTACCTGGTCGCCCACGACGAGCTGAGCGCCGGCACCCTGGTCGCCTTCCTCTCCACCGCGCTCGCGCTGCGCTGGCCGGTCGAGTCCCTGGGCTGGCTGCTCGCCTACGCCAACGAGGCCGCCACCGCCACCGACCGCTTCTTCGAGGTGCTGGACGAGCCCGAGAGCGCCGATACGGGCACCGCCGACGGCCTCGGCCCCACCCCCGACGGCATCCGCTTCACCGACGTCCGCTTCCGCTATCCCGACGCCCCCGACGACACCCCCGACCTGTTGGCCGGCATCGACCTGCACATCCGCAGCGGCGAGACGATGGCCCTGGTCGGCGCCACCGGCAGCGGCAAGACCACCCTCACCGCGCTGCTCCCCCGCCTCCACGAGGCCACCGCGGGCGCCATCACCCTGGACGGCCGGGACATCCGCGACCTCCCCCGGGAGCGGCTGCGCGAACTCGTCGCCGTCGCCTTCGAGGAGCCCACCCTGTTCTCCGCCACCGTCCGGGAGAACGTCCTGATGGGCGCGCCCGGCGCGGGCGAGGAGCAGCTTCGTTCCGCCCTGGCCACCGCCCAGGCCGCCTTCGTGGACAAGCTCCCCGAGGGCGTGGACACCGAGGTCGGCGAGCAGGGCCTGAGCCTGTCCGGCGGCCAGCGCCAGCGTCTCGCGCTGGCCCGCGCGGTGGTCGGCGACCCGGCCTTCCTGGTGCTGGACGACCCGCTCTCCGCCCTCGACGTGCACACCGAGGCACTGGTCGAACGGGCGCTGCGCGAGGTCCTCGGCGCCACCACCGCCCTGGTGGTCGCCCACCGCCCGAGCACCGTACTGCTCGCCGACCGGGTCGCGGTGCTCTCCGACGGCCGGATCGAGGCCGTCGGCACCCACCAGGAACTGCTGCGCGACTGCGCGCACTACCGCGAACTGATGTCGGGCGAGGCCGCCCTCGTACCCGAGACCGCCCTGATCTCCGAGGGGGGCACCACCCGATGACCACCACCGTCTCGCCCGCCGGCCCCGCCGAGCGGGAGACCGCCGAGCCGGCCGAGGAACAGCTGCCGCCGCCCCCGGCCGACGAGGAGGACATCCCCGTCCCGCCCGGCGCGCCCCGGGCACTGCTGCGCTCGCTGCTCGGCCCGCACCGCGCCCGGATCGCCGTCGCGATGGTGGTGATCCTCGTCCAGCAGGCCGCGCTGCAGTCCGGCCCGCTGCTGGTCGCCGTCGCGATGGACCGCGGCATCCCGGCGCTGCGCGAGCACGACTCCGGCCCGCTGATCGCGGTGGTCGGCGCCTACCTGGCCTGCGCGCTGATCAGCCCGGTGCTGCAGTGGGCGTTCATCAAGATCAGCGCCCGGGTCAACCAGGACATCCTGCTGGAGCTGCGCGGCCGGATCTTCCGGCACGCCCAGCGGCTGAGCCTGGACTTCCACGAGCGGTACACCTCGGGCCGGATCATCTCCCGCGCCACCAGCGACGTGGACGCGCTGCGCGAGCTGCTCTCCGAGGGCCTCCAGGAGCTGCTGACCGTCTTCCTCTCGGTCTGCTACATCTCGGTGCTGCTCCTGGTGCTGGACTGGCGACTCGGCCTGGTCTCACTGGTGTCGGTGCTGCCGCTGGCGCTGATCGCCCGCTCCTTCCGCCGCCGCTCGCGCCGGGTCTACCGGCGCTCCCGCACCTCGGCCGCCTCGCTGATCGTCCGCTTCACCGAGACCATGAACGGCATCCGCCCGGTGCAGGCCTTCCGCCGCGAGCAGGCCAACGACGACGCCTTCGCCGTGGTCAACCGGCAGTCCGCCACCGCGACGGCGGACGGCCTGCTGGAGATCGCCCGCTACGTCGGCCTCTCCCGCGCCACCGCCAACCTGTGGACCACCGGCGTGGTGCTGCTCGGCGCCTACCTGGTCGCCGACGGCACGGTGGAACTGGGCGTGCTCACCGCCTTCGTGCTCTACCTGCGCCGGCTCTACGACCCGATCGACCAGCTGGCGATGTTCCTGAACAGCTACCAGTCGGCCGCGGCCGCGCTGGAGAAGATCGCCGGCCTGCTCGCCCACGAGCCGACCGTCGCCGAACCGGCCGAGCCCACCGAGCTGCCGGCGGCCGCCGGCAAGGGGCGCGAGGTCCGCTTCGAGGACACCCGCTTCGCCTACCGCACCGGCAAGGAGGTGCTGCCGCCGTTCGACCTGGTGATCCCGGCCGGACAGACGGTGGCGGTGGTCGGCGCGACCGGCGCGGGCAAGTCGACGGTCGCCAAGCTGCTGGCCCGCTTCTACGACCCGACCGACGGCCGGATCCGGCTGGACGGCGTGGACCTGCGCGACCTCGCCACCCCCGAGCTGCGCCGCGGCGTGGTGATGGTGACCCAGGAGTCCTTCCTGTTCTCCGGCACCGTCGCCGACAACATCGCGATCGGCCGCCCCGGCGCCGGCCGCGAGGAGGTCGATCAGGCCGCCCGGGACATCGGCGCCCACGAGTTCATCGCCGCGCTCCCGGACGGCTTCGACACCGACGTGCGCAAGCGCGGCGGCCGGATCTCCGCCGGGCAGCGCCAACTGGTCGCCTTCGCCCGCGCGCTGCTCGCCGACCCGGCGGTGCTGATCCTCGACGAGGCGACCAGCTCGCTGGACGTCCCCGGCGAGCAGGCCGTCCAGCGGGCCATGCGCACGGTGCTGGCCGGCCGGACGGCGGTGATCATCGCGCACCGGCTCTCCACCGTGGAGATCGCCGACCGCGTCCTGGTGATGGACCAGGGCCGGATCGTCGAGGACGGCTCCCCGCAGGAGCTGGTCGACGGCTCCGGCCGCTTCGCCGCCCTCCACCAGGCCTGGCGGGACAGCCTCGTCTAGAGGGCCTGTCTTCAAACCCCGCCCGCGTGGCGGGGGTTTGAAGACAGGCCCTGGCGCGTCCCGCCAGGGCAGGGCTAGCGCAGCACCCCCGCGTCCATCCCCGCCGACTCGGCGGGCAGGGCGACCAGCCCCAGCTCGGCCGGGGAGGCCAGCCGGGGGTGGGCCGGCAACACCCGGACGGTGTAGCCGAACGGCCCGGTCCGGCACAGCTCCAGCGAGCCCTCGTAGCGGGTCCGTCCGTCCAGGTCGGACCCGCCGACGGGCTTGAGGGCGAGCACGCAGGCATCCGAGATGCCGTCCGACTCGTCCACCCGGCCGGACACCGCCTGCACCTCGACGTCGCCCGGGTCCAGCGTCCCGAGCGCGACCTGCACCCGCAGCGACAGCGCGCTGCCCAGCTCCTGCGCCTCGTCCGGACAGTCCGCCTCGACGTGCTCGACCCGCACGGCCGGCCAGCCCTCGCGGACCCGCGCCTTCCACTCGGCCAGCTCCCGCGCGCCGCGGTACGCCGCGCCGGCCAGCTCCCGCTGGGCCAGCGCCGCCGGGGTGTACAGCCGTTCGACGTACTCGCGGACCATCCGCCCGGCCAGCACCTTGGGCCCGAGGGTGACCAGGGTGTGCCGGACCATGGCGATCCAGCGGTGCGGCAGCCCGTCCGTGCCCCGGTCGTAGAACCGGCCGGCGACCTGCTCCTCGATCAGGTCGTACAGCGCGGCGGCCTCGATGTCGTCGCGGTGCTCGGCCTCGCTGCTCTCCGGGTCGAGCACGCCGCCGGTCTCGTCGGCGGTGGGGATCGCCCAGCCGTTCTGGCCGTCGCACCACTCGTCCCACCAGCCGTCCAGGACGGACAGGTTGAGGCAGCCGTTGAGCGCGGCCTTCATCCCGGACGTGCCGCAGGCCTCCAGCGGGCGCAGCGGGTTGTTCAGCCAGACGTCGCAGCCCGGGTAGAGGTGCCGGGCCATCGCCATGTCGTAGTCCGGCAGGAAGACGATCCGGTGCCGGACGGCCGGGTCGTCGGCGAAGGCGACCATCTGCTGGATCAGCCGCTTGCCGCCGTCGTCGGCCGGGTGGGCCTTGCCGGCGACCACGATCTGCACCGGCCGGACGGGGTGCAGCAGCAGGGCGCGCAGCCGGTCCGGGTCGCGCAGCATCAGGGTGAGCCGCTTGTACGAGGGCACCCGGCGGGCGAAGCCGATGGTGAGCACGTCCGGGTCGAGCACCGAGGAGACCCAGCCGAGTTCGGCCTCGCCGGCGCCGCGCTGCCGCCAGGAGTCGCGCAGCCGGCGGCGGGCCTCCTCGACCAGTTGGGCGCGCAGGCTGCGGCGCAGGTCCCAGATCTCGGTGTTGCCGATCCTCTCCAGGCCCGTCCAGCGCTTGGCGTCGCCGGTGGTCATGGCGTCCTCGGCGCGGTCGGCGCCGATCTCGGCGGCGCCGAGCCGCACGACCGCCGGGTCGATCCAGGTGGCGGCGTGGACGCCGTTGGTGACCGAGGTGATCGGCACCTCGGTGGCGTCGAATCCGGGCCAGAGGCCGTTGAACATGGAGCGGCTGACCTCGCCGTGCAGGGTGGACACCCCGTTGGCGCGCTGGGCGAGCCGCAGGCCCATGGCGGCCATGTTGAAAAGCTTCGGGTCCCCGCCGGGCCAGGTCTCGGCGCCGAGCGCCAGCACCGGTTCGACCGGGACTCCGGGCAGCGCGGCGTCGCCGCTGAAGTGCCGGGCGACCAGCTCGCGGTCGAAGCGGTCGATGCCGGCCGGAACGGGCGTGTGGGTGGTGAACAGGGTGCCGGCCCGGACGGACTCCAGGGCGGCGGCGAAGTCCAGGCCGGCCGCGTCGTCGGCGACGAGTTCGCGGATCCGTTCGACACCGAGGAAGCCGGCGTGGCCCTCGTTGGTGTGGAAGACCTCGGGGGCGGGGTGCCCGGTGAGCCGGCAGTAGGCGCGGACGGCGCGGACGCCGCCGATGCCGAGCAGCATCTCCTGGAGCAGCCGGTGCTCGCTGCCGCCGCCGTAGAGCCGGTCGGTGACGTCGCGCTCGGCCGGCGAGTTGGCCTCGATGTCGGAGTCGAGCAGCAGCAACGGCACCCGCCCGACCTGGGCCTTCCAGATGTGTGCGGCCAGGGTGCGGCCGCCGGGCAGGGCGAGGTCGACCCGGCCGGGGGCGCCGTCACCCTCCCGGAGCAGGCTGACCGCGAGTTCGTCCGGATCGAGCAGCGGGTAGCGCTCCTGCTGCCAGCCGTCCCGGTTGAGGGACTGGCGGAAGTAGCCGTGCCGGTAGAACAGCCCGACGCCGATGATCGGGACGCCGAGGTCGCTGGCGGCCTTGAGGTGGTCGCCGGCCAGGATGCCCAGGCCGCCGGAGTACTGGGGCAACGCGGCGGCGATGCCGTACTCGGGGGAGAAGTAGGCGACGGCGGCGGGCGGCGGGGTGGCGCCGGCCTCCTGCTGGGTCTGGTACCAGCGGGGGCCGCCCAGGTACTCGCGCAGGTCGTCGGCGAGGTCGCCGAGTCTGCGCAGGAACCGCCGGTCGGCGGCGAGTGCGGCGAGCCGGGCGGCCGGGACCTCCCCGAGCAACCGCACCGGGTCCTCGCCGGTCGCGGCCCAGACCTCCGGGTCCACGGACCGGAAGAGGTCCCTGGTCTCGGGGTGCCAGGACCAGCGCAGGTTGAGGGCCAGCTCGTGCAGCGGCTGGAGTTGTTCGGGCAGGACGGTGCGGACGGTGAATCTGCGGATTGCCTTCACGGCGTGAAGCGTAGCCGCGATGGTCGTCATGGCAGTGCGTCAAGTGGGCTATTGGGCATCCGTTCGGCCTATTGATGAGATCGCATTCGGCGCATTGGGCTGCACGGGGGGCGCGCGAGGCGCACATTCCGGAGGCCCGCGCTACCAATGCATGAACACTGCGGAACAGGTCCATTTCCGATGGCTCATCCGCTCAGGACAAAGCCCGAAACTACTGTCGTACCGCTGCAAAAGTCTTGTCCCCGGTGCGAGGATGACTCAAGGTCGTTGATGCTGCGGGGAGTGCGGCGGCGGGTGGCGTCCGCCTTGAAGCAGCACGTCCGAATCCTTTTCGCGTTGATCGTTTCCCTTCTTCTTAGCCCATTCGGCGCCCACCGCGCACCGACGCGTGTCCTCGTACCCGGCCTGCTCGTTCACGGGTGGACCGGTTCGCCCAGGGGCGTGCCCCTGGAGGCGCGCGCCGGGACGCGCACGGGCTCCGGGCGTCCCGCCGCGGGCTCGGCGGGCGCCGGGCAGGTTGCCGGGGACAGCGGCGCGGGCAGGCTTCCGGTCGCACGTCCTCCCCACCCAGCAGTCCTCCCGGTACTCCCCTGGCCCATCCCGGCCCGCGGGAGCTGCCGCCGATCTCGGGCAGGAGTTTGACATGCACGGCGACACGCGGGACCAGTCCACACCGGTGGCCGACACCATCGACGCAGCGGTCGCGGAATCCGCCGGACGGACGGATTCTGACACTCGGACGGATCCGGCGATGCCGGCGCCGCGGGCCGGGGCGGTCCGCGGCGAGCCGACCGACGCAGCCCGAGAACCCGGGTCCGAGGAGGGCCGGCCGGCGACACCGCGCAGGCGCACCACCACGACGCGCCGCGCCGCCGCCACCGCGAAGGCCACCGCCGACGCCGCCGAGGCCCCCGCCGACGCCGCGCCGCGCAAGGCCCCCGCCCGCAAGTCCGCCGCCCGCAAGACGACAGAGAGCGACACCGTGATCGGCCGCATCCCCGTCCTGGACGTCAGCCCCCTCGTCGACTCCGGCCGCCGCCCGGCCAAGGCCGTCGTCGGCGAGACCTTCCTGGTCACCGCGACCGTGTTCCGCGAGGGCCACGACGCCGTCAACGCCAACGTGGTGCTGCGCGACCCGCGCGGCCGCAGCGGCCCGTGGACACCGATGCGCGAGCTGGCCGAGGGCACCGACCGCTGGGGCGCGCACGTCACCCCGACGGCCCCCGGCCGCTGGTCGTACCTGGTCGAGGCCTGGAGCGACCCGATCGCCACCTGGCGCCGGACCGCCGCCGTGAAGCTGCCCGCCGGGATCGACACCGTGCTGGTCCTGGAGGAGGGCGCCCGACTGCTGGAGCAGGCGGCGAACGGGGTGCCGAAGAAGGAGGGCCGGGCGCACGTGCTGGCCGCCGCCGACGCGCTGCGCGACCCCGGGCTGCCGCCGCTGTCCCGGCTGGCCGCCGCACTCGCCCCCGACGTGCTGGAACTGCTGGACCGCCACCCGTTGCGCGAACTGCTCAGCGCCTCCCGCCCGCTGCCGCTCCAGGTGGACCGCGAGCGCGCGCTGTACGGCTCCTGGTACGAGTTCTTCCCCCGGTCGGAGGGCGCGGTGGTGGACCCGGGCGGCGTCGAGCCGCCGCGCTCGGGCACCCTGCGCACCGCCGCCGAGCGGCTGCCGGCCGTCGCCGCGATGGGCTTCGACGTGGTCTACCTGCCGCCGGTCCACCCGATCGGGCGAGCCTTCCGCAAGGGCCCGGACAACACCCTGACGGCCGGTCCGCACGACGTCGGCTCGCCGTGGGCGATCGGCTCCCCGGAGGGCGGCCACGACGCGATCCACCCGGACCTCGGCACCATCGAGGACTTCGACCACTTCGTCGCCGAGGCCCGGGACCTGCACCTGGAGGTGGCGCTGGACTTCGCCCTCCAGTGCTCCCCCGACCACCCGTGGGTGAACAAGCACCCGGAATGGTTCAACCACCGCGCGGACGGCACCATCGCGTACGCCGAGAACCCTCCGAAGAAGTACCAGGACATCTATCCGGTCAACTTCGACCAGGACATGGATGGAATCGTCAAGGAAACCATCCGGATCCTCCGGTTCTGGATGTCCCACGGCGTTCGGATCTTCCGGGTCGACAACCCGCACACCAAGCCGGTGGTGTTCTGGGAGAACGTGCTCGCCGACATCGCCCGCACCGACCCGGACGTCGTGTTCCTGGCGGAGGCCTTCACCCGGCCCGCGATGATGCACACCCTGGGGAAGATCGGTTTCCACCAGTCGTACACGTACTTCACCTGGCGCACCACCAAAACGGAACTCACCGAGTACCTCACCGAACTCACCGGTGACGCCGCCGCCTACATGCGGCCCAACTTCTTCGCCAACACCCCGGACATCCTGCACGGCTACCTCCAGCACGGCGGCCGGGCCGCGTTCGCCGTCCGCGCCGTGCTCGCCGCCACCCTCTCCCCCAGCTACGGCGTCTACGCCGGCTTCGAGCTGTACGAGAACGAGCCGGCCCACCCGGGATCCGAGGAGTACCTGCACTCGGAGAAGTACGAGCTGCGCCCGCGCGACTGGGCCCGCACCGACTCCCTCGCCCCGCTGCTCACCGTGCTGAACCGGCTGCGCCGGCGCCACCCCGCCCTGCAGCAGCTGCGCAACCTGCGCTTCCACCCCACCGACAACGACCAGGTGCTCGCCTACTCCAAGACCGCGACCACCCCCGAGGGCCTCACCGACCAGGTCGTCACCGTGGTCAACCTCGACCCGCACCAGGTCCAGGAGGCCACCGTCACCCTCGACGGCGACGGCCCGTACGTGGTGCACGACGAGCTCACCGGCGCCGTCTACACCTGGGGCCGGCACAACTACGTCCGGCTCGATCCCTCAGCCGAGCCGGCTCACCTCCTCACGGTTCGGAGGAACCCAGCGTGACAGTGAACGAGCCCGTCCCCGACATCTTCCCGGAGACCTCGAAGAAGAACCTGGACCCGGAGTGGTTCAAGCGTGCGGTCTTCTACGAGGTGCTGGTGCGGTCCTTCCAGGACAGCAACGGCGACGGGGTCGGGGACCTGAAGGGGCTCACCACCAAGCTCGACTACCTCCAGTGGCTCGGGGTCGACTGCCTCTGGCTCCCGCCGTTCTTCGCCTCGCCGCTGCGCGACGGCGGGTACGACGTGGCCGACTACAAGTCGGTGCTGCCGGAGTTCGGCGACCTCGCCGACTTCATGGAGTTCGTCGACGCCGCGCACGCCCGCGGCATGCGCGTGATCATCGACTTCGTCATGAACCACACCAGCGACCAGCACCCGTGGTTCCAGGCCTCGCGGGCGGACCCGGACGGCCCGTACGGCGACTTCTACATGTGGGCCGACGACGACAAGCAGTACCCGGACGCCCGGATCATCTTCGTCGACACCGAGACCTCCAACTGGACCTACGACCCGGTCCGCAAGCAGTACTACTGGCACCGGTTCTTCTCCCACCAGCCGGACCTCAACTACGACAACCCCCGCGTCCAGCAGGAGATGATCGCCGGGCTGCGGTTCTGGCTCGACCTCGGCATCGACGGCTTCCGGCTGGACGCGGTGCCCTACCTGTTCGCCCGCGAGGGCACCAACTGCGAGAACCTGCCGGAGACGCACGAGTTCCTCAAGCGGGTCCGCAAGGAGATCGACGCCGACTACCCCGACACCGTGCTGCTCGCCGAGGCCAACCAGTGGCCCGAGGACGTCGTCGACTACTTCGGCGACTTCACCGCGGGCGGCGACGAGTGCCACATGGCGTTCCACTTCCCGGTGATGCCCCGGATCTTCATGGCCGTGCGGCGGGAGTCCCGCTACCCGGTGTCGGAGATCCTCGCCAAGACCCCGCAGATCCCGGGCGGCTGCCAGTGGGGCATCTTCCTGCGCAACCACGACGAGCTGACCCTGGAGATGGTCACCGACGAGGAGCGCGACTACATGTACGCGGAGTACGCCAAGGACCCCCGGATGCGCGCCAACGTGGGCATCCGGCGCCGGCTCGCCCCGCTGCTGGAGAACGACCGCAACCAGATCGAGCTGTTCACCGCCCTGCTGTTCTCGCTGCCCGGCTCGCCGGTGCTGTACTACGGCGACGAGATCGGCATGGGCGACAACATCTGGCTGGGCGACCGGGACGGCGTGCGCACGCCGATGCAGTGGACCCCGGACCGCAACGCGGGTTTCTCCTCCGCCGACCCGGGCAGGCTCAGTCTGCCGCCCATCATGGACCCGGTGTACGGCTACCAGGTGACCAACGTCGAGGCGCAGCAGAGCAGTTCGAGTTCGCTGCTGCACTGGACGCGTCGCATGATCGAGATCCGCAAGCTCAATCCGGCGTTCGGCCTCGGCACGTACACCGAACTGCCCTCCAGCAACCCCGCCGTGCTGGCCTTCGTGCGCGAACACGAGGGGGACCTGGTCATGTGCGTGAACAACTTCTCGCGGTTCGCGCAGCCGACCGAGCTGGACCTGCGGCAGTACGGCGGACGGTACCCGGTCGAGCTGATCGGCGGGGTGCGCTTCCCCTCGATCGGCGAGTGGCCCTACCTGCTCACCCTGGCCGGCCACGGCTTCTACTGGTTCCAGCTCCGGCAGCCCCCGCGCCTGAGCGGGACGAGGCGCTCGAAGTAACGATCCGCCACATCCGGCCCCAACAGCACCACCAGACCCTCCGGGGGCGCGAGTTGAACCCCTGCGCCCCCGGAGTTCTCTGCACCACCGCGTACGGAGAACAGCCCAACGGCCACCCACACGAAGGCGTGACACCTGAGCCCCGCTCGCGTGCCGCCGCCGCCGCGCCGCCGAAATCCGGAAGACTGACGGACCCGGCCAGACCCGTCGGGCCGTCCGCCCGCTTCCGGGGAAAGGGAGTCATGTCCGAAACCTCCCGTTCTCAAGCCCATGTGCAGCACGACACCCCCGCCGAATCCGCCGCGTCGGCGGGCCCGCGGAGCACCGGGGCCCGGAGAACCGCCCTGGGGGTCAGCGAACTCGTCCAGGCGGCCCTGCCGCTGATCGCCGAGTGGCTCCCCACCCAGCGCTGGTACGCCGGGAAGGGACGGCCCATCACCGGCCTCACCCCGATGGTCGGAACCCCGCTGCAGGTCGGCGACCCGGCCCTGCTGCACCTGCTGCTGCGGGTCGAGCACGCCACCACGGCCGGCGCCCCGCACGGGGACATCTACCAACTCCTGCTCGGCATCCGCTCGGACGGGCCCGCGGACATCGAGCCCAGCGCCGTGCTCGGCCGGCTCAGCCAGGGCCCGTACGACGGCGCGGCGCTCTACGACGCGGTGCACGACCCCGAACTCACCGGGCGGCTGCTGGAACACCTGGCCACCGGCGACCGGTTCGGCTCGCTGTCCTTCCGCCGCACCCCCGGCTCCGGGCTCCCCGCCAACCTCCCCGGCCGCGCCTCCACCGCCGAGCAGTCCAACAGCTCGGTCATCTACGGCACCTCGTACATCCTCAAGCTGTTCCGCCGCATCCACCCCGGCACCAACCCCGACCTCGAACTCTCCCTCGCCCTCTCCCGGGCCGGCTCCACCCGGATCCCCCGGGTCGCCGCCTGGTTCGAGAGCCGGATGGAACGCGCCGAACCCGCCACCCTCGGCCTGCTCCAGCGCTACCTGCCGGACGCCGAGGACGGCTGGGAGCTCGCCCTCGACCAGGTCGGCAGGCTCAAGGGCGACCCCTCCCCCGGCAACTTCGCCATCGAGGCGCACCGGCTCGGCCGGGCCACCGCCGAGGTGCACCGGGTCCTGGCCCGGTCGATGCCGGTCGCCCGGCTCGACCGCGCCCAGACCAGCCGGCTCGCCACCACCATGGCCGACCGGCTGGACAGCGCCGTCGCCGCCGTCCCCGGGCTGCTGCGCTACCGGGCCGCGCTGCGCACCGCCTTCCAGCAGCTCGCCGACGCCCACCCGGACGGCCTGCCGGTCCAGCGCATCCACGGCGACCTGCACCTCGGGCAGGCCATGCGCACCCCGCACGGCTGGGTGCTGCTGGACTTCGAGGGCGAACCGGCCAAGTCCGTCAACGAGCGCCGGGAGCCGCAGCCCGCGCTGCGCGACATCGCCGCGATGCTCCGCTCCTTCGACTACGCGGCCGCCCACCTGCTGGCCGGCGGCCCGGTCGACCCGGAGCTCGCCCACCTCGCGGCCGCCTGGGCGCAGCGCAACCGCACCGCCTTCTGCGCCGGCTACACCGCCGGCGGCGGCGCCGACCCGGCGGCCTCGCCGGAGCTGATGCGGGCCCTGGAGATCGACAAGGCGGTGTACGAGGTGGTCTACGAGGCCCGGCACCGGCCGAGCTGGCTGCCGATCCCGCTCGCCGCGATCAACCGGCTCGCCCTCACCGTGTGACCGCCCCGGCCGCACCCGTACCCCCGGTTCCGCCGCCCTGGAGTTTGCCCACCCCCCGTCGCAGGAGGACCCAGCCGTGACTCCGCTCGATCCGCCCGGCCGTACCACCCGCCCCGTACCGGACACCTTCCTGGCCGGCCCGGACTCCCCCGGGCCCGAGCCCACAACGCCCCGGGCGGCCGCGGAGCCCGAGCCGGTCGCCGAGCCCGAGCCGGTCGCGGCCCCACCCACGGCCCCGCCCACGGCCTCGCTGCGGCTGCCCGAGGCGCCGCTGCCGCCGTCCGAGGTGGACCGGCTGGTCGGCGGGCAGCACCACGACCCGCACGCCCTGCTCGGCGCCCACCCGGTGCACGGCGGCACCGCGATCCGGGTGCTGCGTCCGTTCGCCGAGCGGGTGGTCGTCGAGACCGCCCAGGGCCCGGCCGAACTCACCCACCAGCAGGGCGGCCTGTTCACCGGGCTGGTGGCCGGCGGGAGCATGCCGGACTACCGGCTGCTGGTGACCTACCCCGGCGGCGAGCCACTGGTCCAGCACGACGGCTACCGCACCCCGCCCACCCTCGGCGAGCTCGACCTGCACCTGATCTCCGAGGGCCGGCACGAGCAGCTCTGGCGGGCGCTCGGCTCCCACCCGCGCACCGTCGACGGCGTCGCCGGCACCGCCTTCGCGGTCTGGGCGCCGAACGCCGTCGGGGTCCGGCTGATCGGCGACTTCAACCACTGGGACGGCACCGGGCACCCGATGCGCTCGCTCGGCTCGTCCGGGATCTGGGAGCTGTTCGTCCCGGGCCTCGGCGAGGGCGCCGCGTACAAGTACGAGATCCACACCCGGCAGGGCTGGGTGCTCGACAAGGCCGACCCGCTGGCCCGCGCCGCCCAGTGCCCGCCCGCCACCGCCTCGGTGGTCACCAGCTCCGACCACCGCTGGCAGGACGGCGAGTGGATGGCCCGCCGGGCCCGCACCGCGCACCACCGGGCGCCGATGTCGGTGTACGAGCTGCACCTGGCGTCCTGGCGGCCGGACCTCACCAGCTACCGCGCCATCGCCGAGGAACTCCCGCTCTACCTCAAGGAGTTGAACTTCACCCACGTGGAGTTCATGCCGGTGATGGAGCACCCCTTCGGTGGCTCCTGGGGCTACCAGGTGTCCGGCTACTACGCCCCCACCGCCCGGCTCGGCGGCCCGGACGACTTCCGCCACCTGGTGGACACCCTGCACCGGCACGGCATCGGCGTGATCGTCGACTGGGTGCCCGCCCACTTCCCCAAGGACGCCTTCGCGCTCGCCCGCTTCGACGGCGAGCCGCTGTACGAGCCCGCCGACCCGCTGCGCGCCGAGCACCCCGACTGGGGCACCCTGGAGTTCGACTACGGCCGCAAGGAGGTGCGCAACTTCCTCGTCGCCAACGCGGTCTACTGGTGCGAGGAGTTCCACATCGACGGCCTGCGGGTGGACGCCGTCGCCTCGATGCTCTACCTCGACTACTCCCGCGAGGGCGGCGCCTGGACGCCCAACCAGCACGGCGGCCGGGAGAACCTGGACGCCGCCGCGTTCCTGCAGGAGATGAACGCCACCGTCTACCGGCGCTGCCCCGGCGTGGTCACCATCGCCGAGGAGTCCACCGCCTGGGACGGCGTCACCCGCCCCACCGACGCCGGCGGCCTGGGCTTCGGGCTGAAGTGGAACATGGGCTGGATGCACGACTCGCTGGTCTACATGTCCAAGGAGCCGGTGCACCGCAAGTACCACCACAACGAGATCACCTTCTCGATGGTGTACGCCTACTCGGAGAACTACATCCTGCCGATCTCGCACGACGAGGTGGTGCACGGCAAGCAGGCGCTGGTCTCCAAGATGCCCGGCGACTGGTGGCAGCAGCGCGCCAACCACCGCGCCTACCTGGGCTTCATGTGGTCCCACCCGGGCAAGCAACTCCTCTTCATGGGACAGGAGTTCGCCCAGGGCGCGGAGTGGCACCACGAACAGGGACCGCAGTGGTGGGTGCTCGACGAGCAGTGGCCGGCCCACCGGGACCACCTCGGCGTGCGCCGACTGGTCCGCGACCTCAACCGGCACTACCTGGACACCCCCGCCCTCTGGGAACGGGACGCCACCCCGGACGGCTTCCGCTGGCTCGACGGCGGCGCCGCCGAGGACAACCTGCTCTCCTTCGTCCGGTACGCGGCCGACGGCTCGCCACTGGTCGCGGTCTGCAACTTCTCCCCGGTCGTCCGGCACGGCCACCGGGTCGGCCTGCCCGCCCTGGCGGGCCGCGACCAGCTGTGGGAGGAAGTGCTCAACACCGACGCCGAGGCCTACGGCGGCGGCGGCATCGGCAACTCCCACCCGGTCAAGGCCGACCCGACCCCCTGGAACGACCAGCCCCGCTCCGCCGAACTGGTCCTCCCCCCACTCGCCACCCTCTGGCTCCGCCCGGCCTAGCGAGCACCTCGCCGCATGCCCCCCCCGGAACGCGAATCGCTCCGGGGGGCTTCCGCTTCTGTAAATGTTCGAAAAGGATGCGAACCACCGCAGTAGGCTTCGCCGCGATCCGAGATCGTTCGTCAACAAGGCGAGGTCCGGGCATAACTGACGGTAGGTCGCAACTTCATGAAATCGAGATCATTAGGGCGGGCCCACCCATTCCTGGCGAGAACGGCCGCCGCGCTCGCGGCCATCGGCCTCGCCTTCGGACTGATCCCACCGGCCGCCGCGGACACCCCTCCGTGGGACCTCGGGAACACCGGGCTAGCCACCCCGGTCAACCTCAACGCACAGGCCAGCGGCCCGATCCACAACCTCGGCCTCGACAAGTGCGCGGACGACCTCGCGGCCGACACCCGCAACGGCGCGGCCGTGGGTTCGTCCACCTGCAACGGCGGGGACGCCCAGAACTGGACGTTCAACCCCAGCGGCCCTTACGGGTACGGCGACCTCGGGTTCTACGGGACAATCACCCTGACCACCACCCCGGAAAAGTGCCTCGACATTCCCGACACCGCTCGCGACGGGAGCGGGATCACCGACGGCACCGAACTGGAGATCTGGGACTGCAACGGCGGCCGAAACCAGCAGTGGATCGTGCAGTACGCCAGCAACGGCAGCCCCCGGATCTACAACCCGATGAGCCGCCGCTGCATCGACGTCCCCGGCGCCTCCACCACTGACGGCGCGACGCTCCGGCTGTGGGGCTGCAACGGCAGCACAGCCCAGTGGTTCAGCCCGCCCGCCGGCGATCCCCAGCCGACCGGTCCGATCTCCGACCCGGCCCTCGGCGGCAAGTGCGTGGACGACCCCTGGAACAACCCGGCTCCCGGCACCCCGGTGCAGAGCACCCAGTGCAACGGCACGCCCGCGCAGGTCTGGACGCTGAACCAGAACGGCACCATCACCCACGCCTTCCAGTGCCTCGACATCGCCGGCGGCGAGGGCGCCGTCGCGGACGGCACGCCGGTCGGGCTCTGGACCTGCAATGGCGGGTTGAACCAGCAGTGGGTGGTCCGCTTCGACGCGGACGGCCGCACCACCCTGCTCAACCCCAACTCGGGCCGCTGCCTAGACGTTCCGGCCGGCTCCACCTCAGACGGCACCAACCTCCAGATCTGGACCTGCAACGACTGGATCGCCCAGGTCTGGAACACCCCCCGGCGCCCGCACGCCGCGGTCGCCGGACCCAAGGTCTCCGCGCCGGTGATCTACCCGGCCGGCACGGGCCCGCTGGGCGTCCGCCTCGCCGCGCTCAAGGACGCGGAGAACAAGCGCATGGACCGGGCCCGGTTGGCCAAGGTGATGCACGCCGGCGGCACCCGGATGCGGACCGAGGCCGGCGCCGCACTGGCCGGCAACGACGCCGAGACGAGCGCGGTCTGGGCCACCTGGATCAGCAGAGGATGGGAAGACGATCCCAGCAGCGCGCTGGCGAAGGACGTGGCCGCTACCAAGGTCGCCGACCAGGCCCGGGGCCAGCGCCGGGACGGCCGGCAGCACTTCCTCGACGGCTTCTCGATGTACGATCGCCAGCCCGACTTCGACGGCGACGTGATCGCCTACATGTCGTCCGACTCCACGTTCTGGCGAGCCGTACTCTCCGTCTCCATCGCTCTGGACATACCGAAGGCCGACCAGGCCGCGATGGACCGGGTCACCGCGATCGGCAAGGAGAACGCCGCCAAGGACCCGACCACGATCTGGGAGACCTACGCCCACCAAGCCAACGGGGGCTCGGCCGACGACGTCCGACGGTTCATCCAGTACAACGGCTTCCCGACGGTCGCACCCGCTCAGGGCTCCCCGGAGTTCCGGATCGAGGTCGAGGCGATCAAGGCCCGCTGGTTCAACGGCGACCCGACCAACCCCGCCGACCCCAAGTACGTGCTGACCGACGCCATCGAGACCGCCTGGGCCGAGTACCAGGCCGAACTCAACTCCCAGGCCCAGCTCCGCGCGGACATCACCACCGCCGAGATCCAGGGCCTGGAGGCGCTGCGCACCAGTTCCGAGGCGATGAACGACGCGCTCAGCTACGCCTGGTACGCCGACCGACTGCTCTGGGCCCAGCAGTACCGGGTCTCACCCGAGTGGAATGCGCCGGTGGACCGGATCCCCAACGACCTCGGCATCATCAAGGCCAAGGTCACCGGGCTGACCGAGAGCGCCAAGATGGCCGCCGCGCAGGCCAAGGAGGCCGCTGACAAGGTCCAGGCCGCCCAGGACGCGTCCGTCGCGACCGCCAAGGCCAACGGCGACCCGGAGGGCCGCGGCCTGCTGTACGCGCAGCAGGACGCACAGGTCGCCAAGGCCTCCGCCTCAGCTGCCACCGCCATCTCCAACGCCATCCAGACGGCGCTGGCCACCACCAACGCCACCGTCAACGACAGCGCCACCCTGCTCGCCAACGCCCGGGCCCAGGCCCACGCCGCCCGGGCCCAGTTCCTCCGCGAAATGGCCCAGGGCGACGCCAAACTGGCAGCCTCGCTCGCCGCCACCAGCCAGGAACGGGCGACCGCCGCGGCCGGCGCCGCCCAGCGCGCCGCCACCGCCAAGGGCAAGGCACAGACAGCCGAGAGCACCGCCGTCACGGCGGCCGCCGCCGCCCACGACAGCGCCGCCAAGGCTGCCCAGGAGCGGCAGAACGCGGCCACCGCCAAGGCCACCGCCGACACCCAGAGAAACAAGGCCCAACAGGCGGAGGCCCTGGCCCAGCAGAAGGCAGCCACTGCTCAGGGCATGCAGAAGGATGCCGCGGCAGCTGCCGGGACTGCGGCCGCCAACGAAAGCGCCGCGCAGCAAGCCGAACAGAACGCTGACACGGCACGGGGCCAAGCCCTGACGGCCGAGCAGAACGAGAACGCGGCCGATGCACGGGCCGGCGCCGCAGAGGCCGCGGCAGTCGCAGCGGCCGGCGGCCCGAACGCGGGTGCCGCCCGGGCTGCGGCCGACCGGGCCAAGGCGGACGCCGCGGCGGCAGTCACTGCCGCCAACCAGGCGCGCTCTGTGGCAGGTACCGCGACGATCGCAGCCGGCAAGGCCCGCAAGGCGGCCGACGCAGCCAACTCCGCTGCGGCCCGGGCCAAGGCGGACGCGGACAAGTCGGACGCGGACACCGCAGCAACGACTGCTGCCGCCGCGGACGCCCACGCGGCAGCGGCTGACGCGATCGAGGCCTCGAACCAGGCGTCGACGAACGCCCAGACCGCCCAGACCGCCTCGGACCAGGCCGCCCAGACCGCCGCCGACGCCCAGGGCAAGGCCACCGCGGCCCGGTCCGAGGCGGACGGCGCGGTCGCCGAGAGCGCCGTCGCCGCCGGCAAGGCGGCGGCGACCTCCGAAGCCGCCCAGCAGGCGTCGGCCGCGGCGGCGACCGTCGCCGCGCCGGCCGACAAGGCGATCGACCTCGCCGCACCGTACGCCAACAACGACTCGGCGGCCGGTCTGGCCACCTTGGCCTCCCAGGCGGCCAAGACCGTGTCCCAGCAACAGGCGGAGGTCGCCCAGGCACGGGCCACCCAGGCGGCCGAGGCCGCGGTGAGTGCCCAGCAGGCGGCCGACCAGGCGAACGGGGACGCCAAGCTGGCTGCCCAGGCCGCTGCCGACGCCGCCAAGTCGGCCGCGGCAGCGGCCAAGTCCTCGGCGGACGCGGTGAAGTCAGCGGCCTCCGCCGCCGCCGACTCGGCGGTCGCGATCCAGGCTGCCGCGCACAGCGACCAACTGGTGACCCAAGCCAAGGGCGACCAGAGCGCGGCTCACCAATCGGCAACCGACGCCGCCACCGATGCCAAGGGAGCACAGAACTCGGCCACCGTGGCGGAACGGGACGCGGCAGGTGCCCGTCAGGCCGCAGTCACCGCTCGGACGGCTGCGAACCAGGCCCAGAAGTCAGCCGCGGCGGCGGACGCCTCCGCCACGTCGGCCGAGGCCGCGATCGCCAAGGCCCAACAGGATGCCAAGGAAGCCGCCGACGCGGCCAACCGGACCGGCATCAAAGCCTCGGCGGACAAGGGATGGTGTGACGCGGCATCGGGGCAGGTCTGTGCGAATGCCACTGAACTCACAGGTGGCGCTGGCACTCCCGGGGGTCGAAAGTGCGACGGTTCGTGGGACCAGTACCCCTGCAACCTGCGGTTCACCCTGAACAGCGACTGGCGCACGGCCATGAACAAGACCTACGGGGACTGCCTCAATGCGAAGTTCGAGGATCTCGCGTGCCAGCCGTCGATCCTGATGCAGTCGGCCGTCATCGCTGCCGCCAAGGCGAAGGTCGATCCGCGATTGGTCTACTCCATCGCGCTGATGGAGACCAGCGGCAAGGAGGTGCCGATGGTCCGCGACCACGGTCTCGACGTCTACCTGGAGTACGAGAAGCGGGCCGCGGCACTGTCCGCGATGCACCTGTGGCCGGGCCACGGCGGTGACGGGGTGGCCTCGCTCGGCGTCACCAATATCAAACCGGTGACCTGGGACTACATCGCCAAGGCCTACCCGGACGCCTTCCAGGGACACGAGTGGGCCGACCTGCGCGACCAGACCGATCTGGACATGGCGGCAACCGCCTACTACATCAAGTACCTGGAGTCGGTGGAACTGCCCAAGCTGCCGGATGTCAGCACTCGGGACTACGCGTCGTATGACCTGCTCTACGGGTTCTACAACGGAGGTATCGACCCCACGAGTGAGTCGTACCGGGCGTTCTACGACCTCAAGGGCGATCATTACGGCCATTTCGGCCCCAATGTCACAGGCAATATCACTGCCTGGAAGACGCACTGGGATCGAGCCAACCGGGAAATCTGTGCAAGCGGCATCATGACCTGCACGTTCTCCTGATCCGCACCGTGTCCGGGGCGGGAGCGTTGTCTCCCACCCCGGACACCCTTAGCGTTCACATCCGACGCAAATCGTCAGCAGGAGGCGTCGTTGTTCCAGATCATGTGGTGGCTGTATGTGCTGTGGCCGCTGGGCTGCTGGGCTGCGCTCGCTCGCACCCGGCTGGTCGGAGGGACCGTCGGCGTCGCCCTGTTGGGCCAGGCGGTGGTGCTGATCGGTCTGGAGTACGAATGGTGGCCACTCCTCGCGGCGGCCGAGTTGACGGTGGTATATCCGTTCAGCTCGCTTCTCGCGATCCTCGTCGGTGCACTGGCCGAACGACGGCTGCACGGCCGTCGCCCCGAAGAGGCGGAGAGCCACCGAGTCGGCGGCGCGACAGCCGCCCTCGTCTGCCACGCGATCGTCGGCGTGGTCGTCGCTGCCGCCTATCCGCTCTACCTCTCGGGTTTCGCCTACTACCCGAGTCTTGCCGAGCTTCCGCTGCCGTCGGGCGTCGTCGTCGAGCGCGACTCCGGGACCGCCGGCAGTTGCGCCTCGCACGACTGCACCAGGGAACTCTCCATCGGCAGCACCGGACATCTCTCGCCGACGGCGGTGGCAGCCCGGCTGCGGGACAGCCTCACCGCCGACGGCTGGATGGCCGGCCCCTCCGGCTCACTGCAGCATCCGCACGGGTGGCTCCTGGACAAGCGAGTGGTCCGGGCGTTCATCACCGAGAGCCCCCGCGGGGCGTCCGTCGAGCTGGTGGGCCCCGAGTACTTCGGAACGCCGGCGCAGCCCTGATCTCCGCGGGAACCGCTAGCCGACAGCGCAATGATCGTCCACCTCGGCGGCGAGCTCCAGGGCGCGCCCTGCGGGGACCTTCGCCCCCTTGCCTCCGCCGGGTCGCTCTGCTCGCGGACACCCGTTCGGGGTGCAAAGGTATGGTCGATATGGCCATATTCCGAGACGACGGGACGGAGACACCCACGTGGCGCGCAGCGTGTACGTGACCGGCATCGACCGGGGGGACGGCCGGCAGGCGGTCGAACTCGGGGTCATGGAACTGCTCACCCGCCAGGTGGACCGGGTCGGGGTGTTCCGCCCGCTGGTGCACGCGCACGCGCCCGGGGCGCCGGGCTCGGACCACGTGGTGGAGCTGCTGCGCGGCCGGTACCGGATCGACCTGCCGAGCTCCGAGCTGTACGGGCTCACCTACGAGGAGGCCGCCGCGCTGCAGGCCGCCCAGGGGCAGGACGAGCTGGTCTCCACCCTGGTCGACCGCTTCCGTGCGGTGGAGCGGCGCTGCCAGGCGGTGCTGGTGCTCGGCACCGACTTCGCCGACACCAACATCCCGGACGAGCTGGCCTTCAACGCCCGGCTGGCGAACGAGTTCGGCGCCGCCGTGCTGCCGGTGGTCGGCGGGCACGCCGAGGACCCGGAGGCCGTGGTCGCCGAGGTCCGCAACGCCCACCGGGCGTACACCGACCTGGGCTGCGAGACCCTGGCGATGGTCGCCAACCGGGTCGCCCCGGGTGCCAAGCAGCGGATCCAGCGCAAGCTCACCGAGAAGCTGCCGATCCCCGCCTACGTCATACCGGAGGAGCCGGCGCTGGCCGCGCCGACCGTCGCCCAGCTGGTCGAGGCGACCGGCGCCGACGTCCTGCTCGGGGACGCCGCCGGCCTGGCCCGCGACGTCCGCGGCTTCGTCTTCGGCGGCGCCATGCTGCCGACCTTCCTGGACGCCCTGACCGAGGGCGCCCTGGTCGTCACCCCCGGGGACCGCGCCGACCTGGTGATCGGCTCGCTGGCCGCGCACGCCGCCGGCGCCCCGCCCATCGCCGGCGTACTGCTGACGCTCGGCCAGCACCCCGGTCCGAACGTGCTGGCGCTGGCCGCCCGACTCGCCCCCGGCACCCCGGTCGCGGTCGTCCCCGAGGGCAGCTGGCCGACCGCCGCCACCCTCACCCACCTGGAGGGCAAGCTCACCGCGGCCAGCCCGCGGAAGGCCGAGATCGCCCTCGGCCTGTTCGAACTGCACGTCGACACGGCCGAGTTGACCAACCTGATCGAGGTCGGCCGGTCCGAGCGGGTCACCCCGATGATGTTCGAGCACGAGTTGCTGGAGCGGGCCCGGGCGAGCCGGCGGCACGTCGTCCTGCCGGAGGGCACCGAGGAACGGGTGCTGCGCGCGGCCGAGATCCTGCTGCGCCGCAACATCTGCGACCTCACCCTGCTCGGCGAGCCGGACGCGGTGCGCCGCAAGGCCGCGAGCCTCGGCATCGACCTCCCGCAGGTGGGGGCACCTCCCGGCCACCAGGCCGGGGGAGCGCCGGGCGCCGACCGCTCCCAGGTCCGGATCGTCGACCCGGCCACCAGCCCGCTGCGCCGCCAGTTCGCCGAGCTGTACGCCCGGCTGCGCGCCCACAAGGGGATGACCGTCGAGCTCGCGCTGGACGTGGTCACCGACGTCTCGTACTTCGGCACCCTGATGGTCCAGGAGGGCATCGCGGACGGCATGGTCTCCGGCGCGGTGCACTCCACCGCGGCCACCATCCGGCCCGCCTTCGAGGTGATCAAGACCTCGCCCGGCGCGTCCATCGTGTCGAGCGTCTTCTTCATGTGCCTGGCCGACAAGGTGCTGGTGTACGGCGACTGCGCGGTCAACCCCGACCCGGACGCCCAGCAGCTGGCCGACATCGCGATCCAGGCCGCCGCCACCGCCGCCCAGTTCGGGGTCGAGCCGCGGGTCGCGATGCTCTCGTACTCGACCGGCACCTCGGGCTCCGGCGCGGACGTCGACAAGGTCCGCAAGGCCACCGAGCTGGTCCGCGAGCTGCGGCCGGACATCCTGGTCGAGGGCCCGATCCAGTACGACGCGGCGGTGGACGTCCACGTCGCGGCCACCAAGCTGCCGGGCTCGCCGGTGGCGGGCCGGGCCACCGTGCTGATCTTCCCGGACCTCAACACCGGCAACAACACCTACAAGGCGGTCCAGCGCTCGGCGGGCGCGGTGGCGGTCGGCCCGGTGCTGCAGGGGCTGCGCAAGCCCGTCAACGACCTCTCGCGCGGTGCGCTCGTCCAGGACATCGTCAACACCGTCGCGATCACCGCCATCCAGTCCCAGGACCGCAAGGAGCCGCAGGCATGAGCGAAGGTACCCGCGTTCTGGTGCTGAACGCCGGCTCCTCGTCGGTGAAGTACCAGCTGATCGACATGCTGGACGGCGCCCGGCTGGCCTCCGGTCTGGTCGAGCGGATCGGCGAGTCCAGCGGGCGGCTGGTGCACACCCCGCAGTCGGGCGAGCCGCGCGAGACCCTGCAGGTCTTCCCGGACCACGCCACCGCCCTGAAGGCCGTCGCCGAGGAGCTGGCCGCCGACGGCCTCGGGCTGGACTCCCCCGAGCTGGCCGCGATCGGCCACCGGGTGGTGCACGGCGGCAAGCGGTTCACCGAGCCGACCGTGATCACCGACGACGTGCTCAAGGAGGTCCGCCGGCTGATCCCGGTCGCCCCGCTGCACAACCCGGCCAACATCACCGGCATCGAGGTGGCCCGCGCGCTGCGCCCGGACCTCCCCCAGGTGGCCGTCTTCGACACCGCCTTCCACGCCTCGATGCCCGAGTACTCCGCCCGGTACGCGATCGACAAGGCCGTCGCCGACGAGCACCGGGTGCGCCGCTACGGCTTCCACGGCACCTCCCACCAGTACGTCTCGCGGGCCACCGCCCGGCTGCTCGGCAAGGATCCGGCCGAGGTGAACGTGATCGTGCTGCACCTGGGCAACGGCGCCTCCGCCTCGGCGGTCAGCGGCGGTCGCTGCGTGGACACCTCGATGGGCCTGACCCCGCTGGAGGGCCTGGTCATGGGCACCCGCTCGGGCGACATCGACGCCGGCGTGGTCTTCCACCTGCACCGGGTCGGCGGGCTGTCCATCGACGAGATCGACGACCTGCTCAACCGCCGCAGCGGCCTGCGCGGCCTGTGCGGCGACAACGACATGCGCGAGATCATGCGCAGGGCCGAGGCCGGGGACGCGGACGCCCGGCTCGCCTTCGACTCGTACATCCACCGGCTGCGCAAGTACATCGGCGGCTACTACGCGGTACTCGGCCGGGTGGACGCGATCGCGTTCACCGCGGGCGTCGGGGAGAACGCGGCGCCGGTGCGCGCGGCGGCCACCGCCGGGCTGGAGGAGCTGGGCGTCTCGGTCGACCCCGAGCTGAATTCGGTGCGCTCCGGCGAGGCCCGGATCATCTCGCCGGCGTACGCCCGGGTGGCGGTCGCCGTGGTGCCCACCGACGAGGAACTGGAGATCGCCCGACAGGCCTTCGCCCTGGTGCACCGGCAGTCCGGGGGCTGACGAGACGTCGTCTCGACCCTCGGAATCCTTCGTCGGCGATTCCTCGCGATTCGTGCCGAATGCACCTATAACACGAACGGATAGACTGATCCATATGCGCCGAGCGAAAATTGTCTGCACCCTGGGTCCGGCGACGGACTCCTACGAACAGCTGAAGGCCATCGTCGAGGCGGGCATGAACGTCGCCCGACTGAACATGAGCCACGGCAACCACGCGGACCACGAGGAGCGGTACCGCAAGGTCCGCCAGGTCTCGGAGGACACCGGCAAGGCCATCGGCGTCCTGGCCGACCTCCAGGGTCCCAAGATCCGTCTGGCGACCTTCGCCAACGGCCCGGTGACCGTCGACAACGGCGACGAGTTCACCATCACCACCGAGGACGTCCCCGGTGACCAGCACATCTGCGGCACCACCTACAAGGGCCTGCCCGGCGACGTCAAGCCCGGCGACCCGATTCTGATCAACGACGGCGTCATCGCCCTGGAGGTCGTCAGCGTCGACGGCCCGCGGGTGAAGACCGTGGTGATCGAGGGCGGCGTGCTCTCGAACAACAAGGGCATCAACCTGCCCGGCGCGGCCGTGAACGTGCCCGCCCTGTCCGAGAAGGACAAGGACGACCTGCGCTTCGCGCTGCGCCTGGGCGTCGACATGATCGCCCTGTCCTTCGTCCGCAACGCGGACGACATCAAGGACGTCCACGAGGTCATGGACGAGGTCGGCATCCGCGTGCCGGTCATCGCCAAGATCGAGAAGCCGCAGGCCGTCGAGGCCATGGAGGAGATCGTCCTCGCCTTCGACGCCATCATGGTCGCCCGCGGCGACCTGGCCGTCGAGTACCCGCTGGAGCGGGTGCCGCTGGTCCAGAAGCAGCTGATCACGCTGGCCCGCCGCAACGCCAAGCCGGTCATCGTCGCCACCCAGATGATGGAGTCGATGATCCACGCCTCGCGCCCGACCCGCGCCGAGGTCTCCGACGTCGCCAACGCCATCCTGGACGGCACCGACGCGGTGATGCTCTCCGCCGAGTCCAGCGTCGGCAAGTACCCGATCGAGACCGTCCGCACCATGAGCCGGATCGCCGAGAAGGCCGAGGAGGAGCTGCTCTCCCAGGGCCTGCAGCCGCTCAACCCGGGCCGCAAGCCGCGCACCCAGGGCGGTTCGATCGCCCGCGCCGCGTGCGAGCTGGGCGACTTCCTCAACGGCCAGGCGCTGGTCGCGTTCACCAAGTCCGGTGACACCGCCCGCCGCCTGTCCCGCTACCGCTCGCCGATCCCGGTGATCGCGTTCACCCCGGACGTCGCCACCCGCAACCAGCTCTCGCTGAGCTGGGGCGTCGAGGCGCACGTCACCGAGCAGGTCGAGACCACCGACGAGATGGTCGCCCAGGTCGACCGCGAGCTGCTGAGCATGGGCAAGCTCGCCGAGGGCGCGACCGTCATCGTCACCGCCGGCTCGCCGCCCGGCATCCCCGGCAACACCAACATGGTCCAGGTGCACCACCTGGGCACCCGGGGCGAGTAGCACCCGGTCGCACCAGCGCCCGTGGGGCGGTCCTCCGCAGTGGAGGACCGCCCCACGGGCGTTTCCGGGCCGTGTCGGCGCCCGGGGCCGTCACTTGTCGCTGTACGGCGCGTCGTCGTTGAACAGGTGCATGCCGGGGATGGTCAGCGTGCCGCCGAACTGGCCGGCCTGCTTGGCGGTGACCCCGGTCAGCTCCAGGTCCAGCGGGATCGGGATCGCGCCGATCAGGTCGTACAGCCAGCGCGGCAGGGTGTCCGGGGTGAGCGTGATCTCGCCCAGGTCGATCGGGATCGGCAGGCCGAGCAGCTTGGAGAGGTGGCCGGACAGCCGCTCCACGTACATCGTGACCGGGCCCTTGCGCATGGTCGAGGTCGAGCCCGGGGCCCCCTGCACGTGGAAGGTCTTGCCGTTGCCCTCCAGGGTCGACATGTCGAGGTTCTCGATGTCCACGCTGTCGACCACGAACTTCAGCACCCGCTTGGTGCCGGTCGGGGTCCGCACGTCGTAGACGCCGTGGAAGACGGCGCCGTGCAGGCCGAGCCGGCTGGTCCGCAGCGTCCAGTTCTGCTCCGGGACGACGTCCCCGGTGGCGGGCGCGCCGGCGGTCAGGCCGCGGGTGTCCACCGCACAGTTGGGGTTGGCGCTCGGCGAGGCGGACGGGGTGACGGAGGCCGCCGTGGACGGGGTGGCGGTTCCGGAGGCGGCCGCGGACGGGGTCGTCTTCGGGCTCGCCTTGCCGCTCGGCTTCCCGGTCGCACCACCGTTCGCGGACGGCGTCTCGGTGGGCGAGGCCTGGTCGCCCACCGGGGTCCGGTCGCCCGTGCCGGCCGCGGGCGGCTGGGCGGCGGACTGCCCGTCGACCGGGGCTCCGGTGGTCGGGGCCTGCGGCGGGGCCGGCGTCCCGGCCCGCGGCGCAGGGGCGGTCGGGGCGGGGGACTGGGTGGTGGTCGGCGCGGGGGTGGCGGCCGACTTGGCGTTCGGCGACGGGCTCGGCGAGGCACCCGGGTTCAGCAGGTGGTCGATGCCGCCCACGAGGTCGTCGATCAGCCCGGCCCGGCTGGCCGTACCGGGCCCGTTGGCGCCGCCCTGGTAGACCGCGCCCGTCGTGCCCGAGCCGCCGGTGGCGGCGGAGCGGGCGGACGGCGGGGTCGTCGGGGCGGTGGCCGCACCGGTCGGGGTCGCGGTGGCGGTCGGCGTATCGGCCGGCGCGGAGGGCTGTTGGGCGGGCCCGGTGGTCGGCGTCTGGGTGGGAATCGCGCTCGGACCCGTCGAGGGCGCCGCGGACGGGCCGGGTGGCGGCTCGGGCAGCTCGCTCTTGGGGACGGGCGTCTCCAGCGGCGCGACGTCCGGGACGGCGGCGGGCGCGGTGCCACAGGCCTTGCCCGACTCGGCGACCGCCGGGTTGGGGGTGTACGCGGCGGCCATCAGCAGCGCGGTCGGCACCGCGGCCATCGCCAGCGCGCGGCCTCTCAGCCGGACCCGTACGGGCGTGCGCGGGGCCGCGTGCCGGCCGGAGCGCTGCGGTTGATCCTCCGACATGCTCACCGCGTCTCCTTCGGGTCCGCGGCAGCGGCCTGCTCGTTCGACGCGGTCTGTGCGGGCAGCTTCGCGATGGGCGCCTCGACGGCTGCGGACTCGGCGACGACGGTCTCGGCAGCGGAGGCCTCAGTAGCAGGCGTCTCGGCGGCGACGCTCTCGGCGACGCCGGCCTTGGCTGCCTTCGGCTCCGGCAGCGGCGCCCAGGACGCCATCAGACCGCCGCCGATCAGCCCCGGCAGCAGCGCCAGTCCGAAGCCGGCCAGGTTGGAGACCGGGATCGAGACCAGCGTCAGCAGGGTGGTGGCGACCCCCGCGAAGACCCGCACGGTCGGCTGGAACCACGCGGTCAGCCCGAGCACGATCAGCAACACACCGATGATCAGCGATCCGGCGCCCGCCGTGGTGGCCATGGCCACCGTCATGCCGCCCAACGAGAGCTTGGCATACGGGAAGTACATGATCGGGACGCCGGCGATCATGGCCAGCAGGCCGCCGTAGTACGGCCGCGTCCGACGGAAGGTACGGAACACCCGGCGCAGCCACTGGACGGGGTTCTCGTGCTCGGCGGGCCGGTATGAGGCAAGGGCGCTGGACACGATGCAGCTCCTCGATGGTGTGAACGAGGGATGGACGAGACACGGGATCCGGAAACGGCGCACGCACCGTCCCCGGTCCCACAGGAGCCGTCAGAGCGGCGGGCCGGGCCCGGCCCGCCGCCCGTCAACGGCCTAGTAGCACTCGCCGGTGCCGTCGGTGTGCAGCGCGAGCTTCAGGCCAGGGAGCTTGAAGGTGCCGGCCGAGGTGGCCCAGGCGGTCTGCTGCACGTTGTACAGGTCGGCCTTGTCGGCAGCCTGGGCGAAGCCGGTCGCGCCGGACGGCAGACCGCCGAGCTTCGACTTCCAGCCCTGGGTGGCCTCGCCCTTGAGGGTCGAGGCGTCCTGGCCGATGTTGATGTTGGTGAACTCGGCGTCCGCGTTCAGCTGGTCGAGGTCGATCAGCAGGTTCTTGGCGTAGACCTGCTTCTTGACGTCGTCGCTGTTGCCCGCCTCCAGACGCAGGATGATCTTGGGCAGCTTCCACGGCAGGCCGGGGATGATGTTGGGGTCGGTCACCACCGACTGGCAGAGGCCCTTGATGGTGGCCTCGTCGAACGCCGAGACGGCGACCGGGTGCGGAGTGCCGTTCACCTCGGCATCGATCGAGCCGAACTGGGCGAAGTTCTTGCCGTGCAGCTCCGGCGTGGTGACCTTGAAGCTCTGGCCGGAGACGCTGAACGAAGCCGCCAGCGCATTGTTGGCCATGGCGACGCCGACCATCGCGGTGGCCGCGATGCTCGGCACCATCACCAGGGCGAAGCGCTTCCAGCGGGTCTTGCCGTAGGTCTGGGACATGCGAGTCCTCCTTCTAGGACGTACATCTCCGGCTCCCCGGCGGCGCGTCCCGCGCCGGTGGGGGCCTGGGATGGGAGAGAGCTACGTCCTCGGTAGCGGAGAGCGCCTTGGGCGTCGTCGGACGCGGGAGCGGCCGGCGTACAGCGGCACTCCCGTTCCTCCACCGGCCGTCCTTGCGGAGCGGCGGGCAGGACCGACGACATCGGCGATCACCCCCGAGCGACAACCAGCGACCGCGCAGGGGCGCGCGGCCGGTCGAAGGACAGGAACCGCCGTGGGACCGCGGATACCCCCCTGCCCTCCCTACCGCCGACCGGGGCCGGCGGAGCACCCGGTGGGGATCCCGCACTCCGCGTGGCCGACCGGGTGGTCGGAGGGTGGGGAGGCTGGGACCGGGCGTCGCCGATCGTGCTCGAATCCCGGGCGAAGCACAAGAGGTTCCTTACTGACGGGTAATGCAACACCCGGCGGCATTGATCATGAAATCGGCCCGGCATGCACCGTCCGTGACGCCTTGAAGGAAACGTGACGACGAAATCCGCCGGAAACACCAGCGAAACACCCGTGGGCGGTCACAAGCTGTGACCGTCCACGGGTGTTGTCAAGATTTGGTAAACCTCTGTCCGGTTGACCGGATTGTCGCCAAATCACCCGGCGACACCGCAGGTCATCCGCCGTGCCAGGACCCGCCCGGAGCCCGGCCCGGAAAGGACGTCAGAACAGCACGCGCGCCAGCGCCGTCCGGGCCGCGGTGACCCGCGGGTCCTCCGGGCCGATCACCTCGAACAGCTCCAGCAGGCGCAGCCGGGCGGCGTCCCGGTCCTCGCCGGCGGTCCGGCCGACGGTGTCCACCAGGCGGCCGAAGGCGTCCTCGACGTGACCGCCCACCAGGTCCAGGTCGGCCGCCTGCAGCTGGGCCGCCACGTCCTTCGGGTCGGCCGCGGCCGCCGTGCGGACGGCCTGCGGGTCCATGCCCTCGATCCGGTGCAGCAGTTCGGCCTGGGCGAGGCCCAGCTTGGCCTCGGTGTTGCCCGGCTGGTCGGCCAGCACGTTCCGGTAGGCCTGGATGGCGCCGCCCAGGTCGCCGCTGTCCAGCGCGTCGTGCGCGGCGGCCAGCGCCGGGTCCTCCGGTCGCTCCGGGGCGGCGGCCGGGGCCTCTCCCGGGGCCGCGGCGCCGCCGACCACGCCGAAGCGCTGCTCGGCGACCAGGATCAGCTGGTCCAGCACCTTGCGGACGTTGGCCGCGCTCTCGGCGCCCTGGAACAGCGGCACCAGCTGGCCGGCCACCACGGCCATCACGGCCGGGATGCCCTGGATGCCGAACTGCTGGGAGATCAGCGGGTTGGCGTCCACGTCGATCTTGGCGAGCACGAAGCGGCCGGCGTACTCCTCGGCCAGGCCCTCCAGGATCGGGCTGAGCTGCTTGCAGGGCCCGCACCACTCGGCCCAGAAGTCGATGACGACCGGCACCTCGGTGGACCGCTGGACGACCTCGGTCTCGAAGGTGTCCTCGGTGACGTCGATGACGAGCGAGTAGGCGGACTGGGCGGGGGCGACTCCGGCCGCCTCCGCGGCGGCCGCCTGACGGGCCCGCTCGACCCTGGCCTGCTCGGCCTTCTGGGCAGCCTCGCCGGCTGCCTTCACTGCGGCGAGGTCGACCGCACCGCGCAGGGCGGAGCTGTTGGGACGCGAATTCCGTGGCTGCATGGCACCATCCTCCCCCGTCCGCGCTGCCTGCGGGCACCAACCTCCGGAAAGTCGCCCCGCACGGGCCGCGCGGCGCGGATTCCCGGGCGCCGTGGCCCTCCCCCGGTAGCCTGAACCGTTCGGCGCGGATCCCCACCCGCGCCCGCGCCGCCCCGTCCCACGGGTGCGGTGCCTGGTTGTCACTGCTTTCGCTACGAGTCGTAGCGTAACTGGATCCGGGGCCCCGACCGCAAGCCCCGCCGGGAGTTCGGGAACGTGAGCTGCCCCACTTTCCCGGACGGCCCGGCTGCCCGGATCGACGATCAGCCGCTACCGTTACCAGCCCCACCCATGTTACTCACCAGTAGAGCGCAAGGAGGCCCGGTGCCGGCCCCCCAGCCCCCCGCGAGCCCGGACGTCCCCGCCCCGGAGACCCCGGACGACCCCGCCCCCGCGGCGGGCACCACCGCCAGGGCCAAGGGGCGCCCGCGCAGCGCCGCCGCCGACCGCGCGATCCTCGACGCCACCCGCGAGGCCCTGGCCGAACTCGGCTGGGGCGGGCTGACCATGGGCCACGTCGCGATCCGCGCCAAGGTCGCCAAGACCACCCTCTACCGCCGCTGGCCCTCCAAGAACGAGCTCGTGGTGGACGCCGTCGCCAGCCTCTTCGACGACCTGGTGATGCCCGACCTCGGCAGCCTGCGGGCCGACATCGAAGCCGTGGTCGCCCAGTTCGCCGACCTGCTGGCCCGCCCCGAGACCCAGGCCGCGCTGCTCGCGCTGTTCGCCGAGGGCACCCGCGACCCGCACCTGCGCCGCCGGATCCGCGAGGCCATCGTCGACCCGCAGAAACGGCTGGTCCGGCAGGGCCGGGCGGCCGCCCAGGCACGCGGTGAACTCGCCGCGGACACCGACCCGTGGACGGCCGGCGAGGAGATCGACATCATCTTCGACACCATCGCCGGGACGGTCGAGCACCGCGTCCTGGTCAGCGGCGAGCCGATCACCGCCGACTGGACCCGCCGCTTCACCAACCTGCTGCTCGGCCCGTTCCCGAGCCTGCTGTCCGGCTGAGGGCACGGCGGAGCCGCCCCGCGCACGGTGCGTACGGGGGCGGCTTCCGGGCCGGTCGTCAGAAGGCCGCGTTCTCCTGGTACGTGCCCCACTCCTGCCGCAGCGCGTTGCAGATCTCGCCCAGGGTCGCCTCGGCGCGCACCGCGTCCAGCATCGGCGGGATCATCGACTCGCCCGAGCGCGCGGCCGCCAGCATGGCGTCCAGCCCGGCCCGCACCGCCGCCTCGTCCCGGCCGTCCTTGCGCTCCCGCAGCACCCGCACCTGCTCGCGCTCGACCTCGTGGCTGACCCGCAGGATCTCCAGCTCGGGGGTGACGCTGCGCGGGTGGCAGTTGACGCCGACCACGCGCTTGTCGCCCTTCTCCACCGACTGCTGGTACTGGAAGGCCGCCTCGGCGATCTCGCCGGTGAACCAGCCCTCCTCGATCCCGCGCAGGATGCCGGCGGTGATCGGGCCGATCTCGTGGTCCTCGCGGCCCTTGTCCAGGATCCGCTGGAAGATCGCCTCGGCCTGCTGCTCGATCCGGTCGGTGAGCGCCTCGACGTACCAGGAACCGCCCAGCGGGTCGGCCACGTTGGCGACGCCGGTCTCCTCCATCAGCACCTGCTGGGTGCGCAGGGCGATCTCGGCGGCCTGCTCGGAGGGCAGCGCCAGGGTCTCGTCCAGGGCGTTGGTGTGCAGCGAGTTGGTGCCGCCGAGCACCGCGGACAGCGCCTCGACGGCGGTGCGGACCACGTTGTTGTACGGCTGCTGCGCGGTCAGCGAGACGCCGGCCGTCTGGGTGTGGAAGCGCAGCCACTGCGCCTTGTCGGTCTTGGCGCCGAAGCGGTCGCGCATCCAGCGGGCCCAGATCCGGCGCGCGGCGCGGAACTTGGCGATCTCCTCGAAGAAGTCCAGGTGCGCGTCGAAGAAGAAGGACAGACCGGGCGCGAAGACGTCCACGTCCAGGCCGCGGGACAGGCCCAGCTCGACGTAGGCGAAGCCGTCGGCGAGGGTGTAGGCCAGCTCCTGCGCGGCCGTCGCGCCGGCCTCGCGGATGTGGTAGCCGGAGACGGACAGCGGCTTGTACGCGGGAATGCCCTGGGCGCAGTACGCCATCAGGTCGCCGATCAGCCGCAGGTGCGGCTCGGGGGCGAAGAGCCACTCCTTCTGGGCGATGTACTCCTTGAAGATGTCCGTCTGCAGGGTGCCGTTGAGCACCGCCGGGTCGACGCCCTGGCGCTCGGCGGCGACCAGGTACATGCAGAAGATCGGGACGGCCGGGCCGCTGATCGTCATCGAGGTGGTGACCTCGCCGAGCGGGATGCCGGCGAACAGCACCTCCATGTCGGCGGCCGAGTCGATGGCGACGCCGCAGTGGCCCACCTCACCGAGCGACTTCGCGTCGTCGGAGTCGTAACCCATCAGGGTGGGCATGTCGAAGGCGACCGAGAGGCCGCCGCCGCCCGCCTCCAGGATCATCCGGTAGCGCTCGTTGGTCTGCTGCGCGTTGCCGAACCCGGCGAACTGGCGGATGGTCCAGGTGCGGCCCCGGTAGCCGGTGGGGTGCAGCCCGCGGGTGAACGGGTACTCGCCCGGCCAGCCGATCCGCTCGAAGCCCTCGACGGCCTGCCCGGGAGCGGGCCCGTACACCGGCTCGACCTCGTCGCCGGAGAGGGTGGTGAAGTCCGCGTCCCGCTTGCGGGCGCTGTCGTACCGCTGCTGCCAGCGCTGCCGTCCGCGCTCGATCTCCTCGGCGTCCATGGGCCCCGAACTCCACTCCGTAGGGCCGCCACGGCACCGGGGCGGCACAGCTATTAGGACGTCCTACTAATTTACTCGGGCGCCCTACCGGCTGTCGATGGATACCGGGGCCGAAACGCCGGGGACCGAAACGCGAAGCGCCCCTCCCCCGGTCGGGGAAGGGGCGCTCACGGGCCTCGGACTCGCGGGCCTCGGACTCGCGGGCCTCGGGTCAGACGCCGGCGGGCTGGCGGGCGCCGGCGCCGGCCGGGAGCTGCTCGGCCGCCTCGCGGACCACCTTGCGCTCGAAGACGAAGGACGCGAACGGGATGCAGCCGGCCGCCAGGGTCAGGATCATCCGGCCGAGCGGCCACTTCAGCTTCTGCCCGAGCAGGAAGGTCACCACGAAGTACCCGATGTACAGGTAGCCGTGCAGCATCGCGACGTACATGGTCACGTCCTTGGCCGTGTCGAAGCCGTACTTCGCGACCATGAAGCCGCAGAAGACCAGCAGCGCCACACCGGTCGCAATGGCCAGGGCCCGGTACCAGCCCAGCAGGGGGGTCGCCTTCATACTCTTATCGCCTCGCTCGGCAGGATCGGCCGGTACGCCAGGATCCGCGCACCGCTCCCACGAGGGTAGCCGTCCTCACGGCCGCTCCCGCGCAGCCCCCTCGCCGCGGTCGTCGGTGAAGTCGCCGGCGGCGATCCGCAGCGGCCTGAGCAGCTCGAACACCTGGCGACACTGCTCGGTGTCGTACTCCTCCAGCCCGAACTCCATCGCCATGAGCTCCCGGGTGGCCTCCTCGACCGCCTCGCGGCCGCGGCCGGTGATCGCGGCGAGCACGCCGCGACCGTCCAGCGGGTTCGGGCGGCGGGCGACCAGGCCGGCCCGCTCCAGCCGGTCGACGGTGTTGGTGACGCTGGTCGGGTGGACCATGAGCCGCTCGCCGATCTTGGACAGCGAGAGCTCGCCGGTCCGGCTGAAGGTCAGCAGCACCAGCGCCTCGTACCGGGCGAAGGTCAGCCCGTACGGCTTGAGCACCGCGTCGACCCTGGAGAGCAGGATCTGGTGGGCGCGCATGATCGAGGTGATCGCCGCCATCGAGGGGACCCCGCCCCAGCGGCGGGTCCAGAGCTCGTCGGCGCGGGCGATCGGGTCGAAGTCGAGGGCTAGGGGCTTGGGCACCTCCTTACCGTACCGGCGGAAGGGACGTGTGCTACCAGCTGTCCTGATGGTGGACAAGCGAGACGCGTGGCGGGAACCCGCCAATCGGGCGGCCAGGTCCATACCTGGACATTGCGCCGGTGTGAATGCACGACAACACGACTAAGGCGTGCCGGAGTTGGCGGCCGATCGACCCGCAGCCGCACTACCAGGCCTCGGTTCGGACGGTAACCCGCTGAAAGCCAGGGTGATTCGCCCTTTTTGTCGGTCCGTTCACAATCCGCCCGACTGGCGGGACTTGGCCAATTCATGAGCAAGACCTGTCATTTGATTTGCTCGATTGTCATGCTTTCGGCCAGCCCCGTCCGGCAGCCACCACCCCCACCCATCGGTGACCTGCCGCTCGACCGCACGGGGCCCGCACGTCAGCGCCCGTCCCGCCCCTCAGGTGCCGACCCCGGCCCCCGGGACGCGGTGCGACCGCCCACACGCGGTTTCCCGGAAGGACTCGTCCGTGAAGCGAAAGCTCGCAGCAGTCGCCGTACTCTCCGCCACCGCCCTGCTCACCGGCGTGGTCCAGGTGAGCACCGCCGCCCAGGCCAGCCCGATCCCCGCCCTGCAGGCGCAGGCCGCCGAGCAGCACGCGGCGGCGCTCGCCCTGGCGGGCGGCCAGTCCGGCCCGCTGGCGAAGGCGCTCGCCCTCGGCGGGCAGGAGCAACTGGTGGCGAAGGACGCCGTGGTGGACCAGGACGGCACCCGGCACCTGCGCTTCGAGCGCACCTACGCCGGCCTGCCGGTGCTCGGCGGTGACCTGGTGGTGCACCAGAGCGCCCGCGGTGCGGTGGAGTCGGTCGACAAGGCGGTCACCGCGCAGCTGAGCCTGCCGAGCCTGACCCCGCAGATCCCGGCCGACAAGGCCGCCGCACAGGCCACCGGCGCGGTCCAGGCCACCGTCGGCGTCGTCGCCGACAAGGACGAGTCCCCGCTGACGGCCGTGCACCAGACCGGCAAGGCCGAGCTGGTGGTCTGGGCGAGCGACGGCAACCCGCGCCTGGCGTACCGGACCACCGTCGAGGGCGTGCGCGCCGACGGCACCCCGAGCAGCCAGCTGCTGGTCACCGATGCCGCCACCGGCGCGGTGCTCTCCACCCACGAGCAGGTGCAGACCGCCGCCGGCACCGGCAAGGGCGTCTTCGTCGGCAGCGTCCCGCTGACCACCACCCAGAGTGGCTCCTCGTACCAGCTGAAGGACGCCACCCGCGGCGGTCAGTCGACCGTCAACCTGAAGAACAAGACCTCCGGCACCGGCACCCTGGTCGCCAACTCGACCGACACCTTCGGCAACGGCCTGGCCTCCAACGCCGAATCCGCCGCGGTGGACGCCCAGTACGGCGCGGCCGCCACCTGGGACTTCTACAAGAACACCTTCGGGCGCAACGGCATCAAGAACAACGGCGTCGGCGCGACCAGCCGGGTGCACTACGGCTCCAACTACGTCAACGCGTTCTGGAGCGACGCCTGCTTCTGCATGTCCTACGGCGACGGCAGCGGCAACACCCACCCGCTCACCGAGATCGACGTGGCCGGCCACGAGATGAGCCACGGCGTCACCGCCGCCACGGCGAACCTCAACTACTCCGGTGAGTCCGGCGGCCTCAACGAGGCCACCTCGGACATCTTCGGCACCATGGTCGAGTTCTACGCCAACCTGCCCGCCAACCCGCCGAACTACTGGATCGGCGAGCTGATCAACCTGAACGGCGACGGCAGCCCGCTGCGCTACATGGACAAGCCCAGCAAGGACGGCGGCTCGGCGGACTCCTGGTACTCCGGCGTCGGCAACCTGGACGTCCACTACTCCTCGGGCATCGCCAACCACTTCTTCTACCTGCTGTCCGAGGGCAGCGGCGCGAAGACCATCAACGGCTTCAGCTACAACAGCCCGACCTCCAACGGCTCGACGGTCACCGGCATCGGCCGGGACAAGGCCGCGCAGATCTGGTACCGCGCGCTGACCGTCTACTTCACCTCCACCACCAACTACGCGGGCGCCCGCACCGGCAGCCTTAAGGCCGCCGCGGACCTGTACGGCAACGGCAGCGCCGAGTACAACGCGGTCGCGGCCGCGTGGAGCGGCGTCAACGTCAACTGACGTACGACGCACGGTGACAGGACGCCCGCACGCCGCCCGGTGGCGGAGTCCCGCCAGCCGGACGAACCGCCCGTAGCGGGGCACTGGGCGGCAACCGAACCATCCGCACCAGCACTGGCGATTGTCGGCCAATACCCGACGACACCCTGTCATTTCCTGTCATCGATTGTCATGCTTCTGACCAAGCCCCGTCCGACGCTCCGTCACCCCCACCCGTCGACGGACCGTCAGTGGCTGCACGGGAGCAGCACGTCCGCGCCCTACCGCCCCTACGGCGCCACCCCCGGTGCCCCGGTACGCGGCGCAACCGCGCGCACACGCGGTTTCGTGGAAGGAACCCCGTACGTGAAGCGAAAGCTGACAGCCGGCGCCGTACTCTCCGCCACCGCCCTGCTCGCCGGCGTGATCCAGATCGCCGTCGTCCCCGCCGCCCAGGCCGCCGCCCCGGCCCCGGAGCAGCAGCGCGCGGCGCTGCTCGCGCTGGCCGCCGGGCAGAGCACCCCGGTCGCGCAGGCCCTGTCCCTCGGCGGCCAGGAGCGGCTGGTGGTCAAGGACGTCGTCGCGGACGCCGACGGCGCACGCCACCTGCGCTACGAGCGCACCTACGCCGACCTCCCGGTGCTCGGCGGCGACCTGGTCGTCCACCAGCGCGCCGACGGCTCGGTGAGCTCGGTCGACCGGGCCTTCGACGGCCGGTTGTCGCTGCCGAGCCTGGCCCCGGGCCTGGCCGCCGGGCAGGCCGCCGAGCGCGCCACCGCCGCGGTGCGGGCGACCGTCGGGATAGCCGTCGACCAGGACGAGTCGGCGCTCAGCCGGGTCGACGGCGCGGGCGCGGCCGAGCTGGTGGTGTGGGCGGCCGACGGCACTCCGCGACTGGCCCACCGCACGGTGGTCCGCGGCGAGCGGGCCGACGGCACCCCGAGCAGCCAGCAGGTGGTCACCGACGCCGCCACCGGCGCGGTGCTCTCCACCCACGAGGAGTTCCAGACCGCGGCCGGCACCGGCAAGGGCGTCAACGTCGGCACCGTCCCGCTGACCACCACCCAGAGCGGCTCGACCTACTCGCTGAAGGACGCCTCCCGGGGCAACCAGTCCACCACCGACCTCAAGGGCGCCACCTCCGGCAACGGCACGCTCTTCACCAGCACCACCAACTCCTGGGGCAACGGCCTGGCCTCCAACCGCCAGTCCGCCGCCGTGGACGCCCAGTTCGGCGCCGCCGCGACCTGGGACTACTACAAGAACACCTTCGGCCGCAACGGCATCAAGAACAACGGCGTCGGCGCCACGAGCCGCGTCCACTACGGCTCCAACTACGTCAACGCGTTCTGGAACGACTCCTGCTTCTGCATGACGTACGGGGACGGCTCCGGCAACACCAACCCGCTGACCGCGATCGACGTCTCCGGCCACGAGATGACCCACGGCGTCACCTCCGCCACCGGCGGCCTGAACTACTCCGGCGAGTCCGGCGGCCTCAACGAGGCCACCTCGGACATCTTCGGCACCATGGTCGAGTGGTCGGCCAACCTGCCCGCCGACCCGCCGGACTACCTGATCGGCGAGAAGCTCAACATCAACGGCAACGGCACCCCGCTGCGCTACATGGACAAGCCCTCCAAGGACGGCAGGTCCGCGGACGCCTGGTACTCCGGCGTCGGCAACCTGGACGTCCACTACTCCTCGGGCATCGCCAACCACTTCTTCTTCCTGCTCGCCGAGGGCAGCGGCGCCAAGGTGATCAACGGGGTCAGCTACAACAGCCCGACCTCCAACGGCTCGACCGTGACCGGCATCGGCCGGACCAAGGCCGCCGCGATCTGGTACCGCGCGCTGACCGTCTACTTCACCTCGACCACCAACTACGCGGGCGCCCGCACGGCGACCCTGAAGGCCGCGACCGACCTGTACGGCGCCACCAGCGCCGAGTACAAGGCGGTGGCCGCGGCCTGGAGCGGGGTCAGCGTCAACTAGGGCCTGTCGGCACCGACCAGCCACCCCCGGTAAAACCGGCGACAGGCTGCCGCGGCCCTTTGGGAGAGGAGGCCGCGGCAGCCTGTCGACCGTCGCGTGGAGGGGTGTCCGCTCAGGCGGTGGCCGGCTTCAGCTCGCCGCGCTCCTCCTTGCCGAGCATCCGCTCGGCGAAGAACCCGCCGGTGGGCAGCACCGAGAGGACGAACAGCAGGACACCGCGCTTGGCGTCCCACCTCTGCGCCTGCCAGGCCTGGATCCAGAAGACGACGTACAGGATGAACAGGATCCCGTGGATCATGCCCATCACCGGGACGCCGTCGAAGGACGTGGTCCGCTTCAGCACGGAGCAGATCAGCAGCAGGATGAACGAGACCCCTTCGGGGCCGGAGACCAGGCGCAGGCGGTGGACGGCGCTGCTGTTCACGATGGGTACCTCAATACGGGGGTCGGAGGCGTACCTGCTTGTGAAGCGACTCACAAGCCTTCCGGCCATTATCACCGAGCACACGTCCGAACCCCCGGCCGGGGTGGGCACCGTGCCCGATGTCACAGCCGTGCGCCAGAACCCGGCCGGACGCGGCGACCCGCCACCCGCTGCCCCTATCCTGCTGCCCGCGCGTCCATCGAACCGGGCGCCGCAGACGTCGGACGACCGGGGGTAGCCACACATGTTCAAGCGGGACTGGGACCGAAGGACCTGCGCCAAGCGCGGCCACATCACCTACGCGCCGACCGAGGCCGAGCTGGCCGCCCGGCTGCACGCCGCGACCGCGCTCGGCGACGCCTGGCGCTGCCTGCGCTGCGGCGACTTCGCGCTCGGCGCCCCGCACGGCTCCGGCCCGGCGCAGGACGCCCCGCTGGTGCCGCGCGGCAAGGCGCTGCGGGACCTCTTCATCCTGCGCTTCCTCGCGATCGAGCGGGTGCTGCGCGGCCTGCTGATCATCATCGTGGCCTGGGCCGTCTGGAAGTTCTCCAACAGCCAGGACGCCGTGCACCGGGTCTTCGACGAGAACCTCTCGGTCTTCCGGCCGGTCACCGACCACTTCCACTGGGACCTCGAACACTCGCCGATCGTCGACACCATCCGCAAGACCTTCGACTACAAGAAGAGCACCCTGCTGATCGTCGCGGGCGCGCTGCTGGCCTACGCGCTGATCGAGATCGTCGAGGCGGTCGGCCTCTGGATCGGCAAGCGCTGGGCCGAGTACCTGACCGTGGTCGCCACCGCCGCCTTCCTGCCGCTGGAGGGATACGAACTGAGCCACCACGTCAGCGCGGTGAAGATCGGCACGCTGGTGCTGAACATCGCCGCCGTCCTGTGGATCATGCTCTCCAAGCGGCTGTTCGGCCTGCGCGGCGGCGTGGTGGCCTTCGAGGCGGAACGCCACTCGGCCTCGCTGCTGGAGGTCGAGGAGGCGGCCGGCGCCGTCCCGCACGCCGCTCGGGGGGCGCACGCGCGGGCGTGACCGGCGCGTTTGTCGCAGACCCGTACCAGTTCGTCCCCACCCCCTCGCCCGGCCACGGCCGCTCCCGCTAGATTGCGGGCGTGGCACAGTTCAGACTCCAGGGATCCCGGGTACTCGCGGTCGAGTTGGCCGGTGAGGCCGTCAAGGCCAGACACGGCTCGATGGTCGCCTACACCGGCCAGATGAGCTTCAAGAAGCTGACCGGCGGCGGGGACGGCCTGCGCGGCATGGTCGCCCGCCGGCTGACCGGCGAGCAGATGACCGTCATGGAGGTGAAGGGACAGGGCACCTGCTACTTCGCCGACAAGGCCACCGAGATCAACCTGGTCAGGCTGAACGGCGAGACGCTGTTCGTCGAGGCGGACAACCTGCTGTGCACCGAGGGCTCGCTGCGCACCGGCACCACCTTCACCGGACTCAACGGGATGTCCTCCGGCAACGGCCTGTTCACCACCAAGGTGGAGGGCCACGGCTGGGCCGCCGTCACCTCGAACGGGCCCGCGATCATCCTGCGGGTCGACAAGAGCCAGCCGCTGCGGGTGGACCCGGGCGCCTACGTGGCACACACCGGCAGCCTGCACCGCAGCCTGAAGTCCGGCGCGGGCTGGACCACGGTGATCGGCGAGGGCGGCGGCGAGGCCGTCCAGGTGGAGTTCACCGGGGAGGGGCTGGTGTACGTGCAGCCGTCGGAGAAGGTCACCATCGGGGGCGACGTCTGATGGGCTTCACGAAGATCAACGGCAAGATGGTCGAGGCCCTGCTGGTGCCCGGTCAGCGGCTGTTCAGCCAGCGCGGCGCGATGCTCGCGTACACCGGCGACGTCCGCTTCACGCCGAACATCACCGGCGGGCAGGGCGGCGTGATGTCGATGATCGGCCGCCGGGTGGCCAACGAGGACACCCCGCTGATGACCGTCGAGGGCCAGGGCCGGGTGATGTTCGGCCACGGCGGCCACCACGTGCACGTGATCGACCTGGTCGGCGACACCCTGTACGTCGAGGCGGACCGGCTGCTGGCCTTCGAGGGCACGCTGCGCCAGTCCACCATGTTCATGGGCTCGCAGGGCGGGGTGATGGGCATGGTCCGCGGCCAGGTCACCGGGCAGGGCCTGTTCACCACCAAGCTGGAGGGCCAGGGGGCGGTCGCGGTGATGGCGCACGGCGGCGTCTTCGAGCTGCCGATCGTCCCGGGTCAGTCGGTGCACGTCGACCCGCAGGCGTACGTGGCGCACCGCGGCCAGGTGCAGAACAAGCTGTCCACGGCGCTGGGTTGGCGCGACATGATCGGCCGCGGTTCCGGCGAGGCGTTCCAGCTGGAGCTGTCCGGGCAGGGTGCGGTGTACGTCCAGGCGAGCGAGGAGAAGCTCTGATGTCCTACCCGCCGCAGCCGCCGTACGGGCAGTCGCCGTACGACCAGCCGACCCAGCCCGGCTTCGCCGCGCCCCCGCCGCCGGGCTACGGGCCGCAGCCCGGTCAGGGCTACCCGCCCCCCGCGCAGGGCTACCCGCAGCAGGGCGGCTACCCGCCGCCGCCTCCCCCGCAGCAGCCTCAACAGTCCTACGCCCAGGAGCAGTTCGGCGGCCCGCAGGCCCCGCTGCCGAGCGCCCACGGCGGCTCCGGCCCGGTGGTGTACGACGCGTTCAGCCTGCCGGTGAACGACAACGTCAACCCCTACGCCTTCTCGGTCGACCTGAACGGCTCGTACTTCCTGCAGAAGGGCAAGATGGTCGCCTACTACGGCGACATCACCTTCAAGGGCGTCGGCGCCGGCGTGCTCGACCGGATGATCGGCCAGCACTTCAACTCGCCGATGCACGCGGCGGACTGGGTGGTCGCGCAGGGCCGCGGCAAGCTGCTGCTGGCCGACCGCGCCTTCGACCTCAACTCCTACGACCTGGACGAGGGCAACCTGACCGTCCGCTCGGGCAACCTGCTGGCCTTCGACCCGTCGCTGCGGCTCAAGCAGTCGATCATCCCGGGCTTCCTGACCCTGATCGGCACCGGGAAGTTCGTCGCCGCCTCCAACGGGCCGGTGCACTTCGTCGAGCCGCCGATCCGGGTGGACCCGCAGGCGCTGGTCGGGTGGGCGGACTGCCCGGCGCCGTGCCACCACTACGACCACGACTACATGCACGGGCTGATCGGCGGCATCCGGCGGCTGACCGGGCTGGGCGGCGCCTCCGGCGAGGAGCACCAGTTCGAGTTCATCGGCGCCGGCCAGGTGCTGCTGCAGTCCAGCGAGAAGCTGATGGCGGAGCGGTCGGTCGGCCAGGTGGACGCCGAGGCGGGCGTCCCGGTGGGCGGGGTGCCGTCCCAGCCGGCGGCGTCCGGCCACGGCGGGGGCAACCTCAACGTGCCGGGCCTCGGTAACCTGGGCGATCTGGGACGGCGTTTCGGCCTGTAAACTTGTACAAGATTGAACTAAATGCGGTATGCTGGGCCGCATGGATACGCACACGATCGACACTGCGGACACCCCTCCGTCGCAGCCCGAGGAGGAGACTCCCTGGCTGACCGCCAGGGAGCAGCGGATGTGGCGCGCCCATCTGGAGGTCGCCAAGCTGCTGGACTACCAGCTCAGCCGCGAACTCCAGCCGCACAACCTGGCGATCAACGACTACGAGATCCTGGTCGTCCTCTCCGAGGCCCCCGACCGCCGGATGCGGATGACCGACCTCGCGACCGCCACCCTGCAGTCCAAGAGCCGGCTCTCGCACCAGATCACCCGGATGGAGAACGCCGGACTGGTGCTGCGCCAGGAGTGCCCGGGCGACCGCCGCGGCCTCTACGCCCACCTCACCGAGCAGGGCTGGGAGACCATGCAGCGGGTCGCCCCCGACCATGTGCGCAGCGTCCGGTCGCACTTCATCGACCGCTTCACCCCCGAGCAGCTGGACGCCATGTACGAGGCGCTGGCCCCGGTCGCCGAGCACCTGCGGGGGCTTCGCGGTCGCTCCTGACCGACGGCGCGATCCGACCGACGTACGGGAAGGGTGGGCCGGTCCCGGGACCGGCCCACCCTTCCCGTACCGCCGTCAGCCCCGGGTGAGCCCGGCCACCAGCTCGTCGGCGGCGCCGTACGGGTCCAACTCGCCCGCCACCACCCGCTCGGCCAGGCCGGCCAGGTGCCGGTCCCCGCGCAGGTCGCCGATCCGGGTGCGCAGTTCGGCCAGCGCGATCGCCTCGATCTCGTCGGAGGCCCGGCGGCGGCGGCGCACCGCCAGCTCGCCGTGCTCCTCCAGCCAGGCGCGGTGCTTCTCCAGCGCCTCGACCACCTCGTCCACGCCCTCGCCGCGGGCGGCGACGGTCTTGACGATCGGCGGGCGCCAGTCCCCCGCGTCCCGGGCCTCGCCGAGCCCGAGCATGTGGTTGAGCTCCCGGGCGGTGGCGTCGGCGCCGTCCCGGTCGGCCTTGTTGACCACGAAGACGTCGCCGATCTCCAGGATCCCGGCCTTGGCGGCCTGGATGCCGTCGCCCATCCCGGGGGCGAGCAGCACCACGGTGGTGTCGGCCTGGGCGGCGATCTCCACCTCCGACTGGCCCACCCCGACGGTCTCGACCAGGATCACCTCGCAGCCGGCCGCGTCCAGCACCCGCAGCGCCTGCGGCGCCGTCCAGGACAGCCCGCCGAGGTGGCCACGGGTGGCCATCGAGCGGATGAACACCTCGGGGTCCGTGGCGTGGTCCTGCATCCGGACCCGGTCGCCGAGCAGCGCGCCGCCGGAGAACGGCGAGGACGGGTCGACCGCCAGGACCCCGACCCGCTTGCCGAGCCGCCGGTAGGCGGAGACCAGCGCCGAGGTGGAGGTGGACTTGCCGACCCCGGGCGAACCGGTCAGGCCCACCGTGTAGGCCTGACCGGTGTACGGCGCGAGCGCGGCCATCGCCTCGCGCAACTGCGGGGCCGCGTTCTCGACCAGCGTGATCAGCCGGGCGACCGCCCGCGGCCGGCCCGCCCGGGCCTGTTCGACCAGCGTGGCGACATCGATCATCGGGAGCTCCTAGGGATGCCGAAGGGGCTGCGGACCGCTTGTGGCGGTCCGCAGCCCCGAAGATCAGATCAGCTGATCAGGCCTTCGGGACGCGCACGATCAGCGCGTCGCCCTGGCCGCCGCCGCCGCACAGCGCGGCCGCGCCGACACCGCCGCCGCGCCGCTGGAGCTCCAGTGCCAGGTGCAGCACCACGCGGGCGCCGGACATGCCGATCGGGTGACCGAGCGCGATCGCGCCGCCGTTGACGTTGACGATGTCCGAGGAGACGCCCAGGTCCTTGGTCGACTGGTAGGCGACGGCCGCGAACGCCTCGTTGATCTCGATCAGGTCGAGGTCGGAGACCTCCAGGCCCTCCTTGGCCAGCGCGTGCCGGATCGCGTTGGACGGCTGCGACTGCAGCGAGTTGTCCGGACCCGCCACGTTGCCGTGCGCGCCGATCTCGGCGATCCAGCTCAGGCCCAGCTCCTCGGCCTTGGCCTTGCTCATCACGACCACCGCGGCGGCGCCGTCGGAGATCTGCGAGGAGGTGCCGGCGGTGATCGTGCCGTCCTTGGCGAACGCCGGGCGCAGCCGGGCCAGGCCCTCGACGGTGGTGTCCGCGCGGATGCCCTCGTCCTGGCCGAACAGCACCGGCTCGCCCTTGCGCTGCGGGATCGCGACCGGGGTGATCTCGGCGTCGAAGACGCCGTCGGCCTGCGCCTTGGCGGCCCGCTGGTGGGAGGCCGCGGCGATCTCGTCCTGCACCTCGCGGGCGATGCCCAGGCGGGTGTTGTGCTTCTCGGTCGACTCGCCCATCGGGATGTTCTCGTAGGCGTCGGTGAGGCCGTCGTGGGCCATCGCGTCGAGCAGCTCGACCGCGCCGTACTTGTAGCCCTCGCGGGACTTCGGCAGCAGGTGCGGGGCGTTGGTCATCGACTCCTGGCCGCCGGCCACCACGATGTCGAACTCACCGGCCCGGATCAGCTGGTCGGCCAGCGCGATGGCGTCCAGGCCGGAGAGGCACACCTTGTTGATGGTGAGCGCCGGGACGTTCATCGGGATGCCGGCCTTGACGGCGGCCTGGCGGGCCGGGATCTGCCCGGCGCCGGCCTGCAGCACCTGGCCCATGATCACGTACTGGACCTGGTCACCCGTGACGCCGGCCCGTTCCAGTGCGGCCTTGATCGCGAAGCCGCCGAGGTCGGCACCCGAGAAGCCCTTGAGGGAGCCGAGCAGGCGGCCCATCGGGGTCCGCGCACCGGCAACGATCACAGAGGTGGTGTTGGTCATGGGACGAGCCCCTTCGCACGTCGTGGCCAGGTGAGGATGCGCTCAATGTACTGACCCGTTACCCGCCCGTCACCGGAGCGACGGTGTGATCGAGCGCACTGGCACCCTCCAGTCAACACCGTGTCAACGCGGCCCGGGTGAAACCCCTGCGTGTGAGCAGACTCGCACGTCCGGCGGTGGCGCCGGTCGAGAGCGATGCGCTGCACTGGTGTCACCTGGTTCCCGACGTCGCCAACCCGCCTCCCGGAGGTCGCCGTGCTGACCCGTATCGACCACATCGGCATCGCCTGCCGAGACCTCGACAAGACGGTCGAGTTCTACCGCGCCACCTACGGCTTCGAGGTGTTCCACACCGAGGTCAACGAGGAGCAGGGCGTCCGCGAGGCCATGCTCAAGATCAACGACACCGGCGACGGCGGCGCCTCCTACCTCCAGCTGCTGGAGCCCACCCGGCCCGACTCGACCGTCGCCAAGTGGCTGGAGAAGAACGGCGAGGGCGTGCACCACATCGCCTTCGGCACCGCCGACGTCGACGGCGACGCCGAGGCCGTCCGGGCCAAGGGCGTGCGGGTCCTCTACGACGAGCCGCGGATCGGCTCGATGGGCTCGCGGATCACCTTCCTGCACCCCAAGGACTGCGGTGGTGTGCTGACCGAGTTGGTGACCTCCGCCGGGCCCGACGAGCACGCCGCCCACTGAGCCGACGGGTGCCGTCCACCCGGGCGGCACCCCCGTCCCGCCGGTCATGACCCGTCAGTAACCTCGTCGGACAGTCGGAAAACCCCCACGCGGCCATTCCCCCGCAGTGCGCTCCCACTACAATGCCCAGGTGCGCGAAGGCTCCGGGGGACGGAGGCGACGGGCACGGCCGATGACAGGCCCGTCCGCCCTGCGGTGGCCGGCCCGTCGCAGGGGAGTCCAGTACGCGGGCACGGCTGAACAGTCGCAACACGGATCTGTCACCATTCTCCACAAGGCAAGAGTTCGCCCAGGAGTCCACCCGGACGAGGGAACGCGGGATCACCGCGCTTCCGCGCCCAGGGCTCCGACCACCGCGGAGTGCGGCCCCGGCATGACCGGAGGGCCGTCCACCGGCTGCGGATGCAAGGAGCCAGTCGGACCGGCACCCGGACAACGGGGGCCCTGGACCGGCCGGGTCGAGGACGCGACCAGGAGATGGATGGGACCGCGGAGTGCGGGGCAACGACCGCTACGAGGTTGACGATCACCTCTCCCAGTTCGAGGCCGAGATGGGTCGGACTCGAAAGGAGCGGGACAAGGCAGTCGAGCATGCCGAGGACCTCGCCTACCAGGTGGAGGTGCTCCGGGCCAAGCTGCACGAGTCCCGCCGCATGCTCGCCCAGCCGCGCGCCTTCGACGCCGTCTCCGGCCAGGCCGAGCAGATGCTCCGCACTGCCGAGATGCAGGCCCAGCAGCTGCGCGCCGACGCCGAGCGCCAGCTGCGCGACTCCCAGGCCGCCACCCAGCGGATCATGGCCGAGGCCGCCGAGCGCACCGCCCGACTGGAGGCCGAGCTCACCGCCCGCCGCCGCCAGCTGGAGGACGAGCTCGCCGAGCTGCGCCGCACCGCCGAGCAGCACGTCAACGGCTGGGCCGAACAGACCCGGGCCGGCTCCGAGCAGGAGGCCCAGCGGCTGCTCCAGGAGGCCCGCGCCGAGGCCGAGCGGATGGTCGCCGCCGCCCGGGCCGAGGCCGTCGCGCTCTCCGACCAGGCCCGCGCCCAGACCGCCGCCGACGTCGACGCCGCCCGCGGCGAGGCCCAGGCCGCCGCCGAGGCCGCCCTCCAGCGGGCCCAGAGCGACGCCGAGCGCCTGCTGCGCGCCGCCTCCGAGCACGCCCAGCAGGCCGGCGCCCAGGCCGCCGCCGAGGTCGGTGCCGCCCGCGGCGAGGCCCAGCAGCAGCTCGCCGCCGCGCACGCTGCCGCCGAGCAGCAGCTCGCCGCCGCGAAGGCCGAGATCGACCGGCTCAAGGAACAGTCCGCCGCCGAGCAGAGCCGGGCCGAGCAGCAGCTCGCCCACGCCCAGGCCGAGATAGAGCGGCTGCGCGCCGAGGCGATCGCCGAGGCCGAGCGCACCCGCCGCGAGTCCGCCGAACTGCGCGCCCAGGCGGAGCAGGCCGCCGAACAGCTCCAGGCCGACGCCGAGGCGGCCGCCGAGCGCAAGGTCGCCGACGGCGAGGCCGCCAACGAGCAGCGCTCGCAGACCGCCCGCGCCGAGGTCGCCCGGATGGTCGCCCAGGCCACCAAGGAGGCCGAGGCCATCCGCGCCGAGGCCACCACCAAGCAGGCCGAGGCGGAGGCCGCCAAGGCCGCCGCCGCCGAGGAGAGCGAACGGCTGCGGGCCACCGCCGAGTCGGTGGCCGGCGAACTGCGCGCCGAGGCCGAGGCCGCGATCGCCGAACTGCGCGCCCAGGCCGAACGGGACGTCGCCGAGCTGCGCGCCCACGCCGAGGCCGAGGCCCAGCGGCTGCGCCACGCGGCCGAGGAGGAGGGCCGGGCGACCGGCGCCAAGGACGCCACCGTCCACCTCGCCAAGGCCGCCAAGACCGCCGAGGAGGTACTCGGCCGGGCCAACCAGGACGCCGAGACCGCCCGTGCCGAGGCCGCCACCGAGGCCGAGCGGATCCGCACCGAGGCCGCCGCCGAGGCCCAGCGCCTGCGCGAGCAGGCCCAGGCCGCCGTCGAGCAGGCCCAGAACGCCGCCCTCGACGACGCCGCCGCGATCCGCGAGCGGATCGAGCAGATGCAGGACGAGGCGGCCCGGCTGCGGGCCGAGGCCGAGGAACTTCGCGCCCAGGCCGCCGCCGAGGCCGACCGGGTCCGCGGCGAGGCCCGCCGCCAGGCCGTCGTGCAGATCGAGGAGTCGGCGAAGAACGCCGAGGAGCTGCTCACCAGGGCCAAGGCCGACGCGGACGAGCTGCGCGCCGGCGCGGCCGGGGAGATCGAGCGGCTGCGCGCGCAGGCCCACGAGCAGGCCGCCGAGACCCAGGGCCGGGCCGAGCAGACCCTGGCCCGGGCCCGCGCCGAGGCCGGGAAGACCACCGCCGCCGCCGAGCAGCAGGGCCAGGACGCCCTCGCCGCCGCCAAGGCCGCGGCCGCCGAGAACCGCGCCGCCGCCGAGCGCGAGACCGCCGAACTCCGCCGGGACGCGGCCGAGTTCGACCAGCGGGTCCGGTCCGAGGCGAGCGCCGCCGCGGCCGCCGTCACCGCCGACGCGCAGGCCGAGGCGAACGCCGTCCGGGACGCCGCGGTGGCCGACGCCGAGCGCGTCCGCACCGAGGCCGACGCCGAGGCCGCCCGTACCCGGGGCGAGGCCGAGGCCGCCGCGAACGCGCTGCGCGAGGAGAGCCGGCGCGAGCACGAGGAGGCCGCCGCCGGCCTGCGCCGCGAGCGCGAGGAGACCGCCGAGCTCCTGGCCGCCGCCCAGGCCACCCACGAGCAGGCCGAGCGGACCGCCACCGAACTGGCCGAGCGCACCACCGCCGAGACCACCGCCCAGCGCGCCGAGGCCGAACAGGCCGCCGCCGAACTGCGCGCCCTCGCCGACCGCGAGACCGCCGAGCAGCGCGAGCTGGCCGACCACGAGACCACCGAACTGCGCGCCCTCGCCGACCGCGAGACCGCCGAGCAGCGCGAGCTGGCCGACCACGAGACCACCGAACTGCGCGAACTCGCCGAGCGCGAGACCACCGAGCAGCGCACGGCCGCCGAGGCGTACGCCGCCGACGTCCGCGCCGAGGCCGAGCAGGCCGCCGCCGAACTGGCCGAGCGCACCGCCGCCGAGACCACCGCCCAGCGCGCCGAGGCCGAGGACCTGCTGGAGAGCGCCCGGAGCGCCGCCGAGCAGCGTCAGGCCGAGGCCGCCCGGGACGCCAAGGCCGTCCGGGAGAAGGCCGCCGCCGACCTGGCGCTGGCCTCCGAGCAGGCCGAGACGGTCCGTGCCGAGGCCGGTCGCGAGCTGTCCGAGGCTCGCGCCACCGCCGACGGCATCCGCGCCGAGGCCGCCGCCGTCCTGGAGCAGGCCCGGATCGACGGCGAGGAACTGGTCGCCGCCGCCGGGGCCGAGGGCGCCGCCCTGGTCACGGCCGCCGAGGAGGAGGCCGCCGAGGTCCGCCAGTCGGTGGCCGGCATGCACGAGGCCGCCGCCGAGCAGATCGCCGAGCGGCGGGCCGCCGTCGAGCGGGAGGCCGCCGAGCTCCTCGACCGGACCGAGCAGGCCGCCGCCGAACTGCGCGAGCTGGCCGAGCGGGAGACCGCCGAGCAGCGGGCCCTCGCCGACCACGAGACCGCCGAACAGCGCGAACTCGCCGACCGCGAAACCACCCAGCAGCGCGAACTCGCCGACCACGAGACCGCCGAACTGCGCGCCCGCACCGACGCCGAGACCACCGCCCTGCGCGAGCGGACCGAACTGGAGCTGGCCGCCGAGCGCGAGGCCCACGAGGCCGAGCTGGGCCGGCAGCGCGCCGAGGCCCAGGCCTACGACGAGCACCTGCGGGCGGAGGCCGACGCCGTGCTGCGCGCGGCCCGGGAGAACGCCGAGCAACTGCGCGCGGACGCCGAGGCCCAGGCCGTGCGGACGATGGCCGCCGCCGACGAGCGCTCGGCCGCCCTGGTCGCCGACGCCGAGGAGCTGGCCGCGGCCCTGCGCACCGAGGCCGAGGAGTACGCGCTCGCCACCCGCACCCTCGCCGACGAGTACGACGCCGCCACCCACGGCCGCGCCGACGCGTACGACGCGGAGACCCGGGAGGCCGCCGAGCAGTTCGACCGGGCCACCCGCGAGCAGGCCAACTCCGTCCTGGAGAAGGCGTTCGCGGACGCCGAGGCGCTCGGCGAGGACGCCCAGACCACCGCGCTGGCCACCACCGCCGCCGCCGAGGAGCAGGCGGACGCGATGGTCGCCGCCGCCCGCAAGGAGGCCGACCGGCTGGTCGCCGCCGGCGAGGCGGCCGGCCAGGCCGAGGTGGAGAAGGGCCGGTCCGACGCCGACACGCTGCTCGCCGAGGCCCGCCGGGACGCCACCGCGATCCGCGAGCGCGCCGAGGAGCTGCGCGAGCGCACCGACGCCGAGGTGGAGGCGCTGCACGAGCGCGCCCGCAAGGAGAACGCGGCGGCCATGAAGTCGGCCGGCGAGCGGGTCGACGCGCTGGTGACGGCCGCTCAGGAGCAGCTGACCGAGGCCGAGGAGCAGGCGGTGGCCACCGTCGCCGAGGCCGAGGAGCGCGCGGCGGCCCTGGTCGCGGCCGCCGAGGAGCGCGCGGGCGAGCTCACCTCGGAGGCGTCCGCGGAGGCCAGCAAGGTCCGGATCTCGGCCGTCCGCAAGGCCGAGGGCCTGCTGAAGGAGGCGGAGACCAAGCTCGCCGACTCCACCGACCGCGCCGAGGCGCTGATCGTCAAGGCCGAGGCCAAGCTGCAGTCGGCCGAGGCCGAGGCCGAGGAGCGGCTGGAGAGCGCCGCCACCGAGGCGGAGAAGCGGCTTCGGGACGCCGACCGCGGCGCGGACGAGCAGGTCGAGCTGGCGAAGGCGGAGGCCGAACGGCTGCTCACCGAGGCGCAGGCCGAGGCGAAGCGGGTCACCGACGAGGGCCGGCGCGAGCTGGACGAGCTGGTGCGCCGTCGCAAGGACATCAACACCGAGATCTCCAGGGTCCAGGACGTGCTGTCCGCGCTGGAGGCGTTCGAGGCACCGTCACCGGTGGTCCAGGCCAACGGGGGAAGCAACACCAAGAAGGACGGGGGCGCCAAGGCGGGTGCCGGAATTGGCTCCCCCCGGTCGGGCGGCAATCGTTCCAAGAACGCACCACCCGATTGAGCGGACATTGTCCGCGGGACAACGGCATCTCGCCGTCGACACTCCGGTACCGTGTCAGGATTCCCCCAACCACCTCAGCGGTTTGACGACAGGAAGCCCAGAACCCCATGAGCGACAGTCACTCCCCTCACGGCTTCGACCTGGTGCGCCGTGGGTACGAGCGCGCCCAGGTCGACGAGCGGATCACCAAGCTGGTGGCCGACCGTGACAGTGCCCTGACCCGGATCAGTGCGCTGGAGAAGCGCATCGAGGAGCTCCACCTGGAGACCCAGACCGCGCAGGCCGCGGTCACCGAGGCGGAGCCCTCCTACGCCGGTCTCGGCGCCCGGGTCGAGAAGATCCTGCGACTCGCCGAGGAGGAGGCCAAGGACCTGCGCGACGAGGCGCACCGCGCTTCCGAGCAGCACCGTGAGCTCGCCGAGGCCGCCGCCCAGCAGGTCCGCACCGAGGCCGAGAACTACGCCAAGGACCGCAAGGCCAAGGCGGAGGACGAGGGTCTGCGGATCGTCGACAAGGCCAAGAGCGACAGCGCCCAGCTGCGCGCCGAGGCCAACAAGGACGCCCAGAACAAGCGCGAGGAGGCGGACGCCCTCTTCGAGGAGACCCGCACCAAGGCCGCCCAGGCCGCACTGGAGTTCGAGACCAACCTGGCCAAGCGTCGCGAGCAGTCCGAGCGCGACCTGGCCGCCCGTCAGGCCAAGGCCGAGAAGCGTCTGGCCGAGATCGAGCACCGGGCCGAGCAGCTGCGCCTGGAGGCCGAGAAGCTGCGCACCGACGCCGAGCGCCGCGCCCGTCAGACCGTCGAGACGGCCCAGCGCCAGTCCGAGGACATCGTGGCGGACGCCAACGCCAAGGCGGACCGGATCCGCAGCGAATCCGAGCGCGAGCTGGCGGCGCTCACCAACCGCCGCGACAGCATCAACGCCCAGCTGACCAACGTCCGCGAGATGCTGGCGACGCTGACCGGCGCGGCCGTGGCCGCCGCCTCGCTGCCGGGCGACGACACCATGGGCGTGCCCGCCCAGCAGTCGCGCTGACGCCGACGCCGGCAGGCCCTCACCCGCCCGGGTGAGGGCCTGCCGTCTTTTCCGCCGTCATCATCTCGGATGAGTGGGCATCACCGCGGATAGGCCCCGTCGGGCCGCTGGTGCCCGCTGCTGAGCTGGTTGCCCTCGTCGTCCGAGACGGTGCCGAACCACGAGGTGCACCAGACCGACACCGAGTCGGGCCAGTACTGCACCTCGAACGGGTGGCCGGATCCGTGGTCGCCGTACGAGGTGACGATGAAGGTCTCCCCAGGGCGCAGCCAGTAGTCCTCGCCGAGCGGCTCCAGGGTCAGTTCGACCAGTCCCTCGCCGCGGTTGGTCACGGGCATCCGCCCGGTCACCTCCAGCGCCGAGAAGTCCCAGCCGGTCGCGTCCTCCCTCATCCGGCCGCCACCCGGGCCAGCAGGTCGCGGACGGCGGTGTCGAACGCCTCCGGCGCCTCCAGGGCGCTCAGGTGGCCCACCCCGGGGATGACGGTCAGTTCGGCGTCCGGCCGGGCCCGGACCATCAGCTCGGCCTCCTCCGGCGCCACCAGGGGGTCCTGCGCGCCCGCGACGACCGCGACCGGCACCCGCAACCCGGCCAGGACGTCCAGTGCGTCCGGCCGGACCGCCATGGCGCGCTGGGCCCAGGCGACGGCGGCCGGCGGCGCGGCCGCGACCAGTGCCTGCACCCGGTCCAGCAGATGACCGGAGTCCGGCCCGAGCTGCCCGGCCGCGACCTGCTCGTCGAGCAGCAGCCGGACGCTGTCCCGGGCGGTGACGGCGGCGGCGATCCGCTCCCGGTTGGCCCGCACCGCGTCGGTGTCGGCGGTGGCGCGGGTGTTGGCGAGTAGCAGGCCGGCCAGCCGGTCCGGGTGGCGGCGGGCGAAGGCCAGCGCCACGTAGCCGCCCATGGAGAGCCCGCCGACCACCGCTCGCCCGATCCCGGCCGCGTCCAGCAGCAGCGCGAGGTCGTCGGCGACCAGGTCCAGCGAGGGCTCGTCGGCCCCCAGCTCGGTGCCGCCGAAACCGCGCTGGTCCGGGGCGAGCACCCGGGCCTCGTCGCCGGTCAGTCCGGGCAGCGCGTCCAGTTGGGCGGACCACATCGAGGCGTTCAGCGGGAAGGCGTGCAGCAGCACGATCGGTGTTCCGGTACCGCTCTCGCGGACCGACAGGGCGGAGGGGAGCTGGGTCATGGGCCCACCGTATTCCGGCACGCCCGGCGGGCCCACTCAGCGGGCCGCGATATCCGCTTTGTCCTAGCCTGACGGAGAGTAAGGGAGCGCGAATGATCGAGTTGCACGACCTGACGAAACGTTACGGCAAGACCCTCGCCGTGGACCGGCTCGGCTTCCAGGTCCCGCAGGGGGTGGTGACCGGATTCCTCGGTCCGAACGGCGCCGGCAAGTCCACCACCATGCGCATGATCCTCGACCTCGACCGCCCCACCAGCGGCCGGGTCACCATCGACGGCAAGCGCTACGGGCAGCTCAGCGAGCCGCTCAAGTACATCGGCGCACTGCTGGAGGCCAAGGCCGTCCACCCCGGCCGTACCGCCCGCGACCACCTGCTCTGGCTCGCCCAGAGCAACCGCATCCCGACCCGCCGGGTGGACGAGGTGCTCGCCCTGGTCGGCCTCACCCCGGTCGCCCGCAAGCGGGCCCGCGGCTTCTCGCTCGGCATGGGACAGCGCCTGGGCATCGCCTCCGCGCTGCTCGGCGACCCGGAGATCGTCATGTTCGACGAGCCGGTCAACGGCCTGGACCCGGAGGGCATCCTCTGGATCCGCAACCTCATGAAGCGGCTCGCCACCGAGGGCCGGACGGTCTTCGTCTCCTCCCACCTGATGAGCGAGATGGCCGTCACCGCCGACCACCTGGTGGTCATCGGCAAGGGCCGGCTGCTCGCCGACCTGCCGATGCCGGAGTTCATCCGACGCAACTCCCGCTCCGCCGTACGGATGCGCACCCCGCACCCCGAGCGGCTGCTCGACGCCCTGGCCGGCGCCGGGATCCGGCCCGAGCCCGGGCCGGGCGGCTCCTACGAGGTGGTCGACGGCGACCTCGCCCGGCTCGGCGACCTGGCCGCGGCCCACGGCGTCGTCCTGCACGAACTCAGCCCGCAGCAGGCCTCGTTGGAGGAGGCGTTCATGCAGATGACGGCCGACTCGGTGGAGTACCACGCGGGCGACGGGCCGGGCCGGGACGCGGCCGGCGCACCCGGCGTCTGGGGCGCCGGCTGGACGGCGGACGGCACCCGGCAGTCCGCGGCGGCACGGCAGGAGGAGAACTGAGATGACGTCCTTCCCGGCGATCCTGCGCTCCGAGTGGACGAAGATCCGCAGCGTCCGCTCGACGGTCTGGACGCTCGCGCTGACCTTCGTCGTCACCGTCGGCATCGGCGCGCTGCTGTCCCTGCTCACGAACAACAACTTCACCGAGTTCCGCCGGGGCGACCAGTCCCCGTTCGACGCGACCGGCACCTCCTTCTCCGGCATCATGCTCGGCGAACTCGCCATCATCGTCTTCGGCGTGCTGGCGATCGGCAACGAGTACAGCACCGGCATGATCCGGGTCACCCTGGCCGCCGTCCCGCAGCGCGGCACCCTGCTCACCGGCAAGGCGACGGTGCTCGGCGCGATGGCCCTGGTGGTCTCGGTGGTGACGGCCTTCGTCACCTTCTTCCTCGGCCAGGCGCTGCTCGGCTCGCACTCCACCAGCCTCGGCGAACCGCACGTGCTGCGCGCGGTGTTCGGCGCCGCGCTGTACCTGACGCTGCTCTGCCTGTTCTCGGCCGGCGTCACCGCGATGCTGCACAACCAGACGCTGGCGCTGGGCGTGCTGGTGCCGTTCTTCTTCCTGCTCTCGCCGATCCTCTCGGCGGTGCCGAAGGTCAAGACCCTGGCCCACTACTTCCCGGACTACGCGGGCTCGCGGATGCTGCTGGTGTACGAGCAGCACGGCCAGCCGTACGGGCCGTGGACCGGCTTCGTGATCTGCCTGGCCTGGACCCTCGCCGCCCTGGTCGGCGGCGCGCTGGTGCTCAAGAGCCGGGACGCCTGAGGCGGTTCAGTACCGCGGAGCGCCGCGGCCTCGCAGGATGTTGGAGGCCCGGCGCTCCCGCGCGCCCCAGCAGGCGCGGTGCCAGTGCCGCCGGTCGTCCACGCCCGCACCGTACGCCGGCCAGGCCACCACATGGCCCACCCCGGGCGGGATCTCCTGGTCGCAGCCCGGGCAGCGGTAGTGCCGCCCGGCCGTCCCGGCGACCGTCTGGACCACCCAGTCGTCGCCCTGGTAGCTCTCGGTGCGGCGCAGCGATCCACCGAGTGGGGCGGCCGACTCGGCGCTCTCGCGGGGGTCGGCGCTCTTGATCCGGTTGCGGCGCGGCGACACGTCGGACTACCTCTCTTCCAGGGGCTCGTGGCCGTTCCAGCCTACGGCCGTCCATCCCTCCCGAAGGCCACTATCACGGCATCCTCCGGCGCTCCCGCCTTTTTGCCGAGATCCACCCGATCTTCGAGGAAATACGGGGTTCCGCGTGCCATTGGCACATGACATCGGATACCCACAAGGGGAACAGGCGGGGCCCGCAGACCCTGCGCGCACCCGAGGAGGCCCAACGATGACCAAGACCAGTCCCCGTGCCGAGACCCGTCGGCCCGTCGGGGTCCGGCCGCCCGCCCCCGGTCCGGTGTTGACCGCCGTCCCCCCGATCACGGCCGCGGCGGGCGACCCGCTGCCCACCCCCCAGCGGGCGGGCGCGCTCCCGCCGGGGACCGCGCCGGTACGGGTCGGCGCGTTCCTGCTGTCCGCCCAGTTCCCCGGGCAGAGCCACCGCGAGGCGCTGGACCGCACCGTCCGGGCCGCCGTCGAGGCCGAGCGCGCGGGTCTGGACAGCGTCTGGCTGGCCGAGCACCACTTCGTCCCGTACGGGGTCTGCCCCAACGCCGTCACGCTGGCCGCGCTGCTGCTCGGCCGGACCCGCCGGATCGGCGTCGGCACGGCGGTCAGCGTGCTCTCCACCGCCCACCCGGTGGCGCTCGGCGAGCAGGCCGCGCTGTTGCACCTCACCTCGGACGGGCGCTTCACGCTCGGGGTGGGCCGCGGCGGGCCGTGGATCGACCTGGACGTGTTCGGCGGCGGCGTGGACGCCTTCGAGAGCGGCTTCCCGGAGCGGCTGGACCTGCTGCTGCGCTGGCTGCGCGGCTCCCGGGTGGGCGCGGACGGCCCGCAGTTCGCCTTCCCCGAGGTGGCGGTGGTACCGCGCGCCACCGAACCGCTCCGCCGCCCCGGGCTGGGCAGCTGGCTCGGCCTCGGCGAGGAGTCCGGCCCGGTGCGCTTCCCGCGCCAGCGCCAGGACGTCGAGGGCCTCGGCGAGGAACTCGACCCGACCGGGCGGCCGGTGGCCGGCCCGCCGATGGTGGTCGCCTGCACCTCGCCGGGCGGGGTGAAGCTCGCCGCCGAGCGCGGCCTGCCGATGCTGCTCGGCATGCACTCCGGCGACGACGACAAGCTGCACATGCTGGAGCTGTACCGCACCGCCTGGCTGGCCGCCGGGCGCGGCGAGGAGCAGCTGCGCCGGGTGAACCGCCGGCACGTCGCGGCCGGGGTGGCGCAGGTCGACGACCGCACCGCGGCGGCCCGGGCCACCCTGCTGAACGCCATGCCGGGCTGGTTCGAGTACGGGCTCGGCGCCCACCGCACCGTGGACGGCCGGGAGCGCAAGATGCGCGACCCGCGGCAGTACACCGAACTCCTCTGCGACCTGCACGCGGTGGGCACGCCGCGGCAGTGCGCCGACCGGCTGCTGGCCACCGCCGAGCGGACCGGCATCCGCCGCTTCGCGCTCCTCGCGGAGGGCAGCGGCGACCGCGAGGCGACGCTGCACAACATCGCCCGGCTCGGCTCCGAGGTACTGCCGCAGCTGGGTTGATCCCGCGCCCGCCCCGGGCCGGTCCGGGCCGCCGCCCCTCCCCCCGCACCGGGGGACGGGGGCGGCCCGACGACCTTCCGGGCCGGTCGGTACCGGCACCGGATCAGCGGTGCCGTCCGGTCAGCAGTCCCGCAGTTGCTCGGACTGGTTGAGCAGCTGCTCCCGGACCGAGGTGAAGCGCGCGTGCCGCGCCTCGTTGGCCTCCGACGGCAGGAAGACCGCAACCCGGTGACAGTTCTGGAAGGCCAGCCGCACCCCGAAGTGCCGTTGCAGGGCACCCCGGATGGCGTCGCTGGCGAGGGCCCGCAGGAGCTGGCCGCGGGCCTGCTCGCTGGGCGGCGGTACCTGGTTGTCGGCGAAATCGGTACCGTCGACCTTCGCCTGGGCGACCAACGAGCTGATCAGGTCCCAGGCGTACGGCAGCGAGACGCGGACGCAGTCGACGAATTCCCGCTCGTCGACCTCGCCCCGCTCGGCCTTTTCCAGCAGGGCCGGTGAGACGTCGAGCGACATGGATTCTCCTCTCGAGGTCCACCCGCGCGGCGCCCGGGTGGTCATGCGTAGTCCAAGCTCACAGTGAGGGTGGGCGGATCGCGCGTGGTGCCCGGAACGCCGTGGAACGGGCGTTTTCGGCACCCTGCGAAAGCGGCGGCGCCACGGGACGTGACGTCCCGGACACCGACCGCGCTCGGAACAGCGTGGCAGTCAACGGCGGAGCGGGCCGGTCATTCCTGAGGATTGCTTCGGAAATACGCGGTGGTGCACCAGATTGGCCGGATCCCGTCGGATCGTTCATCTGAAGTCTCCATCCCCGTTGACAGCGATCCCGCATGCGTGCCGTCACACACGGTAGCGACCAGAGGGGATGGGCGCCAGACCGCGACGGGCGGGCAGCGGAATTGCCGAACCTCCATGTTCGCGGGGTTCGCGCTTTCTTCACCCGGCCGTCGTGGAATCGCATCAACTGGCCCCGGTGGGCTAGCGTGGTCGACCGTGCGTCTCGTAATTGCCCGCTGCTCAGTCGACTATGCCGGTCGGCTCTCCGCCCATCTGCCCTCCGCCACCAGGCTCATCCTGGTCAAGGCCGACGGCAGCGTCAGCATCCACGCCGACGACCGCGCCTACAAGCCGCTCAACTGGATGTCCCCGCCGTGCGCGCTCAAGGAGGCGGACGGGGTCTGGACGGTGGAGAACAAGGCCGGCGAGAAGCTCATCATCACGCTGGAGGAGGTGCTGCACGACTCCTCCCACGAACTCGGGGTGGACCCGGGCCTGATCAAGGACGGCGTCGAGGCGCACCTCCAGGAGCTGCTCGCGGACCGGATGGAGGTGCTCGGCGCCGGCTGGTCCCTGATCCGCCGAGAGTACCCGACCGCGATCGGCCCGGTCGACATCCTCTGCCGCGACTCGGACGGCGCCACGGTGGCCGTCGAGATCAAGCGCCGCGGCGAGATCGACGGCGTCGAGCAGCTCACCCGCTACCTCGAACTCCTCAACCGGGACCCGCTGTTGGCCCCGGTCAAGGGCATCTTCGCCGCGCAGGAGATCAAGCCCCAGGCCCGCGTGCTGGCCACCGACCGGGGCATCGGCTGCGTGGTGCTGGACTACGACGAGCTGCGCGGCATCGACGACGACAAGCTCAAGCTGTTCTGACCGGTCGCTGCTGACCGGTCTCCCCGCAGCCCGGTCACCTCGCGGACGTCGTCGACGTCGGACTGGGCGTGCCGGTCGCGGTGGCGCTGGCCGTCGGGGTCGCCGTGGCGCTCTGGGTCGGCGAGGGCGAGCTGCTGCTCGGCTTCGGCGAGGGCGACGTCCCGGTGCCGCCGCCACCGCCGGACTGACCACCGCCGTTCGAGCCGCCGTTCTCGCCGCCGCCCGGCTGCGGGCCGGGCTGCTGGACCGGCGGCTGCGACTGGCCCGACGCGGGCGGCTGCGGCTGCTGCGGCGGTGAGCTGTCGGACGGGCTCTCGCTCGCCGACCTGCTCGGCTTCTTCGACGGCGACGCGCTCGGCGAGCGCGACGCGCTGCCGCTCGCCGACGGCTCCGGGCTGGTGCCGTCCGCCGCCGGGGCGGAGCCCGCGGCCGGACCGGCGGTGCCGGTGGTGGCCGGTGCGCTGCCGGTGCGCGGCGCCGGGAGCGGCCCGGTCTGGGTGCCGTCCGGATCGTCGAGCCGGCTGTGCGGATCGTTCCCCTGGTGCTGCTCCGGGCCGGTGGCGCTCATCGCCACCGCCGTCCCGAGGGCCCCGAGCGCCAGGACGGCCGCCGACGCGGCGATCACCCGGCGCCTGGTCCCGGACCGCAGGCTGGACGGCACCTTGGCTATCGCGCGGATGACGGGCCGCCGGGAGGGCGCCGACGCGGCGGGCGCGGCGGGCGCCAGCTGCCGGCCGTCGGCGCGCAGCAGGTCCAGCATCCGGCGCGCGGCGGCGACCCCGCGCTGCTCGCCGGCCGCGGCCCGCAGGGTGAGCGCGGTCTCCAGCTCGGCCATCGCCCGGGACGGCTCCCGGACGCAGAACGCGTGCACGCCCGCCTCGTGGTGGAACCAGGCCTGGTCGGTGCCGGAGCCCGTCCGGCGGGCCGCCTCCAGGCCCAGCTGCAGGACCCGCTCCCAGGCGCCCCAGCGCAGCGACAGCGCCAACGCGGGCGCGGCGGCCCGGGCCAGGCGCACGACCGCGTCGTGCCGGCCGGCGGCCCGGTCCGCGAGCAGGACGCCGATCACCACCTCCGCCTCGGCCGCGACCTGCGCCAGCGACACCGAGCTGTGCCCGACCCACCAGGCGAAGTGCTGGGCCGCGCCGTCCAGGCAGCCGCGGGCCGGCCAGTGCGGGGCGAGCAGGTCGAGCACCCCGGCGGTCAGCCGGTGGTGCCCGCCGATGGACACCGCGAGCCCGGCGTCGGCGAGTTCGGCGAGGGCGCTCTCGCCCTGGCCGACGTCGATCAGCGCGGGCAGGTGCGGCGCGGTGGGGCACTCGCCGCCGAGCGCGACGGCGAGCCGCAGGACGGCCTGCGCGGGCTCGCTCAGCCCCTCGGCGAGCCGGACGGCGGGCGAGGCGGTCTCGGCGACGGACGGCAGCGGGACGGTCCGGCGCAGCGCGTTCTCACGGACCGCCGGATCGGGGTCGTGGACGGGCTCCTCGACCGCGCCGAAGACGCCCATCCGGTCCTCCTCGGCGGCGACCAGCGCGTCCACCGAGACGTCCCGCTGGCGCAGCAGCGCGGCGGCCTGGACGAAGCGCAGCGGCAGGCCCTCGGACTCGAACCAGAGGTCGACCGCCCAGGCCTTCTCGGCGACGTCCAGCGGCCGCCCGGCCTGGCGGGCGGCGAGGGCGAGGCAGGCGGAGCGGGAGAGCCCGGCGACCAGGTGGTCCTGCAGCCGGGAGCCGGGCGGCAGCGGCGGGCTGCCCGGGGCCGCCGAGATCAGGAAGGCGCAGCCGGGGGCCGCGGCGAGCAGCTCCTCCAGTTCGGCGCCGGACTGCTCGGCGCCGTCGACGACCACGATCGCGCCGACCTCGGCGAGGTGGGCGGCCAGCTGGCCGGGGTCCGGCCGGTAGCCGGGGGCGTGGTGGGTGGCCGCGAAGAGGTCCTGGAGCAGGTCGGCGGCGGTGCGGCGGTGCCCGCAGAGTTGGACGACGCCGCCGGGGGCGAGGTCGGCGGCGGCCTCGGCGACGGCCGACAGCAGCGCGCTGCGGCCCGAGCCGGCCTGGCCGACCAGGCGTATCGAACGGCCCTCGGCGAGCAGGCCGAGGAGTTCGGCGACGTCGGCCTCGCGGTCGAGCAGCGGCAGGTCGGCGGGCCCGGCGCCGAGGGCCAGCGGGCCGACCGCGCGGCCGACGCCGCCGACCGGGCCGCGGGCGGGCTCGCTGCGCTCGATCCGGCGCGGGCGGGGCCGCCACTCCTCGGGGCAGGGCCTGACCTCGGAGCCGTCCGGGGCACCGACGCCGACCAGCAGCCCGCCGGAGACGAGTTCGCCGCCTCGGGTGCGGGCGGCCTCCTGCCGGAACTCCCCGGATGGCTGTGCCACGTTCTGCTCCGCATCGTGCTCGGCCGACGGCGCCCCGCGCCGGCCGGCTGACGTCTCGGTCGCGGCCGCGTGCGGGCTGGGGGGCAGCTGGCTGAGGCGGCCGTCATCTGACGGGCAGACTCTTGCACATACTGACCCGGCCGTGCAGGGCGGTCCGGTCCGGGGCTGGACCGGGGGCGGCCCTGCGGCCGGTCCGGGTGCTGGTCAGGGGCCCAGGGCCGGTCCGGACGATCTTGCCGGGCAGGCCCTAGAGGATGATCCCGTGGGCCTCGGCGATGCCGCCGTCGACGGCCAGGATGCGGTGCAGCTTGGTGGCCACCAGCAGGCGCTGGAGCTGGGCCGGGACGGAGCGCAGCACCAGCCGGCGGCCGATCCGGCCGGCCCTGCGGTGGGTGCCCATGATCACACCGAGGCCGGTGGCGTCCCAGAACTCCAGCCGGGCGAGGTCGAGCACGAGGTCGCCGAAGCCGCCGTCCACGGCCTGGTGCAGCCGGGCCCGGGCATCGGCGGCGGTGCGCACGTCGAGGCGGCCTTCGATGGCCAGCGCCCGGTGGTCGCCGGTGATGCGCATGCTCTCCTCCTTCGCCTGGCCGGTCTGGTAGGGCTTGTTCCGGGGCGGGGTGTCCATCCGGGCGGGCCGTGGCCCCTCGCCCGGGCCCGGTCGGAATGCCGGGTTCCCCCTCATCTGACGGTGGACCAGTACCGCAGGTTGCTGGTTCCGGTCAGATCTGAAGCAACTTCACTCGTCCGAGGGAATATACGCAGTAAGTCTCCACACCTACGCTCGATTACCGCCCAAATCACCCGTCTGCGGCATCCGGCGTGAGGAAACTCACCCGACCCGACCGGGCGGGCGCACGGTGCTCCGACCGCACGGCCCGCCCGGTCGCCCGGCGTCGTCGCTCACCTGCTCCGACGGGGGCTCACGCGCCCTGGTACGGGTAGAAGCCGCGGCCGCTCTTGCGGCCGAGGTCACCGGCGGTGACCATGCGCGCCATGATCTCCGGGGCGGCGAACTTCTCGTCCTGGGTCTCGTCGTAGATGTTGCGGGCGGCGTGCAGCAGGATGTCCACGCCGGTCAGGTCGGCGGTCTCCAGCGGGCCCATCGGGTGGCCGAAGCCGAGGCGGCAGGCGGTGTCGATGTCCTCGGCGGTGGCGACGCCCGACTCGTACAGCTTGGCGGCCTCGACGACCAGCGCGGTGATCAGGCGGGTGGTGACGAAGCCGGCCACGTCGCGGTTGACCACCACGACCTCCTTGCCGACGCCCTCGGCGAAGGCCCGGGCGACGGCCAGCGTCTCGTCGCTGGTCTTGTAGCCGCGGACCAGCTCGACCAGCTTCATCAGCGGCACCGGCGAGAAGAAGTGCACGCCGACGACCGACTCGGGGCGCCGGGTCGCGGCCGCGATCCGGGTGATCGGGATGGCGGAGGTGTTGGAGGCCAGCACCGCGCCGTCCTTGGCGAGCTTGTCGAGCTCCCGGAAGACGCCCTCCTTGACGTCCAGCTGCTCGAACACGGCCTCGACCACGATGTCGGCCTCGGCGACGGCGCCCAGGTCGGTGGTGGTGGTGATCCGGCCCAGCGCGGCCTCGGCGTCCTCGGCGCTCAGCCGGCCCTTGGCGACGAACTTGTCGTAGGAGGCGCGGATGCCCGCGAGCCCGCGCTGCAGGGCCTCCTCGGTGACGTCCCGCAGCACCACCGGGTGGCCCGCCTGCGCGGACACCTGGGCGATGCCGGCTCCCATCAGGCCGGCACCGATCACGGCGATCTGCTTGCTGGACGCATTGCTCATGGCTGGGTCTCCCGATGCCGTCGCCGCCCTGGGGCGGGCCCTGAAGGCGGCTCAGGGCAGGGGTCACCGCCATCGAGCCGCGTCGCTCGTTGCCGGGACTCTAATGCCCAATCCGCCCGCGCAGTAGCAATCGGGAGTGTGATCTGCAACCGACCTGGTCAGCCGACCCAGACCGGCCGCGGTCGGCTGATCGGACGGTCAGATGGTCAGCCCGAGGTCCTGCGCCAGGATCGCCGCCTGCACCCGGCTGCGCAGCCGCAGCTTCGCCAGGATCCGGCTGACGTGCGTCTTGGTGGTCGCCTCCGCCATCTCCAGCCGGGCCGCGATCTCACCGTTCGACAGGCCCGCCCCGAGGCAGGCCAGCACCTCCCGCTCGCGCGGGGTCAGCTCGGCCACCGTCGCCCGGGCCTCGGGGCCGACCGACCGCTCCGGGCGGGCGAAGGTGCCGATCAGCCGCCTGGTCACCGAGGGCGCCAGCATGCCGTCCCCGCGCGCCACCGTCCGGATGCCCTCGACCAGGGTGTCCGCCTCCAGGTCCTTGAGCAGGAACCCGGCCGCGCCGGCCCGCAGCGCGCCGTAGACGTACTCGTCCAGGTCGAAGGTGGTCAGCACGAGCACCTGGGCGGCCCCGGCGGCGACCACCTGCCGGGTCGCCGACACGCCGTCCAGCCGGGGCATCTGCACGTCCATCAGCACCACGTCCGGCCGCAGCTCCAGCGCCAGCCGGACGGCCTCCTCGCCGTCGGCGGCCTGCCCGACCACCTCGACGTCCGGCTCGGCCCGCAGGATCATCACCAGCGCCGCCCGTACCGCCGCCTGGTCCTCGGCCACCAGCACCCGGATCGTCATGCCCGTCCCTCGCTCTCCCGCCCGCGCGGCAGCACCGCGCGCACGCTCCAGTGTCCGTCCCGCGGGCCCGCCTCGAAGCTGCCGCCGAGCAACCCGGCCCGCTCCGCCATGCCCACCAACCCGGCCCGGGCGCCGGGCAGTCCACGGCCGGCCTCGCCGCGGTACGGGCTGTCGACGGCGATCCGCAGCTCCTCGGGCCCGAACTCCAGCCGCAGCCGGACGAGTCCGGGCCCGGCGTGCTTGAGCGCGTTGGTCAGCGACTCCTGGACGATCCGGTACGCGGCCAGGCCGACCGGCACCGGGACGTCCCCGCGCTCGCCGTGCTCGGCCAGGTCGAAGTCCAGCCCGATGTCCTGGCCGGCCGCCCTGGCCTTGGCCAGCAGGGCGTCCACCGCGGCGAGGTCGGGCGCCGCGTACGACTCGTCGGCCTCTCCCCCGCCGCTGTCGCGCAGCAGTCCGATCATGCGACGCATTTCGGCCAAACCCTGGACGCTGTTCTCCCGGATCACCGCCAGCACCTCCACCAGCGGGTCGTCCTCGGCCAGCCGACGGCGCCGGGCGACGGACTGCACACCGGTCGCGTGGATCGCGATCGCCGACAGGTGGTTGGCCACCACGTCGTGCAACTCCCGTGCCATCCTGGCCCGTTCGGCGCCGACGGCCTCGCGCCGGTCCATCTCCGAGAGCAGCGCGGTCTGTTCGGCCCGCAGCCGCTCGGCCTCCGCCTCCTGCCGGTGCTTGCGCACCACGTCGCCGGTCCACACCGGGGCCAGGAAGATCATCGAACCGACCACCGCCACCAGCAGCGCGCCCGCCGTGCCGCCGTAGATCGCCGCGAGCGTCGAGAGCACCAGCACGGTGGACCCGCCGGTCAGGTGCAGCACCCGCGACATCCGGCGGCTGCCGTAGATCACCGCCGCGTACAGCAGGTCGGTGTACATGATCAGCGTCGCCAGCAGGCTGCCGGCGAACAGGCTCGCCGCGAAGGCCAGCCCGCCGACCGACACCGCCAGCACCGGCCTGGTCCGCCGGACCAGCTCCAGCGCCGACATCACCAGCATCGGCGGCAGCACCGCCCACAGCGGCACCTGGCCGGCGCGGTCGTACACCTTGAAGACGATCAGCACCACGCCGCCGAGCAGACCGCAGAGGGCGATCAGCCGGTCCTGCCGGCGCGGGGTGAGGGACGGGAGGGGCACACCCCCATCTCACCATCCCCGGCGGACCGCCCGGCTCCGGTGTGCGGAGGAGCCCGCTACATCGAAAGATGCAGACCGGGACGGCACCGGACGACGACGACACCGGCGGGCGCCCGCGCGAGGCTGGTGACACCGCCGACCCGTCCGGGAGCACATCGTGATCGTCACCCTCATCGTCGCGGCCGAGATCTCCTTCTGGATCCTGCTCGGCCTCGGCCTCGCCGCCCGCTACCTGCTGCGCCGGCGCCGCACCAGCACCGCGCTGCTGATCGGCCTGCCGGTCGTGGACCTCACCCTGTACGTGCTCACCGTGCTCGACCTGCGCGGCGGCGCCACCGCGAGCTGGACGCACGCCCTCGCGGCGAGCTACGCCGGCTTCTCGATCGGGTACGGCCCCTCGCTGGTCCGCTGGGCCGACCGGCACTTCGCGTACCGCTTCGCCGGCGGCCCCAAGCCCCTGCCCTCGCCCAAGTACGGCCCCGAGCACACCAGGCACGAGTGGCAGATCTGCCGCCGCACGGTGGCCTCGGCGGCGATCACGCTGAGCCTGATCACCCTGTTGGTGCCGCTGTCCGCAGGCGCCGCGCACTACGGCACCTTCCTCCAGTGGTACCTCAAGCTGGGCATCGCCGCGGTGGTCAACGTGATCGTCGCCGGCTGCTACTCGATCTGGCCCAAGCAGCCGCCGGCCGACGCCGCGCAGAAGCAGCTCTAGCGGTTCCGGCCGCGCCGCTCCAGCGGCCCTAGCGGTTCTCGCCGGGTACCCAGAGCACGTCGCCGCGCTCCTTGTTGGCCGCCCGGGCCAGGATGAACAGCAGGTCGGAGAGCCGGTTGAGGTACTTCGCGGTCAGCGGGTTGACGGTGTCCCCGTGCTCCGCGATCGCCGCCCAGGTGGCCCGCTCGGCCCGCCGCACCACCGTGCAGGCCAGGTGCAGGTGGGCCGCGCCGGGCGTGCCGCCGGGCAGGATGAAGCTGCGCAGCTTCTCGACCTGCTCCAGGTAGTGGTCGCAGTCCCCCTCCAGCCGGTCGACGTACGACTGCAGCACCCGCAGCGGCGGGTACTTCGGGTCCTCCACCACCGGCGTGGACAGGTCCGCGCCGACGTCGAACAGGTCGTTCTGGATCCGGACGAGCACGGTGACGACGTCCTCGGGCAGCGATCCGGCGGCGACGGCCACCCCGATCGCCGCGTTCGCCTCGTTGGTGTCGGCGTACGCCACCAGCCGGGGGTCGGTCTTGGTGGTCCGGCTCATGTCGCCGAGCGCGGTGGTGCCGTCGTCGCCGGTACGGGTGTAGATGCGCGTCAGATTGACCATGCGGCCAGCGTAGCCGGGCAGGTTAGGCGACGTTAACCCTCTTCCGGCCTCCGGCCGGGGGTGCCCCCATCCCGAGGGTCTCGTCGCTACGCGACGTTGACCCTCCCCCAGCCTCCGGCCGGGGGTGCCCCCATCCCGAGGGTCTCGTCGCTACGCGACGTTGACCCTCTGCCCGGGCGGGGCCGCCTCCAGCCAGGCGAGGAAGCCGGTGAGCGCGTCCTCGCTCATCGCCAGCTCCAGCGGCTCCCCGTTGTGCAGGCAGCGCAGCACCACCGAGCCGGAGAGCAGTGCCAGCTCCTCCTGGCCCTCCGGGTAGCGCCGGCCGAGCACCTCGATCTCCCGGCGCGGCAGCACCCGGCGCGGGCGGGGGGCGTACGAGAACACCCGGAACCACTCGATCGAGTCGCCGCTGTAGCGGCCGATACCAAAAACCCACCCCTTGCCGTCGGTCTGGGGGACCGGGGCCGAGGTGGGTTTGCCGTTCTCGTCGAGGTCGGGCTGCGTCGAGGCGTCGGCGGGCATTTTGAGCCGGTAGCTGCAGTCGAACGTGCCGCCGACCCGCTGGATCAAGCGGCGTCGTACCGCGAACGCCACCAGGCCGATCACACCCAGCGCCACGACCGCCGCACACACCACAAGCGCGAGGACCATGCTCACCTACCTCCTCGCTACCCGCGTTCCCCGTATCGGTCGTATCAAGCGACCGCGTTGACCTACCAACTACGACGACAGTCCCGGGGTCACGCTCACGCGTCCCCGGGACCGTCGGTCGACCCCGCTAAACCAGGGTCCGGCGTACTCAGACGTGGGCCTTGAGGCCGCGCGCCGCGAACAGGCGCACCTCGGCACGCCGCTCGGCGTGCTCGTCCAGGTCCGACTTCGCCTTCTCCAGCGCGCGCTCGGCACGGGCGACGTCGATCTCGTCCGCCAGCTCGGCGATCTCCGCGAGCAGAGACAGCTTGTTGTCGGCGAAGGAGATGAAGCCGCCGTGCACCGCGGCGATCACGGTGCCGCCGTCCACCGTGCGGATGGTGACCGGGCCGGTCTCCAGCACGCTCAGCACCGGGGTGTGACCCGGCATGATGCCGGTGTCGCCGGAGGCCGTACGGGCGACGACGATGGTGGCCGCACCGGACCACACCTTGCGGTCGGCTGCGACCAGCTCGACGTGCAGCTCAGCCAACGTGGGCTCCTAGGCTCATGCAACCCCCGATTACTCGGGAGTTTCGGTAAGAATAACGGCCGCGCGCCTCCGGCATGAAACCGGCGGCACGGATTTGACCGGAATCACAGCCGATGCGACGCGAGGGGTGGTCCCCAGGCTCGGGGGCCACCCCTCACGGTCACTCAGCTGCTACCGGCCGCGACTACTTCTTCGCCAGCTCGGCGGCGTTCTTCTCGAGGTCCTCGATGCCACCGCACATGAAGAAGGCCTGCTCCGGGATGGAGTCGTACTTGCCGTCCGCGATCGCGTTGAAGGCCTCGATGGTCTCCGACAGCGGCACGGTCGAACCCTCGACACCGGTGAACTGCTTCGCCACGTAGGTGTTCTGCGAGAGGAAGCGCTCGATGCGACGGGCACGGTGGACCGTGACCTTGTCCTCCTCGGACAGCTCGTCGATACCGAGGATCGCGATGATGTCCTGGAGGTCCTTGTACTTCTGCAGGATCCCCTTGATGCGGAGGGCCGTGTCGTAGTGGCCCTGCGCGATGTACCGCGGGTCGAGGATGCGGGACGTGGAGTCCAGCGGGTCGACGGCCGGGTAGATGCCCTTCTCCGAGATCGGACGCGACAGAACGGTGGTCGCGTCCAGGTGGGCGAAGGTGGTGGCCGGCGCCGGGTCGGTCAGGTCGTCCGCGGGGACGTAGATCGCCTGCATCGAGGTGATCGAGTGACCACGGGTCGAGGTGATGCGCTCCTGCAGGAGGCCCATCTCGTCGGCCAGGTTCGGCTGGTAGCCCACCGCGGAGGGCATGCGGCCGAGCAGGGTCGACACCTCGGAACCGGCCTGGGTGAACCGGAAGATGTTGTCGATGAAGAGGAGCACGTCCTGCTTCTCGACGTCGCGGAAGTACTCCGCCATGGTCAGCGCGGAGAGCGCGACGCGCAGACGGGTGCCCGGCGGCTCGTCCATCTGGCCGAAGACCAGCGCGGTCTTGTCCAGAACGCCCGAGTCGACCATCTCGTCGATGAGGTCGTTGCCCTCACGGGTGCGCTCACCGACACCGGCGAACACCGACACACCACCGAAGTTCTCGGCGACGCGGTAGATCATCTCCTGGATCAGAACGGTCTTGCCGACACCGGCACCACCGAACAGACCGATCTTGCCACCCTGGACGTACGGGGTGAGCAGGTCGATGACCTTGATGCCGGTCTCGAACATCTCGGTCTTGGACTCGAGGTCCTTGAAGGCCGGGGCCTTGCGGTGGATCGGCCAGCGGACCTCGACCTGCTTGTCGAACTCCGCCTGGTCGACGTTCAGCACGTCGCCGAGGGCGTTGAAGACCTTGCCCTTGGTGATCTGGCCGACCGGCACGGAGATGGCCGCGCCGGTGTCGGTGACCTGCGCGCCACGGACCAGGCCGTCGGTCGGCTGCATCGAGATGCCGCGGACCACGCCGTCGCCGAGGTGCTGGGCGACCTCGAGGGTCAGGGTCTTCAGACCCGTGCCGTCGGGGTTGTCCACCTCGACGTGCAGGGCGTTGAACATGTCCGGAATCGCGTCGACGGGGAACTCCACGTCGACGACCGGGCCGATGACCCGCGCGACGCGGCCCGTCGCCGTGGTCGGCTCAACAGTGGTGGTCATTCTCATTCGCTCCCGCGGCTAGCGTCGGCGAGGGCGTTGGCACCGCCGACGATCTCGCTGATTTCCTGGGTGATCTCGGCCTGACGGGCCGAGTTGGCAAGCCGCGTGAGCGACTTGATGAGCTCTCCGGCATTGTCCGTCGCGCTCTTCATCGCGCGCCGACGGGCGGCGTGCTCGGAGGCGGCCGACTGCAGCAGCGCGTTGTAGATCCGGCTCTCGACGTACCGCGGCAGCAGCGCGTCGAGGACGCCCTCCGCCGACGGCTCGAAGTCGTACAGCGGGAAGATCTCGGCCTTGGCCGGCCGCTCGTCGCTGAGCTGGACCTCGTCCAGCTTCAGCGGCAGCAGCCGGGCCTCGACCGCGGTCTGCGTCAGCATCGACTCGAACTTCGTCGAGATCAGGTGCAGTTCGTCCACGCCGCCGGTCTCGGCCGTGAAGGCCTCGATCAGGTCGGCCGCGACGGCCTTCGCGTCACCGTACGTCGGCTTGTCGGAGAATCCCGTCCACGACTCCGCGACCTTGAAGTCGCGGAAGGTGTAGTACGAGACGCCCTTGCGGCCGATGATGTACGTCACCACGTCCTTGCCCTCGCCGCGGAGCCGCTCGGAGAGCGTGAGCGCCGCCTTGATGGCGTTGGTCGAGTAACCGCCCGCCAGACCGCGGTCCGCCGTGATCAGCAGGACTGCGGCCGTCTTGGCCTGCGGGTTCTCGGTGGTGAGCGGGTGCTTGGCGTTGGACCGGGTGGCCACCGCCGTCACCGCCCGGGTGAGCTCGTCGGCGTACGGGGTGGAGGCGGCCACCGCGCGCTGCGCCTTGACGATGCGCGACGCGGAGATCATCTCCATCGCCTTGGTGATCTTCTTCGTCGCGGTGACAGAGCGGATCCGGCGCTTGTAGACCCGAAGCTGTGCTCCCATGGGTCGTTACGTCCTTTCCCTCGCTACCGGACTCAGGCCTGCTCGCCGAGGAGCTTGCCGTCGGCGGTGGTGAAGCCCTGCTTGAACGAGTCGATCGCGGCGGTCAGCGCGTCGACGGTGCCGTCGGCGAGCAGACCGGTCTCGACGATGCCGGCCAGCAGGTCCTTGTGCTGCAGGCGCACGTGGTCCAGGAACTCGCGCTCGAAGCGGCGGATGTCCGCCACCGGGACGTCGTCCAGCTTGCCGGTGGTGCCGGCCCAGATGGAGACGACCTGCTCCTCGACCGGGAACGGCTGGTACTGACCCTGCTTCAGCAGCTCGACCATCCGCGAACCGCGCTCCAGCTGCGCCTTGGAGGCCGCGTCCAGGTCGGAACCGAAGGCGGCGAAGGCCTCCAGCTCACGGTACTGGGCGAGGTCCAGACGCAGGCGGCCGGCGACCGAGCGCATGGCCTTGATCTGGGCGGAGCCACCGACGCGGGAGACCGAGATACCGACGTTCACGGCCGGGCGGATGCCGGCGTTGAACAGGTCGGACTCCAGGAAGCACTGGCCGTCGGTGATGGAGATGACGTTGGTCGGGATGTACGCCGAGACGTCGTTGGCCTTGGTCTCGATGATCGGCAGACCGGTCATCGAGCCGCCGCCCAGGGCGTCGTTCAGCTTGGCGCAGCGCTCCAGCAGGCGGGAGTGCAGGTAGAAGACGTCACCCGGGTAGGCCTCGCGGCCCGGCGGGCGGCGCAGCAGCAGGGAGACGGAGCGGTAGGCCTCGGCCTGCTTCGACAGGTCGTCGAAGATGATCAGGACGTGCTTGCCGTCGTACATCCACTCCTGGCCGATGGCCGAACCGGTGTACGGGGCGAGGTACTTGAAGCCGGCCGGGTCGGAGGCGGGAGCAGCCACGATGGTGGTGTACTCCAGCGCGCCGGCCTCCTCCAGGGCGCCGCGGACGGACGCGATGGTGGAGCCCTTCTGGCCCACGGCGACGTAGATGCAGCGGACCTGCTTCTTCGGGTCGCCCGAGCGCCAGTTGTCGCGCTGGTTGATGATCGTGTCGACGGCCACCGCGGTCTTGCCGGTCTGGCGGTCACCGATGATCAGCTGGCGCTGGCCGCGGCCGATCGGGGTCATCGCGTCGATGGCCTTGATGCCGGTCTGCAGCGGCTCCTTGACCGACTTGCGGGCCATGACGCCCGGGGCCTGCAGCTCCAGGGCGCGGCGACCGGTGGAGGCGATGTCGCCCAGACCGTCGATCGGGTTGCCCAGCGGGTCCACGACGCGGCCGAGGTAGCCGTCGCCGACCGGAACCGAGAGGACCTCGCCGGTGCGGCGCACGGTCTGGCCCTCTTCGATGCCACCGAACTCACCGAGGATGACGACACCGATCTCGCGGGTGTCGAGGTTCAGCGCGAGGCCGAGCGTGCCGTCCTCGAACTTCAGCAGCTCGTTCGCCATGACCGAGGGCAGGCCCTCGACATGCGCGATACCGTCCGCCGCGTCAGTGACCGTGCCGACCTCTTCCACAGAAGCGGCGTCCGGCTGGTACGACTGGACAAAGTCGGCCAGCGCGTCCCGGATCTCCTCCGGACGGATCGTAAGCTCCGCCATCAGGCTTCCCTGCTCTCCTAGTTTGCGATCCTCGGCCCGCCATTGAGGGCCGCAAGTATTCGACTCTCGGCCGGGTCTGCCGAACCGGCCGTCCGATGTGCCGACTCCATGGGGAGCCGGTTTCCCGACCGAGGGTCGGATGTGCTGCTTCGGTGCTCAGCCTTCGAGCGACTGACGAGCGCCTTCGAGGCGGCTCGACACGGTGCCCTCGATGATCTCGTCGCCGATCTGCACCCGGACACCGCCGACGACCTCGGGGTCGACGCCGATGTTCAGGTGGACCTGGCGGCCGTACATCCGGCCCAGAGCACCGGACAGGCGCTCCTTCTGGGTGTCCGACAGCGGCACCGCGGTGGTGATCAGGGCCACCACGCGGCCGCGGCGCGCGGCGGCGAGCTTCGAGTAGGACTCCAGGCCCTGCTCCAGGCTACGGCCACGCGGCGCGTTGACGAGGGCCGTGACCAGCCGGACGGTGCCCGCGTGGGCACGGCCGCCGAGCAGCTTGCCGATCAGCGCGGCCTTGGCGGCGGCGCCGGCCTTCGGCTCGGTCAGCGCGGCGCGCAGCTCGTGCGAGCCGCCCACCACCCGGCCGAACCGGAACAGCTCGTCCTCGACGTCGTCCAGGGCGCCGGTCTTGTCCGCGACGATGATCTCGGCGTACGCGGCGAGCTCCTCGATCCCGTCCACCAGGTCGCGCGAGCCCGACCAGCGGGAGCGGACCAGGCCCGACACCAGGTCCACGGTCTCGCCGGAGACCTGACCGGTCAGCAGCGAGGAGACCAGCTGGGCCTTGTCCTGGCCCGACCGGGACGGGTCGGTCAGGACTCGGCGCAGCGACACCTCACGGTCCAGCAGGGCCGTGACGGCGGTGAGCTCCTCGGCGAGCTTGGCCGCGTCCACCGAGGTGGAGTCGGTCAGGCTCTCCAGGTTCTGCCGGCCGGCGGCGAGGGCCTCGCGGCTGGCGCCGATCACTTGGCCGCACCCTGAGCAACGGTGGCCTTGGCCTCCAGCTCGTCCAGGAAGCGGTCGATCACGCCGCTCTGCCGCGCGTGGTCCTCCAGGGACTCACCCACGATGCGGGAGGCCAGCTGGGAGGCCAGCGAACCCACGTCCTGGCGCAGGGCGGCAGTCGCCTGCTTCTTGTCCGCCTCGATCTGGGCGTGGCCGGCGGCGACGATGGCCTCGCGCTGGCGCTGGCCCTCCTCGCGCATCTCGGCGAGCTGGGCGGCGCCCTGCTCGCGAGCCTGCTCGACGATGCGGGCAGCCTCGTGACGCGCCTCGGCGAGCTCGGCGCGGTACTGCTCAAGCAGGGCCTGGGCCTCGGCCTGGGCAGCCTCGGCCCGCTCCATGCCGCCCTCGATGGCGTCCCGACGCTCCGACAGCACCTTCTCGATGCTGGGGAGGAGCTTCTTGCCGAGCAGACCGAAGACGATGAAGAAGCAGAGCAGGCCGATGATGATCTCGGGCCACGCGGGGAGGAGAGGGTTCATCTTCTCCTCGGCCGCGAGCGAAGCCGCGATGCTCATATCTGGACCTTCCTCGAATGGGTCTACGGCGGGTTACTTGTTGCCGAAGACGAACGGCATGACGATGCCGATGAGGGCGAGCGCCTCGGTCAGCGCGAAGCCGATGAACATGTTGGAGCGGATGAGACCAGCGGCCTCGGGCTGACGGGCCATGGCCTGGACACCGTTACCGAAGATGAGACCGACGCCGATGCCGGGGCCGATGGCGGCGAGGCCGTAGCCGATGGAGGCGACGGAACCGTAGACAGTGCCCTCAGCGAGGATGCTCATTGACGTTGTCCTTTGCAGGGGTGGTGATCCGGTGGTGATTGGCCACCGGGCGATCCGGGAGGTTGGTTCAGGGAGGGCCGAGGCCCCCTGGCTCAGTGCGCCTCTTCGAGGGCACCGGCGATGTAGCTGCTGGCCAGCATCACGAAGATGTAGGCCTGCAGGAACTGGACCAGCAGCTCGAAGGCGGTCAGCGCGACGGCGACGACGAACGAGGCCGAACCGTAGAGCGCGCCCAGGGACGGGCTGAGCAGGTACCAGGAGGCGATGGAGAACATCACGATCAGCAGGTGGCCGGCGAACATGTTCGCGAAGGCTCGGACCGCGAGCGTGAAGGGGCGCACGAAGATGTTCGAGAAGAACTCGATCGGCACCAGGATGAACATGACCCAGCCGGGGATGCCCGAGGGCCAGCAGAGGTTCTTGAGACCGCCGACGAAGCCGTGCTTCTTGAAGGTCAGCGTCATGTAGGTGATCCACACGACCGCCGCGAGGCCGGCCGGGAACGCGATCGCCGCCGACACGGGGAACTGTGCGAACGGGATGATCGACATGATGTTCATCAACCAGATGAAGAAGAACATCGAGACGAGCATCGGGACGTACTTCTCGCCCTTCTTGCCGATCGTCTCCAGCACGATGGAGCGCTTGACGAAGTCGTAGCCGATCTCGCCGACCAGCTGCAGCTTGCCGGGGACCAGGCGCGGCTTGGCGAAGGCGGCCCAGAAGAAGACGACGACCAGCAGCGCGACGATGATCGACAGCAGCATCGGCTTGTTGAACTCGATGCTGCCGATCGAGAAGATCGGCTTGAACTGGAACTCGTTCAGACCCGGGGCCGGGAAGCCGCAGCCAGCGTCCCCGAAGTGGCAACTGCCTGAGGCGAGGAACGTGAGCTGATCAGCACTCACCACGGACTCCTTCGTCGTGACGCATGGTTACGGCAACCTCGGTGTGTCGGCGTGGCCTGCGACCACGGAGCGGCACTGGAACTTGATGGGTTTCTCGCCGATCCCGCGCGACGGTGCGCCGCACCACAGCGGGATCATCGAAGACTGCGCGGATCCGGGGGGCGATCCGTCCGCTGTTCGGACAGACCTGGCCTCTTCCCGTACTCCGTTGTTGCGACGGACGATAGCAGTCCGTCAGTGCGGCATAAACACCGCCCCCCTCGTTGGGGGGACAGTCAGGCCTCGTCACTGTTGACGCCCCGAGTCGGAGGGCTTGTCGCCCTTCTTTTCCGAGGCGTCGGGGTCCACGTAGAAGGTCTTGGCCTTCAGCGCACCACGCACCTGGAACCCCGTCCAGATCAGCGCGCAGCCGAGCAGCGTGAAGGCGAAGGCCTGCCGGTTGAAGAGTTCGGTGTCCTTGAAGACGGCCAGGACGATGCCGACCAACAGGATCTGGGTGGTGTACACCAGGAGCGCCGCAGCCATCATGATCTGCGGGTTCGACCTGGTCAGGCGGTCGAGCGCGAACTGGCCGGAACTGAAGAAGGCCATCACCAGCAGTGCGCCGAAGAGGGCGCCGAGCAGCCCCTTCCCACCGGCGACGGCGAACGAGATCGCCATGGCGATAATCCCGGCTACCGCAGTGGGAATCGCGGCGCCTCGGAGGATCCGGGCGTCGGTGGACGGCATGTCGGCAGCTCCGGCGGCATGTCGATGTGGCGGGGGACGGGGCACAGAAGGTGGTGGGTGACACCGGACCGAGAGGCCGCCGCCCGGGCCGCCCGCTGGAGCGGCGGGCCCGTCGAGGGAGACCGACCAGGGACGGAAGTCCTCCACCTGTCAGGTCTTTCGGCGTGTTCTCGGTACTCGTGAACGGTATCACAAACTATTTGATGAGAGCTTTACCATGAATGTGTGGCACCTGTCACACCGACGGCGCAACGGTACAGCCGAACGGGTGAGGCCATTTGACGGAAGATCAACTGCCTTGCTACCGGCGGCCGGTGGCTCGACCGTGGTGATCGCCGAGCGCCGAGGACCCCCGACCGGCTTCACCCAGAAGTTCCTTGTCCTTCGCCGACAGTTCAGCCATCGGCGCGGACTGCTGGCGGCGGTAGCGCGGCGGGACGAAGGACTGCACCGCCCTCGGCGCGCGCGGCCGGAAGCGCGGCGTCAGCAGCACCACCAGGCCGACCAGGCAGAGCCCGGCGAGCGTCAGCACCACCGTGCGGCCGGTGTTGGTCACCGAGAAGGCCACCGTGCCGAAGGCGATCAGCGCGGCCCAGAAGTACATGATCAGCACGGCCCGGCTGTGCGAGTGCCCGACCTGGAGCAGCCGGTGGTGCAGGTGGCGCTTGTCCGCGGCGAACGGCGACTGGCCGGCCCAGGTGCGGCGCACCACCGCGAGCAGCAGGTCCGCCAGCGGCAGAGCGATGACCGTCAGCGGCAGCAGCAGCGGGATGTAGATCGGCACCAGGGCGTGCACGGTCGCGGTCTGCGAACCGGTCTCGCTGGTGATCAGGTCCGGGTCGACGCGGCCGGTGATGGAGATCGCGGCGACGGCGAGCATCAGGCCCAGCATCATCGAGCCGGAGTCGCCCATGAAGATCCGCGCGGGGTGCATGTTGTGCGCCAGGAAGCCCAGGCACATCCCGATCAGCAGCACGCTGAACAGCACCGCGGGCGCCGCGTCGGTGATCGTGTAGCCGTACCAGAGCCGGTAGCTGTACAGGAAGAACGCCATCGCGGCGATGCAGACCATGCCGCCCGCCAGGCCGTCCAGGCCGTCGATGAAGTTCACCGCGTTGACCATGACGACGACCAGGGTGACCGAGATGACCATGCCCTGGGTGGGGCTCACCGCGACCGCGCCGACACCGGGCACCGGGAGGGTGATCACCGTGACGCCCTGCCAGACCATCACACCGGCGGCGATCATCTGGCCGCCGAGCTTCACCAGCGCGTCCACGCCCCACTTGTCGTCGAGCACCCCGAGCAGCCACATGATCCCGGCGCCGGACAGCAGCGCGCGGATGTCGGTGCCCTGGGAGAACACCTTGCTCAGGTTGTCCAGCTGCGAGGCGACCAGGATGCCCGCGCACAGCCCGCCGAACATGGCGATCCCGCCGAGCCGGGGTGTCGGTTCGCGGTGCACGTCCCGGGCGCGGACCGGCGGCATGGCGCCGGCCGCGATGGCGAACTTCCGGACCGGGCCGGTCAGCAGGTACGTGACGGCGGCGGTGCAGAACAGCACCAGCAGATACTCACGCACCACCGGCCTCCTGGGTCACTGTCCAACGGGGAGGTACCGAAGGTACTCCCCTGCCTTCCCGGGGTTCGAGGTGCGTCGCCACGCCTCACACCTTATTGAGTCGGACGCCCAAGGCGTGCATCGCGGTTCGCTCTCCCGGGTAGGAGATTCGGTTACCCGTGGCCGGGTGTGAGTCACCGCTGGTCGGCGAAGGCCAGGGCCAGCTCCCGGACCCGCTCCCCCACCCGCGCGCCCGTACCCCCGGCGAGCACCTGCGCGATCAGCCCGGCGATCTCGGCCAGTTCCGCCTCGCCCATCCCCTGGCTGGTCACCGTGCCGGTCCCCAGCCGGATCCCGGAGGCCTCGGCCGCCGGCGCCGGGTCGTACGGCAGTGCGCACTTGCCGAGCAGCAGCCCGGCCGCAGCGCAGCGCCGCTCGGCCTCCGCGCCGGTGACGCCCAGCGGGCGCACGTCCGCCGTCACCAGGTGGGTGTCGGTACCGCCGGTCGACGGGCGCATCCCGGCCTCCGCGAGCCCCGCCGCCAGCACCCGTGCCCCCGCCACCGTCCGCTGCGCGTAGGCCCGGTAGCCGGGCGTACGGGCCTCGGCCAGCGCCACCGCCTTGCCCGCCACCTCGTTCATCGCCGCCCCGCCCTGGCTGAACGGGAACACCGCCCGGTCGATCCGCTCGGCCAGCTCCGCGGTGGACAGCAGCAGGCCCCCGCGCGGGCCGCGCAGCAGCTTGTGGGTGGCCGCCACGGTGACGTCCGCGTAGGGCACCGGGGAGGGCGCCACCCCGGCCGCGACCAGACCGGTGGTCTGCGCGATCGAGGCGATCAGATAGGCGTCCACCTCGTCGGCGATCTCCCGGAACGCGGCCCAGTCCGGGTGCCGGGGGTGGGAGATCGAGCCCGCCACGATCGCCTTCGGACGGTGCGTGCGGGCCAGGTCGCGCACCTGGTCCAGGTCGATCAGACCGTCGCCCTCGCGCACCCCGTAGCCGGTGAAGGTGAACCAGCGGCCGGAGAAGTTCGCCCGCGACCCGCAGCTGAGGTGGCCGCCGTGCTCCAGCGACATCGCCAGTACCCCGTCACCGGGCCGCAGCAGCGCCGCGTACACCGCCAGCATCGCCGAAGTCGCCGACCGGGGCTGGACGTTGGCGTGCGGGGCGGAGAACAGCTCGCGGGCCCGGTCGATCGCCAGCAGCTCAGCGGCGTCCGCGAGGGCGCAGCCGGTGTGGTGCCGGCGGCCCGGGTAGCCCTCGGCGTACTTGTCGATCAGCGGGCCGGACAGCGCCGCCAGGACGGCCGGGGAGGTCAGGTTCTCCCCCGCCAGCAGTTGGATCGTCTCGGCCCGCCGCTCGGCCTCGGCCGCCAGCAGGTCGGCCACCTGCGGATCCGCCCGGCGCAGCGCCTCGGAGGCCCACGGGCGACCCCTGGTCGCGGGCGGGCCGGTCGGGACGGTCGGGACGTCGATGACGGTCATGGCGGGCTCCGGGGCGGCGTGGGGGCGCCTCCCGGCGTGGGGGCCGGGAAGGGTCGGTTCCTCCAGCGTAGGACCGGCCGGGGCGGGGGGCTCGCCGACGCGGGGCCATTCGGCGTTCGCCCGCCGGGGCGGACGGGGCGGCGGGGCGGACGGGGCGGCGGGCGACCGGCGGCGCGCTCACGCCGCGGGCGGATCAGCGCGGCGCGAGCGGTCAGCGCAGCGCGGGCACGCCGGTGAGCGCGGTGACCACCGGGTCGACCGCGTGGAATATCTCCTCGCCGCAGTTGCGGAACATGCCGATCGGCGCCCCGTACGGGTCGTCCAGCTCGTCGGACTCCGGGGTGGCGGCGAGCAGCCAGCCGCGCAGCGCGGCGGCCGCCCGGACCAGGGCGCGGGCACGCTCGGTGACGTCGGCGCCGCGGCGCGGGTCGGGCAGGGTGCCCGGGTCGATCGTCCGCACCAGGCGGGTGAACTCCTTCAGCGTGAAGGTGCGCAGGCCCGCCTCGTGGCCCATCGAGATGACCTGGGCGCGGTGGTCCAGGGTCGCGGTGAGCACCAGGTCGGCCTCGACCACGTGCTCGTCCAGCAGCTCACGGCCGGTGAAGCCCCCGCTGTCGGCGCCGTACTCGTTCAGCACGGTCGCCGCGTGGTCCTCCATCGGCGCGCCCACGTGGCCCCAGGTGCCGGCGCTCTCCACCAGGATCCGTCCGGCGACCCGGGGGCTGAGCCGGGTGTCCAGCTCACGCCGGGTGAGCCGCTCGGCTATCGGCGAGCGGCAGATGTTGCCGGTGCAGACGAACAGGATCCGGAAGTGGTCCAGCGGCCTGGGGCCCACGCTCAGGTACGGCGCTATGCCGGGCCCGGCATGGAGCGAGGCGGTGGGCGTCAACTGCCGGCCTCCAGGTCGGGGACGACCTCCCTCAGCTGCTCGACGCTGATCGCGCCAGCCCGCAGCAGGACCGGGACCTTGCCCGTGACGTCGACGATGGACGAGGCGGTCGCGTGCTCCGCCTGCCCGCCGTCCAGGTAGACCGAGATGGCGTCGCCGAGCTGCGCCTGCGCCTCGTCGCAGGTGGACGGGGACGGGCCGCCGGTCCGGTTGGCGCTGGAGACGGCGAGCGGGCCGGTGGCGTTCAGCAGCTCGATGGCGACCGGGTGCAGCGGCATCCGGACGGCGACGGTGCCGCGGGTCTCGCCGAGGTCCCAGCGCAGCGAGGGCTGGTGCTTGGCGACCAGGGTGAGCCCGCCGGGCCAGAACGCGTCGACCAGCTCCCAGGCCTGCTCGGAGAAGTCGGTGACCAGGCCGTGCAGGGTGGTCGGCGAGCCGACCAGGACGGGCGAGGGCATGTTGCGGCCGCGGCCCTTGGCGGCCAGCAGGTCGCCGACGGCCTCCGGGGAGAAGGCGTCCGCGCCGACCCCGTACAGGGTGTCGGTGGGCAGCACGACGAGTTCGCCGCGGCGGATGGCCGAGGCGGCCTCGCGCAGGCCGGTGGCACGGTCCCCGGTGTCGGCACAGTCGTAGCGGCGGCTCATCGGTGCGGTCCCCTTCCGGAATGGCTCATCACAGCGTTCACAGCACGGTCGTCACGGTGCGGCCCGGCGAGCGGCGGTCGTGCGCTCGCCCGTTCACAACGACGCCCTGCGGGCGGTGGTGAAACGCGGCCGGTTGTTGAGGTCACGGTGGTCGGCGGTGTCCGTCCAGCCGCGTTCCTCGTTGAAGATCCACGGGACCTGCCCGCCCTGCTGGTCGGCGTGCTCGATCACCACCGCGCCACCGGGGCGCAGCAGCCGGGCGGCCACCCGCTCGATGCCGCGGATGGTGTCCAGGCCGTCCTCGCCGGAGAACAGCGACATCTGCGGGTCGTGGTCGCGGGCCTCCGGTGCGACGTACTCCCACTCGGTGAGCGGGATGTACGGCGGGTTGGAGATCACCAGGTCGAAGCGGCCGTCCCAGGAGCGGTCGTCGGCGAAGGCCCGGGTGGCGTCGCCGGCGTGCAGGGTGACCCGGGCGCGGTCGGGACTGGCCTCGATGTTGCGCCGGGTGTACTGCAGCGCGCCCTCGTCGAGTTCGAAGGCGTGCACGGTCGAGCGCGGCAGCTCCTGGGCCAGGGCGAGCGCGATGGCGCCGGAGCCGGAGCACAGGTCGACGACCAGCGGCTCGGCCACGTCCATGTCGCGGACGGCGTCTATGGCCCACTCGACGACCGTCTCGGTCTCCGGCCGGGGCACGAACACCCCGGGGCCGACCTCCAGTTCGAGGTAGCGGAAGAACGCCCGCCCGGTGATGTGCTGGAGTGGCTCGCGCGCCTCGCGGCGGGAGACGGCCTCCCAGTAGCGGGCGTCGAAGTCGGCATCCTGCACCGTGTGCAGCTGGCTGCGCTTGACGTTGTGGACGTAGGCGGCGAGTTCCTCCGCGTCGAAGCGCGGCGACGGCACGCCGGCCGCGGCCAACCGCTGGGTGGCCTGGGCCACCTCGGCGAGCAGCAGGTTCATCCGTACGACCTCTTGTTTCTGCACTCCGGCTCGCGCCGTCGCTCGGGCTGGGGCGCGCCGGTCTCAGTTCTGTTGGGCCGAGGCGAGCTTGGCCGCCGCGTCCGCGTCGACGCAGGACTGGATCACCGCGTTCAGTTCGCCGTCCAGGACCTGGTCCAGGTTGTACGACTTGAACCCCGTGCGGTGGTCCGAGATGCGGTTCTCGGGGTAGTTGTACGTCCGGATCCGCTCGGAGCGGTCCACCGTACGGACCTGGCTGCGACGCGCGTCCGAGGCCTCGCGCTCGGCCTCCTCCTGCGCGGCGGCCAGCAGCCGCGACCGCAGGATGCGCATCGCCTGCTCCTTGTTCTGCAGCTGGCTCTTCTCGTTCTGGCAGGACGCCACGATACCGGTCGGCAGGTGGGTGATCCGGACCGCCGAGTCGGTGGTGTTGACCGACTGGCCGCCGGGGCCGGAGGAGCGGTAGACGTCGATCCGCAGGTCGTTGGCGAGGATCTCGACCTCGACCTCCTCCGCCTCGGGGGTGACCAGCACGCCCGCCGCGGAGGTGTGGATGCGGCCCTGGGACTCGGTGGCGGGGACGCGCTGCACGCGGTGCACGCCGCCCTCGTACTTCAGCCGGGCCCAGACGCCCTGGCCGGGCTCGGCGTTGCCCTTGGTCTTCACGGCCACCGAGACGTCCTTGTAGCCGCCGAGGTCGGACTCGTTGGCGTCGATGATCTCGGTCTTCCAGCCGATCCGCTCGGCGAAGCGCAGGTACATCCGGAGCAGGTCGCCGGCGAACAGTGCGGACTCCTCGCCGCCCTCACCCGCCTTGATCTCCAGGATGACGTCCTTCTCGTCGCTCGGGTCGCGCGGCACGAGCAGCAGCCGCAGTTCCTCGGTCAGCCCCTCGCGGCGCTGCTCGCCGTCCTTCACCTCGGCGAGGAACTCCGGCTCCTCGGCGGCGAGTTCACGCGCGGCCTCGATGTCCTCGCCGGCCTGTCGCCACTGCCGGTAGACCCGGGTGATCGGAGTCAGCTCGGCGTACCGCTTGGCCAGCTTGCGGGCGTTGGCCTGGTCGGCGTGGACGGACGGGTCGGCCAGCCTCTTCTCGAGGTCGGCGTGCTCGACGAGGAGCTCTTCGACTGCCTCGAACATGGGTGGGCCTTCTTCCCGTGAGAACCGTTGAGAACCGTTCGGCCGTACGGACCGGCGGTGTGGCGCGCGAACGCCGGGGACGCGAACGGCGCCGGCCCCCAGCGCCCCCGGAACGAGTACGGGGGCACCGGGAACCGGCGCCGAGGGAGCGCTAGGCCTTCGCGCTGTGCTGCTTGCCGAAGCGGGCCTCGAAGCGGGCCACGCGGCCACCGGTGTCGAGGATCTTCTGCTTGCCGGTGTAGAACGGGTGGCACTGCGAGCAGACCTCGGCGCGGATCTCGCCGCTGGTCTCGGTCGAGCGGGTGGTGAACTCGGCACCGCAGGTGCAGGTCACACGGGTGACCACGTACTCGGGGTGAACGTTGGGCTTCAAGGGGTTCTCCTAGTTTTCGGGAGGGCACCGGGTCGGCGGCTGGAGCGCCGCACGTGAACCGGGACCGACGGACCAGTCTGCCAGGACCGGCCGCATCTTCCCAAACCGGGTCGTGTTCCGGGATATTCCGGGCGCCGCTCAGCGCCTGGCGGGGGCCTTCGCCGGGGCCGTCGCAGAGGCCGTGGGGGCGGCCTGGGCGGGGTTCTCCGGCTGCGCCGAGACGACGGACTGCGGGACCGGCTGGTCGGCCTTGAGCGCCGCCCAGACCTGCCCGGCCTGCGGCTGCTGCTCGACCACCCGGTTGGGGTCGCTGGGCGCGGTCACCACCGGCAGGGTCACCATGCCGAGCTGGTCCGGCCCGATCCCCTGGAGCTCCTGGACGAGCCCCACCAGGGAGTTCACCGAGCCCAGCGCGGAGTCGGTGGTGATGCTGCGGGTCATGGTGTCGCCGATCGACCAGAGCTTGACCGGGTTGGAGAACAGCCCGATCCCGCCGGCCTGCTGGAGCAGCGACTTCACCATCTGCTTCTGGAGTTCGATCCGGCCGAGGTCGCTGCCGTCGCCGACGCCGTGCCGGGTGCGGACGAAGGCCAGCGCCTGCTGCCCGTCGAGGTGGTGCTCGCCCGCTGCCAGGTCGAGCCCGCTGTCCTTGTCGTGGATGGCCACCGTGGTGCTCACGGTGGCCCCGCCTATGGAGTCCACGACCCGGGCGAAGCCGGCGAAGTCGATCTGCACGTAGTGGTCCATCCGCAGCCCGGTGAACTGCTCGGTGGTCTTGACCGCGCAGGCCGCGCCGCCGCTCTCGAAGGCGCTGTTGTACATCGCGTGCTTGGCGCCGGGCACCGTCTTGCCGCCCGCGTCGGTGCAGTCGGGCCGGGTGACCAGGGTGTCGCGCGGGATCGAGACGACCTCGGCGTTCGAGTGGTCCTGGTTGACGTGCACCACCATCGCGGTGTCCGAGCGGGCGGTGTCGCCGGTGTCGCCGCCGGCCAGGTCGCCGTTCTCGCCGTTCCGCGAGTCGGAGCCCAGCACCAGGATGTTGAACGAGCCGTTGGTGGCGGCCGGGGGCCGGGCGTCGCCGAGGCGGGCGTTGATGTCGACGCTCTTGATGTTCCCGTTGAGCTTGACGTACGCGTACCCGGCCGCTCCGGCGCCGAGGACGACGAGTGCGGCGAACGCGCAGGCGGCCACGCGCAGGATCTTGCGGCGGCGGGTCAGGACCCTCTTGTGCTCGGCCATACGGTCCAGAGTAAATCGGACAAGATGATCCAAAGGACCCCAGATGTCCCAACTCTGGAACAAAGCCGGAGTGGACGCACGGAACCCCGGACCGCTCGCGCGATCCGGGGTTCCGTGGCCGACAGCCGTCCGGCTACGGTCAGTCGCCGGAGCCGGGGGTGGTCTTGGCGATCTGCATCAGGAACTCGGCGTTGCTCTTGGTCTGCTTCATCTTGTCCAGGAGCAGCTCGATGGCCTGCTGCGAGTCGAGCGCGTGCAGCACCCGGCGCAGCTTCCAGACGATGGCCAACTCCTCGCTGCCGAGCAGGATCTCCTCCTTGCGGGTGCTGGAGGCGTCCACGTCGACGGCCGGGAAGATGCGCTTGTCCGAGAGCTTCCGGTCGAGCTTGAGCTCCATGTTGCCGGTGCCCTTGAACTCCTCGAAGATCACCTCGTCCATGCGCGAGCCAGTCTCGACCAGCGCGGTGGCCAGGATGGTCAGCGAGCCGCCGTTCTCGATGTTGCGCGCGGCACCGAAGAACTTCTTCGGCGGGTACAGCGCGGTCGAGTCGACACCACCGGACAGGATGCGGCCGGAGGCCGGCGCCGCCAGGTTGTAGGCGCGGCCGAGGCGGGTGATCGAGTCCAGCAGGATGACCACGTCGTGGCCCAGCTCCACCAGGCGCTTGGCGCGCTCGATGGCCAGCTCGGCGACGGTGGTGTGGTCCTCGGCCGGGCGGTCGAAGGTCGAGGAGATGACCTCGCCCTTCACCGACCGCTGCATGTCGGTGACCTCCTCCGGACGCTCGTCGACCAGGACGACCATCAGGTGGCACTCGGGGTTGTTGTGGGTGATCGCGTTGGCGACCGCCTGCAGCACCATCGTCTTACCGGTCTTCGGCGGCGCGACGATCAGACCGCGCTGGCCCTTGCCGATCGGCGACACCAGGTCGATGATCCGGGTGGTCAGCACGCCCGGGTCGGTCTCCAGGCGCAGCCGGTCCTGCGGGTAGAGCGGGGTCAGCTTGTTGAACTCGGGGCGGCCACGGCCGCTCTCCGGGTCCATGCCGTTGACGGAGTCCAGCCGCACCATCGCGTTGAACTTCTCGCGGCGCTCGCCCTCGCGGGGCTGGCGCACCGCGCCGGTGATGGCGTCGCCCTTACGCAGGCCGTTCTTGCGGACCTGGGCGAGCGAGACGTACACGTCGTTCTGGCCCGGCAGGTAGCCGGAGGTGCGCACGAACGCGTAGTTGTCGAGGATGTCGAGGATGCCCGCGACCGGGATCAGGACGTCGTCGTCGCCGACCTGCGGCTCGGCGGGGCCGACCTCGAAGCCCTCGCGGCGGCTGCCGCGGCCCCGACGGTCGCGGTAGCGGCCGCGGCGGCCCCGGCGACCGTCGCCGAACTCGTCGTCGTCGTAGCCGCCCTGCTGGGCCTGCGGCTGCTGGGTCTGCTGGCCGCCCTGGCGGCCCTGCTGGCCGTCGCCCTGGCCGCCCTGCTGCTGGCCGCCGCCCTGCTGGGGCTGGCGGTCGGTGCGCTCACGGCGGTTGCGGCGGTCGCGGCGCGACTCGCGCGAGTCGCCGTCCTGACCGGCCTGGGCCTCGCCGCCGTCCTGGCGCTCGGTGCGCTCGGTGCGCTCGCCGCCGTCGCGGCGGTCCCGGCGGTCCCGGCGGTCGCGGCGGGTCTCGGGGCGACCCTCCTCGCGGCCCTCGAAGCCGCGGGTCTCGGCCTGGCGGGTCTCGGCCTGCTTGGGCTCGGCCACGACCACGGCGGCCTCGGCCGCGACCTCGGCGACCGGGGCGCCGGCGGCGGAGGTGGCACGGCGGCGGGTGCGCTCGGCGCGGGCCGGCGCGGCGGTCTCGGCGGCGGCCTGGACCGGGATCTCGATCTGGGCCTGCGACTCGGCGGCGGCCGGAGCCTCGGCGGCGGCCTTGGCGGCGGCGGCCTTGGTGCGGCGGGCGGGCTTCTCGGCCGGGGCCTCGGCGTCCGCCTTGGCGGCGGTGCGCTTGGCGGCAGCCGGGGCACCACCGGCGGCGAGCAGCGGGTCGCCGCCGCTCTTCTCCTTGATGGTCTCGATCAGCTGGCTCTTGCGCATGCGTCCGGTACCGGTGATGCCCAGGTCCGCGGCGAGCTTCTGCAGCTCGGCCAGGACCATGCCGTCCAGGCCCGCGGCGGCGGTACGGCGGCGCCGCGCCGGGGCCGCGGGGGCGGCGGCTGCGTCCGACGCCTCGGCGTCCGGGCGCGCGCCCATCAGATCGGTGGAGTCGCTCACTAAGGGTCCTTCCCTGGAGCGGACGTCGGCCTGTCTGGCTCGGCGACCGGTTGTGCTGTCCTGACCAACGCTCGACTGCGTCGGTCCGAGGCGGTGATCCCTCGAAAGGCGGAAGCCGGTCGAGGGAGAGCTGCGAGGTGCGGTGCATGAAGCACGGTGGTGCTGAGTGGCGCGGCGGGCCGGTCGTGTGCCGACCGGGCGTACCCCCACGCTGCCTGCGAATCCCGGGCCCCCGTCGCGTGACGGTGGCCCGCGCTCAGCCCGTCCTGGCCTCAAGGTGGGAGGCCGCGGGTGGGAGTCAGGTGCCGTCACGGCTTCGGGATGCGGCCGCGTGTCGCGCAGGCAGGCTGCGTACGCGCTGCGGTGGGCTCCCGGAGAATCGTCGCCCCGTACATCGCCGCGACTCCACGGCAGTGGAGTGCTGGGATCGGGACGCGGCGCACCGAGCCCCGGAGGGCACCTGGTGCAGCAATGAGGTTAACACTACCGACCCCCTCAGACATTCCCCAGCCTTGCGCTTGCCAATCGTGTCCGGACGGCCCGGCTCGGCACGGGGCCGAGCCGGGCCCGACGAGCGGCCCGAACGGGCCGCTCAGACGTCCAGCGGGAGCACGGTGGCCCCGATCCGGTCGAGCTCCAGGCGGTGTGCGGCGAACGCCGGGTCGCCGCCGTGGCCGTGGTGCCCGGCGAAGGAGAGCACCTTGTCGGCGCCCGCCTCGTCGGTGAGCGCGAGGACGGTCGGACCGGCCCCCGAGATCACCGCGGGGACGCCCTCCGCGCGCAGCGCGCCCACCAGCGCGGCGCTGTCCGGCATGGCGGAGGAACGGTAGTCCTGGTGCAGGCGGTCCTCGGTGGCGGCGAGCAGCAGCTCGGGCCGCCGGGTCAGCGCCTCGACCAGCAGCGCGGCGCGGCCCGCGTTGACGGCGGCGTCGGTCAGCGGGACGGTCTTCGGCAGCAGGCCGCGGGCGGTCTCGGTGAGCACCTCGTCGGCAGGGACGAAGACCACCGGGACGACCTGGTCGGAGGGCTCCAGGGTGACCGCCTTGGCCGACTCCTCGTCGGTCCAGGCGATGGTGAAGTTGCCGCGCAGGCAGGCCGCGACGTTGTCCGGGTGGCCCTCCAACTCGGAGGCGAGGGCCAGCAACGCGTCGTCGTCCAGTGCGGACGGGCCGCCGATGGTGACGGCGCGGGCGGCCACGATGCCGGCGCAGATGGCGGCCGAGGACGAGCCCAGGCCGCGGCCGTGCGGTATCCGGTTGGCGCAGACCACTTCGAGGCCGCGCGGCTGGCCGCCGAGGCGGTCGAAGGCGGCGCGCATCGAGCGGACCAGCAGGTGGCGTTCGTCGCGGGGCAGCGTGTCGGCACCCTCGCCGGCGATGTCGACGGAGAGGCCGGAGTCGGCGACCCGGACGACCACGTCGTCGTACAGACCCAGCGCGAGTCCGAAGGCGTCGAAGCCTGGGCCGAGATTGGCACTGGTCGCGGGAACCCGGACCCGGACGGCGGCGGCACGGAACGCGGGACCGGCCATGCGGTGGACTCTCCTGGGGAAATCGGGCGGCGCGGAGCGCGTCGTCGGTGCGAAGGGCGGGGAAGGGGCCGCGGGCCCCCTCCGGGGCGGGCGGTCACAGTCGTCGGCGCGGTCTGGAGAAGACCGGGCCCGGGGCATGTGCCACACGGCCGAACCCAGAGTATCGAAGAGAGGTTCCCCAGTGGTACACCCCGTGGTCCTTCGATCTGGTGTGTTGCCGCTTCTGGCCGGAATGCGTACCGGAATCGGATCGGAATGCGCGCCGTAATTGACACAAAAGTGTCAGCGGAGAACGCCGACGGGCCGACCCCTGAAGGGGCGGCCCGTCGGGGCGTCAGGTGCCGTGGGCGGCCCGGCGCGAGGTCAGTCGAGCAGGCCCAGGCGCTGCGCGGCCGCCTCCGGGTCGATCGGGACGATCTGCGGCTGCGGCGCTCCGGCCACCGCCCAGTCCGGGTCCTTGAGGCCGTTGCCGGTCACGGTGCAGACGATCCGCTGGCCCGGGTCGACCAGGCCGGCCTCCGCCTTGGCCAGCAGACCGGCCACCGAGGCAGCCGAGGCGGGCTCCACGAAGACGCCCTCCTGAGCGGCCAACAGCCGGTAGGCGGACAGGATCTGACGGTCGGTCACCTTGTCGATGAGGCCGCCCGACTCGTCCCGCGCGGCGAGCGCGAAGTCCCAGGAGGCCGGGTTGCCGATCCGGATCGCGGTGGCGATGGTCTGCGGCTTGAGCACCGGCGCGCCGTCCACGATCGGGGCCGAGCCGGAGGCCTGGAAGCCCCACATCCGCGGGGTGCGGGCGGCGAGGCCGTCGGTGGCGTACTCGCGGTAGCCCTTCCAGTACGCGGTGATGTTGCCCGCGTTGCCGACCGGCAGGACGTGGATGTCCGGGGCGTCGCCGAGCATGTCGACGATCTCGAAGGCCGCCGTCTTCTGGCCCTCGATGCGCACCGGGTTGACCGAGTTGACCAGCGCCACCGGGTACTTCTCGGACAGTTCACGCGCGAGGGTGAGGCAGTCGTCGAAGTTCCCGTCCACCTGCAGGATCTTGGCGCCGTGCACCAGCGCCTGGCCCATCTTGCCGAGGGCGATCTTGCCCTGCGGGACGAGCACCGCGCAGACCATCCCGGCCCGCACCGCGTACGCGGCGGCGGAGGCCGAGGTGTTGCCGGTGGAGGCGCAGATGACGGCCTGCGCGCCGTCCTCCTTGGCCTTGGAGATGGCCATCGTCATCCCGCGGTCCTTGAAGGATCCGGTCGGGTTGGCGCCCTCGACCTTGAGGTAGACCTCGCAGCCGGTGCGCTCGGAGAGCACCTGGGCCGGGACCAGCGGGGTGCCGCCCTCCAGCAGGGTGACCACCGGCGTGGCCGCGGTGACCGGCAGGCGATCCCGGTACTCCTCGATCAGGCCGCGCCACTGGTGGGTGTGCGCGCCTCGGACGACGTTCTCGGCAACGGCGTTCATGGCTGTTCCTTACTCCCCTTCGACCCGCATGATGCTGGCCACGTCCCGCACGCTGTCCAGCGCGCGGAGCTTGTCGACCGTCGCCGACAGCGCGGCGTCGGTGGCACGGTGAGTGACCACGACGAGCGAGGCGTCGCCCTCGCGGCCCTGCTGGCGCACGGTGTCGATGGAGACGCCGTGCTCGGCGAAGACGGACGCGACCTGGGCGAGCACGCCCGCACGGTCGTCCACGTCCAGGCTGACGTGGTAGCGGGTGACCACCTCGTCCATCGGCTTGGCGGGCAGCTGCGTGTACACCGAGTCACCGGGACCGGTCGCGCCGGCCAGCTTGTTGCGGCAGACCGCGACCAGGTCGCCGAGCACCGCGGAGGCGGTCGGCGAGCCGCCCGCGCCCGGGCCGTAGAACATCAGCCGGCCGGCCGCCTCGGCCTCGACGAACACGGCGTTGTACGCCTCGCGGACGGAGGCCAGCGGGTGCGACAGCGGGATCATCGCCGGGTGGACCCGCGCGGTGACGGACTCGCCGTCCGCCGCCCGCTCGCAGATCGCGAGCAGCTTGACCACGCAGCCCATCTCCTTGGCGGAGGCGATGTCGGCGGCGGTCACCTCGGTGATGCCCTCGCGGTAGACGTCCGCCGCGGTGACCTCGGTGTGGAAGGCGATGCCGGCCAGGATCGCGGCCTTGGCGGCGGCGTCGAAGCCCTCGACGTCGGCCGTCGGGTCGGCCTCGGCGTAGCCCAGCGCGGTGGCCTCCTCCAGTGCCTCCGAGTATCCGGCGCCGGTGGTGTCCATCTTGTCGAGGATGAAGTTGGTGGTGCCGTTGACGATGCCCAGCACCCGGTTGACCTTGTCCCCCGCGAGGGACTCGCGCAGCGGGCGCAGCAGCGGGATCGCGCCCGCCACCGCGGCCTCGTAGTACAGGTCCACCCCGGCGGCGGCGGCCGCGGCGTGCAGTTCGGTGCCGTCCTTGGCGAGCAGCGCCTTGTTGGCGCTGACCACCGAGGCGCCCTGCTCGAACGCCGACAGGATGAGGTGTTTGGACGGCTCGATGCCGCCCACGACCTCGACCACCACGTCGATGTCGCCCCGGTTGACCAGGGCCTCGGCGTCGGTGGTGATCAGGTGCTCGGGCACGCCCGGGCGGACCCGGCCGGCCCGGCGGACCGCGATCCCGGCGAGCTCGACCGGGGCACCGATGCGCGCGGCGAGGTCGTCGGCCGTCGTCGTCATGATGCGCGCCACCTCGGAGCCCACCACACCACAACCCAGCAACGCCACCTTCAGCGGGCGCGTACGCATCATCCGACTCCGCTCTGCATTCATCGTGCTTCGGTAATTCCGGCGGGATTCTCGGGGCCGCCGGGAACTTCGGTCCGTACCAGTCTCGGGGACTTCCCGGACGGATCTACGGTCGTTCCATGATCTGAGACAAGAATTCCGTCATCCGATATCGAGACGCAGGAGATCCTCCTCCGTCTCGCGCCGGACGATCACCCGCGCGGCACCGTCCTTGACGGCGAGCACGGGAGGCTTCAGGGCGTGGTTGTAATTGCTCGCCATCGAGCGGCAGTACGCGCCGGTGGCGGGCACCGCGATCAGGTCGCCGGGGGCCAGGTCGGCCGGCAGGAAGGCGTCCCGGACCACGATGTCGCCGGACTCGCAGTGCTTGCCGACCACGCGGACCAGCATCGGCTCCGCGTCGCTGCGGCGCGACACCAGGGCGACCGAGTAGTCGGCGTCGTACAGCGCGGTCCGGATGTTGTCGGACATCCCGCCGTCCACGCTGACGTAGGTGCGCAGGCCCTCCAGCGACTTGACGGTGCCGACCTCGTACAGCGTGAACGCCGTCGGGCCGACGATCGCCCGGCCCGGCTCCACGCTCAGCCGGGGGGCCTTCAGGTTCGCGGCGGCGCACTCGCGGCGCACGATCTCGGCCAGCGCGGCCGCGATCTCGGCCGGCTCGCGCGGGTCGTCGTCGCTGGTGTACGCGATGCCCAGGCCGCCGCCCAGGTCGATCTCGGGCAGCTCGACGCCGTGCTCGTCGCGGATCTCGGCCAGCAGGCCGACCACCCGGCGGGCGGCCACCTCGAACCCGGCGGTGTCGAAGATCTGCGAGCCGATGTGCGAGTGGATGCCGCGCAGTTCCAGGCCGTCGTGGCCGAGCACCCGGCGCACCGCCTCGGCGGCCGCTCCCCCGGTCAGCGACAGCCCGAACTTCTGGTCCTCGTGCGCGGTGGCGATGAACTCGTGGGTGTGCGCCTCGACGCCGACCGTGATCCGGATCAGCACCTGCTGGCGGACGCCCTGGCGGGCGGTGATCGCGGCCAGGCGCTCGATCTCCTCGTAGGAGTCGACCACGATGTGCCCGACGCCGGTCTTCACCGCGTGTTCCAGCTCGTCCGCCGACTTGTTGTTGCCGTGCAGCGCGATCCGCGCCGGCGGCATCCCGGCGGCCAGCGCCACCGCCAGCTCGCCGGAGCTGCACACGTCGAGGTTCAGGCCCTCCTCGTGCAGCCAGCGCACGATCGCCTTGGAGAGGAACGCCTTGCCGGCGTAGTAGACGTCCGCGTCGGTGCCGAAGGCGTCCCGCCAGGCGCGCGCCCGGCTCCGGAAGTCCTCCTCGTCGAGCACGTAGGCCGGCGTGCCGAACTCGGCCGCCAGCGCCGTGACGTCGATCCCGCCGACGGTGGCCACGCCCTCGGCGTTGCGGGCGACGGTGCGTGACCAGACCTTGGGGTCGAGCGCGTTCAGGTCGGCCGGCGGGGCCTGGTAGTGGCCCTCGGGCAACACGTCGCCGTGACGGGGGCCTGCGGGGTGTGCAGAGCGACTCATGTCCCTCGTTCCTTGACCTATGGCGAGGGGCGGCGACGGTCCTCGTTGACCGTCAGCCGCCCCCGCTGTGCGCTTGGGGGGTGCCTACATCCGCTCGGGCGCCGTGACGCCCAGGAGCGTCAGGCCGTTGGCGACGACCGTGCGCGTCGCGTCGGCCAGCCACAGCCGGGCGCGCGTGAGGTCCGTGACCTCCTCGTCACCGCGCGGCAGGATGCGGCAGTTGTCGTAGAAGCGGTGGTACTTGGCCGCCAGCTCCTCCAGGTACGTGGCGACCCGGTGCGGCTCGCGCAGCTCGCCGGCCGAGGCCAGCACGCGCGGGAACTCACCGAGGTGGCCGAGCAGGTCGGACTCCCACTCGGTGGCCAGCAGCTCCGGTTTGAAGTCCTCGGCCGCACCGCGCGAGATGCCGTGCTCGTCGGCGTTGCGCTGGACGGCGCACATCCGGGAGTGGGCGTACTGGACGTAGTAGACCCGGTTCTCGTTGGTCTGGCTGGTCAGGATGTTGATGTCGAGCGTGATGGTGGAGTCCGTGGAGGACCGCGCCAGGGTGTAGCGGGCGGCGTCCACGCCGATCCACTCGACCACGTCGTCGATCGTGATGATGTTGCCGGCCCGCTTGGACATGCGGACCTCCTCGCCGTCGCGAAGCATCTTCACGAACTGGCCGATCTTCACCTCGATGTTGTGGTTCATGTCGTCGCCCGCGCAGGCCGCGATGGCCTTCAGGCGGTTGACGTACCCGTGGTGGTCGGCGCCCAGCATGTAGAGCGCGACCTCGGTACCGCGGTCGCGCTTGGACAGGTAGTAGGCGGCGTCGGCGGCGAAGTAGGTGGTGTCGCCGTCGGCCTTGATCAGGACGCGGTCCTTGTCGTCGCCGAAGTCGGTGGTGCGCAGGAAGACCGCGCCGTCCTGCTCGAAGACGTGGCCCTGCTCGCGCAGCCGGCTGGTGGCCTGCTCGACGGCGCCGGAGTCGTGCAGCGACTTCTCGGAGAACCACACGTCGAAGTGGGTGCCGAACTCGTCCATGGAGCGCTTGATCTCGCCCACCATGAGCTTCAGGCCCTCGGTGCGGAAGACCTGCAGCTGCTCGGCCTCGGGCAGGTCGAGCACGCCCGGGACGGCGTCGGTGATCGCCTTGGCGATATCGGCGATGTACTCGCCGACGTAGCCGCCCTCGGGCGCCTCGTGGCCGTTCGCGACGGCCTGCAGCGAGGCGGCGAACTTGGTGATCTGCACGCCGGCGTCGTTCAGGTAGTACTCGGTGGTGACGTCGGCGCCGCAGGCCCGCAGCACGCGCGCCAGCGAGTCGCCGACGGCGGCCCAGCGGACGCCGCCGATGTGGATCGGGCCGGTCGGGTTGGCGGAGACGAACTCCAGGTTGATCTTCAGGCCCGCGAGGTCCCGGTTGCGGCCGTAGGCCTCGCCCGCCTCGACGATGGTGCGCGCCAGCGCACCGGCGGTGGCGGTGTCCAGGGTGATGTTCAGGAAGCCCGGCCCGGCGATGTCGACCTTGGCGACGCCGGTGATCCCTCGCAGGCGGTCGGCGAGCAGTTCGGCCACGGCTCGCGGCGGCCGGCCGGCCGCCTTGGCGAGCTGGAGGGCCACGTTGGTCGCGTAGTCGCCGTGGTCCCTGTTCTTGGGCCGCTCGACCGTCACGTGCTCGGGCACGGCGACGGTCAGCTCGCCCGCCTCGACGGCGGCGCTCACTGCGGCCTGGACTGCCTGGGAAAGCTCTGCGGGTGTCACGACGCCAAGGGTAGGCGAGACGGGGTACCCGCCCGCCACCCGGTTTGCCGGTTGAGACACCGCCACGCCGTCCCGACCGGGGTGTCGGCCCCGATCCGTGCGCCCTGTTCGCTCAGGGCGAAACCCTCGGGGCGGGACCCGTCAGACCCGCCCGGCGGCCATCAGCCGCCGCACCAGCGCCACCAGATCGGCCGGATCGAAGGGCTTGCCGAGGTAGCCGTCCACGCCGACCGCCTCCCCCAGGTCCAGATCGGCCGGGCTGCAGGCGCTCACGATCGCGATCGGCAGCCGGCTGGTCCCCGGGGTCGCGCGCAGCCGGGCCGCCGTCCGCAAGCCGTCCAGACGCGGCATCACCACGTCCAGCGTGACCACGTCCGGCTTCACCCGGCGGACCACCTCCAGGCACTCGGCGCCGTCGGCGGCGGTCACCACCTCGAAGCCCTCAAGCTCCAGGTTGACCCTGATCAGCTGGCGGATCACCTCGCTGTCGTCCACCACGAGGACCCGCCCGGACACTCCCGACACCTCACCGAGGGTATCGGCGCCCCCGCCGCCCCGTCCGGCCTTTGGGCACTTCCACCGGCCCCTCGCCGCCCGGCGCCCGTCCGGCTCCGGCGCCGTCGCGCAAACCCGTGCACGGACCACGCCCGGAGCCTGGTAGTGTTCTTCACGTCGGAGGCCGAAGCGCCGATGACACCAGCCAGGCCCCCGTAGCTCAGGGGATAGAGCACCGCCCTCCGGAGGCGGGTGCGTAGGTTCGAATCCTACCGGGGGCACTTCGCAGGAAGTGCAACAGAGGCCCAGATCAGTGGAGTTGATCCACGGATCTGGGCCTTCGTCATGTCCGGCCCCGGACGGTCGGCCGTGGGCCGGGTGGTCGGGGAGCGGGACGGGCGGGGAGCACCCCCGGCCCCGGGCTCAGGAGGCGGCGGCCTCGACCTGGGAGACGAGCCCGGCGACGGTGTGGTCGAAGTAGGCGCTGTAGGAGATGTCGTCGGTGTCGCCGCCCTGCTGGTAGCCGCCGATGGCGCCGACCACGTCGCCGGTGGCGGTGTCGATCCAGGGGCCGCCACTGGTGCCGGACGGGTAGGCCGGGCACGCGATGACGCGCTGGTAGGCGCTCTGCTGGCCGGTGGTGTCGGTGCAGAGGACGGGCTCCTCGGCGTCGCCCGGGTAGCCGTAGAGGCGGACGGTGGCGCCGAAGGGCTCGTCGGGGCCGAGCCGGTTGCCGCCGACCACGTCCTCGACCTTGCGGCCGTTGCTCGGCGCCGTCTCCAGGATGGCGAAGTCCTCGTCCTGGTCGCCCTTCTGGGACCAACCGGTGGTGGTGTGGACGGCGGTGACCTGCCAGCTGCCGTACGGGGCGGAGCCGTCGCGGTAGCCGGGGACGAAGGTGACGCCGGCGGTGCTGCTGAGGCAGTGCGCGGCGGTCAGCAGCAGGTTGCCGCCCGGGCTGTGCAGCACGCTGGCGGTGCAGAAGTGGTTGCCGGCCGCCACGGCGCCGCTGAACAGCGCGCCGACGGTGGCGGCTTCGGGCGTGGCGGCGGCGGTGGCGGTGGTGCCGGGGAGGGCGCCGCGGGTGGCGGGGGTCGCCGCCGCGGAGGGCGTCGGGGCGGCCGACGGGGCGCCGCCCGGCGCGGCGGCGGGGTCGGTGGTCGGGCCGTCGGTCGGCGCGGCGGACGGGCCGTCGGTCGGCGCGGGGGCGTCGACCGGCGCGGGTGAGGCGGGCGCCTCGGGCGTGGCCGTGGTCTCGGCCGGCGCGACGGCGGCCCGGGGGCTGCGCGCCGCCTTCCCGGCGGCCGTCGCGTCGGACAGGCTCAGCCCGTGCGTGCCGGTCACCACGGCGGCCACCAGGACCGCCGAGAGCGCGGCGAGCAGGGTCGGACCCAGAAGGCTGCGGCGGCGCGGCGGCCGGCGGCGGTGCTGACCCATGCCTGTCTCTCCTGCCAGTCGTCGACGGCTCGTTCGGTGGTGGCGTGCGATCACCGACTATGCCGTCTCAGCCTGGAAAGGTCGTTACCGATGGCTGGGATCTCGATGAGAAAAAGCTCACCCGGCGTCGAGTAAGCGGTTCAGACCGGTCGGTCCCAGCTCCCCGGCCTGGACGAAGGCGGTGTGCGTCCCGGCGGTGGTGCAGGCGAAGGCGCCGGCGACCGAACCGGCCCGGGCGCAGTCCAGCGGCGCGCGGCCCCGGAACCAGGCGGACAGGAAGCCGACGACGAAGGCGTCCCCGGCGCCGTTGGTGTCCACCACCGGGCGGCCCGGGTCGACCGCCGGGAGGTGGTGCACCTGCGCGTCGTCCCGGGTGAGCAGGTAGCAGCCGTCGGCGCCCGCGGTGGCGGTGACGACGGCGGCGCGGCCCTCGGCGAGGATCGCGCGCATCACCTGTTCGTGGCGGCCCCGGCAGCCGGCCACCGAGAGGAACACCAGGTCGGAGCCGAGCGCGTAGTCGCGGTGGTGCGGGTTGGCGCCGTCCCAGTCGTGCAGGTCGGTGGAGGTGGTGCGGCCGAGCCGGTGGAGGTCGGCGTACATGTCCCGGTTGACGCCGGTGATGGAGAGGTGGACGTGCCGGCTGCGTCGCGCGTACGGCAGGTAGAACTCGCGCGGCAGCCGCAGGTCGGCGGGGTGGCGGCCGTCGTAGAAGGAGAACCGGCGGCCGGCGGCGTCCACCAGGTTGACCCCGCGCGGGGTGCCGTGCGGGCTCACCAGGTGCGCGAAGTGCAGGCCGTGGCGCTCGAAGGCGGCGCGGACCAGGCCGCCCTGCGGGTCGTCGCCGAGGAAGTCGAGGAAGGCGGTGCGCAGGCCGAGGTGGTGGGCGCCGAGGGCGACGCCGCTGCCGGTGTGGCCGACGTAGTCGCGGACGGGTTCGACGAACTGCGAGTCGCCGGGCGGGATCTCCAGCCGGTCCACCCGGACGATGGTGTCCACGCCGGCGCCGCCGACGACGAGCAGGTCGAACTCGGGCGGCATGACGGCGCCTCCTTGATCCCTGGACGGTGGCCAGGAGTCAAGCAGGCGCCGGAGGTTGACTGCAAGACCTTGCTGAAAATTTCAGGTTTCCCGTCTGTACTCCGCCGGGGCGGCCGCGTGCGCCCCGGCGCCCGACCGGCCGTCGCCGGACCTGACCTCGGCGGGCCTGGCCTCGACGGACCGACCGTCGACGGAGTGCGCCTCGACGGGCCTGGCCTCGACGGACCGACCGTCGACGGAGTGCGCCTCGACGGGCCGGTCATCGACGGGGAGCACCTCGGCGGGGCGCGCGACGGCCGCCGCGCCGGACGCCGGCCGGTGGTCGATCACCAGGACGGCGATCAGCGCGGCCAGCAGCAGGATGCCCGTCGACACCCAGGTCGCGACCACGTAGCCGTGCACCGTGCCCTGGGCCCGGACCACCGGGTCGGTGGCGATCCGGGTGGCGAGGAACCCCGCCGTGGCGCTGGCCGCGACCGTGTTGAGCAGCGCCACGCCGATCGAACCGCCCACCTGCTGGGACGAGTTCAGGGTGGCCGCGGCCGCGCCCGCCTCGCGCGGGCCGACCCCGAGGGTGGCCAGGCTCATCGACGGCATGAAGACCAGGCCCATGCCGATGCCGAGCAGCAACTCGGCGGGCAGCACCAGGCCCGCCCACGGGCTGTCCACCTTCATCTGGGTCAGCCAGGCCATGCCGGCCGCGGCGAGCAGCAGTCCGGGCCCGATCAGGTTGCGCGACGGCACCCTGGTCATCAGCCGGGCCGCGAAGCCCGTCGAACTGATCACGACGACGGCCGTCATGGGCAGGAAGGAGAGGCCGGACAGCACCGGTGAGAAGTGCTTGATGACCTGCAGGTAGTAGGTGAGGAACAGGAACAGGCCGAACATGCCGATCATCGCCAGGCCGACCGAGAGGGCGGCGCCGACGCGGTTGCGCTGGGCGACGACGTGCAGGGGCAGCAGCGGGTGCGCGGTGCGCTTCTCGACCAGGACGAACGACGCGATCAGCGCCGCGCCGAGGGCCAGCGAGCCGAGCACCAGCCGGTCGCCCCAGGTGCGGGTGACGGCCTCGGAGGTGCCGAAGACGATCGCCAGCAGGCCGCCGCAGCCGAGCAGCGCGCCGGGCAGGTCGAGCTTGACCCGGCGCCCCCTGCCGATGTGGTCGCGGTCCAGGATGGAGAAGGCCGCGAGGGCCGCCGCGGCGGCGATCGGAACGTTCACGAACAGGCACCAGCGCCAGTCCAGGTACTCCGTCAGCAGACCGCCCAGGATCAGGCCCATCGCGGAGCCGCCGCCGGCGATCGCGCCGAAGACGCCGAAGGCCGTACCGCGTTCCTTCGGCTTGGTGAAGGTGGTGGAGAGCAGCCCCAGCGCGGAGGGGGCGAGCAGGGCGGCGAACGCGCCCTGGAGGGCGCGGGAGCCGAAGAGCATGGCCGGGCCGACCGCCGCGCCGCCGAGGGCGGAGGCGAGGGCGAAGCCCAGCAGGCCGACGGTGAAGACGCGCTTGCGGCCGAAGAGGTCGCCGAGCCGGCCGCCGAGCAGCAGCAGGCCGCCGAAGGCGAGCGTGTAGGCGGTGATCACCCACTGCCGGCCGGCGTCGGAGATGCCCAGGTCCCGCTGGGCCGATGGCAACGCGATGTTCACGATGGTCACGTCGAGGACGATCATGAGCTGGGCGATGGCGATGACGGCCAGCACCCACCAGCGGCGGCTGTCCGCGTTCTCATGAACGGTGGCGGGATGCACAGGCACTGGTCGAGCCTTCCGGAGGGTACGGAGAGGTCACGCACTCGCCTTCAAGCGAAACCCCCGCGCGGACGAACCGCAAGGCAAAACCTCGCCGAATCGACCTTTCCGGGACCAGCGGACCAGGGCCCCGGGACTCGCGGACGAGTCCCGGGGCCCTGGTCGCCGAGGGGTTCCCGGAGCAGGAGAGGTTCCTACAGCGCGGAGAGCTCCGCGACCAGGTCGTCCAGCCCCAGCGAGCCCTGCGAGAGCGCCGCCATGTGCCAGGCCTTGAGGTCGAACTCCTCACCGCGCGCCTCGTGCGCCGCCCGCGCCGCCGCCCGGCCGCGCAGCCAGGCGCGCTCGCCCAGCTTGTAGCCGATCGCCTGGCCGGGCATGCCCAGGTAGCGGACCAGTTCGCTGTCCAGGAAGTCGGCGGACAGGCCGCAGTACCGGCCGAAGAACTCCCGGGCGGCCTCCGGGCTGACCGGCCGGCCCGGCTGGTACGGGGAGTCGGCCGGGAAGTCCAGGCCCGCGTGCATGCCGATGTCGACGATCACCCGCAGCGCGCGCATCATCTGCGCGTTGAGGTAGCCGAGGCGGTGGCCCGGATCGGTGAGGTAGCCGAGCTCGTCCATCAGGCGCTCGGCGTACAGCGCCCAGCCCTCCAGGTTGGCACTCACCCCGCCGAGGCTGACCTGGTAGGTGGAGAGTCGGTCGGCGACGTAGTTCCACTGCGCGAGCTGCAGGTGGTGGCCCGGGACGCCCTCGTGGTACCAGGTGGAGACCAGGTCCCAGACCGGGAAGCGCTCCCGGCCGAGCGTCGGCAGCCAGGTCCGCCCGGGGCGGCTGAAGTCCAGCGAGGGCGCGGAGTAGTACGGCGCGGCCGCGCTGCCGGGCGGGGCGATCTTCGACTCGACCCGGGTGACCGGCTCGGCCAGGTCGAAGTGGGTGCCCTGGAGGTCCCTGATCGCCTGGTCCATCAGCTCCTGGAGGTACGCCCGGGTGGCCTCGGCGCCCTCGACCGCCGGGCCCTCCGCCTCCAGCCACTTCATCGCGGCCATCGGGTCGGTGCCCGGGCGGACCTTCTCGGCCTCGGCCTCCATCTGCGCGAGCAGGTCGTGGAACTCGCCCCAGGCCCACACGTAGGCCTCGTCCAGGTCCAGGTCGGAGCCGGTCCAGAAGCGGACGAACCGGCGGTAGCGCTCCCGGCCGGTGGTGTCGGGGGTGTCGGCGGCGGCCGGGCCGTAGACGTCGCGCAGCCAGTCGCGCAGGGCGGCCAGCGCCTCGGCGGCGGCCACCGCGTGCTCGGACAGCCCGGCGCGCACGCCCTCCGGCGCGCCCTGGACGAACTCGCCGAACCAGCCACCGGGCACGTCCCCCGCCAGCCACTCGCCGAACTGCCCGACCACGGTGGTCACCTGGCGCGGGCCGGACAGCAGGCCGCGGTCGATGCCGGCGGCCAGCGTCTCGCGGTACTGCTCCAGCGCGAGCGGGATGCGGGCCAGCCGGCGGCCGACGATCTGCCACTCGGCCTCGGTGTCGGTCGCCATCAGGGTGAAGACGTCACGGACGTCGTGCACCGGGGAGCCCAGGTTGCGGACCGCGCGGAAGTGCTCCCCGGCCTCGTGGACGGCGAGTTCGGCGGTCAGCCGCTCGCGCAGCAGGCGGGCGCAGCGGCGCTCGGCCTCGTCCTCGGCGGCGCCGGCCCGTTCGGCCTCGGCGAGGGCCGCCAGGGTGCGGCGGCCGAGGTCGGCGATCGCCTCGGCGCCGGTCGGCGAGAGGTCGGGCAGTCGGTCGTCCTCGGGATTGAGCCCCAGGTAGACCGCGGTCAGCGGGTCGAGTTCGGCCAGGGCCCGGACGTAGTCGTCGGCGATGCGGCGCGGGGTGGTGGCATCGGAGGTGATCAGTTCTTCAACCATTCGGACATCATGGCGTGGCACGGGCCGAATGCAAGCCTTTACCGGCGATCGGTGACATGCACCGGCCGAATCCCGGCCAGGGCGCGTCCGACGGACGCACCCCGAGCGGGAACCTCACAAACACGCGTTCGGGAAACCGCCGCGCGCGACAGGACCGGATCGGGCCGGCGCCCATTACGCTGACCGCCATGGAAGCCCGCCCCGCCACGGCAACCGACCCGGTGCCCGCCCCGGCCGCACCCGTCCGCCCGCGCCGCACCGGATACCGGCGACTGCCGGTGCAGCAGCGGCGTGAGCAGCTGATCGCGGTCGCCCTGGAACTGTTCGCCGCCCGGCCGCCCGAGGAGGTGAGCCTGGACGACGTCGCCGAGGCCGCCGGGGCCTCCCGCCCACTGGTCTACCGCTACTTCGCGGGCGGCAAGCAGCAGTTGTACGAGGCGGCGCTGCGCAGCGCGGCCGACGAGCTGACCAGCCGCTTCGCCGTCCCGCTGGCGGGGACCCCGTCCGAGCAGCTGGCGGCCGTCCTGGACGGCTACTTCGCCTTCGTGGCCGAGCACGACGCCGGGTACTCGGCGCTGCTGCGCGGCGGTTCGGTGGTGGAGACGACCCGCACCTCGGCGATCGTCGACGACGTCCGGCGGGCGGCGCTCAAGCGGACCCTGCGGCACCTCGGCGTGCGGGAGGCCGGGGCGCGGCTGACGCTGCTGGTGCGCTCGTGGATCTCGGTGGTCGAGGGCGCGTCGCTGAGCTGGCTGGACGAGGGGCGCGCGCTGCCGGTGGGCGAGCTGCGAGACTGGCTGGTGGACCAGTTCACGGCGATGGCGGCGGCCACCGCGCTGCACGATCCGCAGACCGCGCAGGTGCTGTCGGCGCTGCTCGCGCTGGAGGGGCCGCAGGCGACCCGGGCCGAGCGGCTGCGCGAGGTGCTGGCGGCCCGGTGACCCGACCCCCGTGCCCGGGGTCGGGGTCGGGGCGGCCGGCGCCGCGGGAGGGTCAGGCCTTCCCGAGTACCTGGCGCTGGCGGCCGAGGCCGTCGACCTCGATCTCGACGACGTCGCCCGGAGCCAGGAACGGCGTGCCGGGGTGGCCCAGGGTGACGCCCGCCGGAGTGCCGGTGACGATCACGTCGCCGGGCTCCAGGACCATGAACTGGCTGACGTAGCGGACCAGTTCGAGCACCGGGAAAACCATCTTCCCGGTGTTGCCGTCCTGCCGCAGTTCGCCGTTGACCCAGAGCCGCAACGGCAGCTGCTGCGGGTCGGCCACCTCGTCGGCGGTGACCAGCCAGGGCCCCAGCGGGGTGAAGGTCTCCGCCGACTTGCCCTTGTCCCACTGGCCGCCGCGCTCGAACTGGAAGGCCCGCTCGGTGACGTCGTTGGCGATCGTGTAGCCGGCGATCACCTCCGCGGCCTCCTCGTGCCCGGCCAGGTAGCGGGCGGTGCGGCCGATCACGATGGCCAGTTCGGCCTCGTAGTCGGTCTTCTCGCCGCCGCGCGGCACCAGCACCTCGTCGTACGGGCCGACCACGGTGTAGCTCGGCTTGAGGAAGATCACCGGCTCGTCCGGGATCGCGGCCCCGGCCTCGGCGGCGTGGTCGCGGTAGTTGAGCCCGATGCCGACCACCTTGCCCGGACGGGCGACCGGCGCGCCCACCCGCTGCCCGGCGAGGTCCACCCGGGGCAGGACGCCGGCGGCCACGTCCCGTGCCAGCACGGCGGTGTCCAACCCGGCCAGGAAGGCCCCGTCGATGTCCCGGGCACGCCCGGAGAGGTCGTACCCGGTGCCGTCCTGGCCCAGCACGACCGGGCGCTCGGCGCCCGGGGGTCCGACGCGGAGGAGCTTCATCGATCCGTCACCAGCCTTTCGTCGCAGCTCGCCGGGGCGGCGCAGGACACCGCACCCGACTCCGGCAACGAGGTATATCAACGCCACCGGTCGGCGAACCAGACAGTTCCGGGCGGCGAATTCCTATCAATTCCCACAGCCGCCGGGAGCCCCGAATCGGCGGCCCGCACGGTTGACAGCCTGCCGGGCCGGGCCGAGGGCGGGAACACGGCGGCTCCGCCGTGGGCGAACGCGCGAACGCCCACGGCGAACGCGGGCGTACGGCGGGCGCCGACCGCGCAGGATCCGGGGCATGGAGATCACCCGGGTACGCGACGAGTTGCACATGATCACACTGGAGTTCGGCACCGCCTACCTGTGGCGGGACGAGCACGGGCTGACCCTGGTCGACACCGGCATCGCCGGATCGGCGGACGGCATCGAGGAGGGCATCCGCAAGGTCGGTCTGGAGCCGTCCGCGCTGCGCCGGATCGTGCTCACCCACCACCACGAGGACCACACCGGCTCGGCCGCCGAGCTCGCCCGGCGCCGGGGCGCCGAGGTGGTCGCGCACCGGCTGGAGGCGCCGGTCGTCCGGCGCGAGCAGCCGGCGGCGCCGCCGGTCCTGAGCCCGTTCGAGCAGGAGCTGTGGGACGGCCTGCCGCCGATCCCGCCCGCCGAGCCCTGCCCGGTGCACCGCGAGGTCGAGGACGGGGACGTGCTGGACATCGGCGGCGGCGCGGTGGTCGTCCACGTGCCGGGGCACACCGACGGCAGCATCGCGCTGCACCTGCCCGGACCGGGCGTGCTGTTCACCGGCGACGCGGTCTCCAACGTCCGGGGGCAGACCAGGTGCGGGGTGTTCAACACCGATCCGGCCCGGGCGCGGGCCGCCTTCCGGCGGCTGGCCGCACTGCCGGTGGAGACCGTGGTGTTCGGGCACGGCGACCCGATCGCCGCGGGCGCCTCAGCCGCCCTGCGGGCCGCCGCCGAGCAGGCCGGCCAGGCTTAGCGCCCGCGGCAGGCCCGGGCCGGTCCGGGCGACCTCCCGGTGCCAGCGGTCGAGGTCGCGCAGCACGTCGGCCCGGGCGTCCGGCTCGGCGGCCGCCACCGCGGCCAGGTCGCGCAGCAGCGCGACGGCGGCGCCCGGGCTGCCGTCCCGGGCCAGCCAGAGGGCCAGGTCGTGGCAGGTGCGCAGGGTCCGCGGGTCGGCCGGGCCGCAGATCCGGGCGAGGTCGGGGATGAGCGCGGTGAGCATCCCGACGGCCTCCGCGGGGGCGCCCTGCGCGCCGCGCTGCCAGGCCTGGTCGGCCCGGCGGCGCAGCTGCTCCGGGCTGGGGTCGTCCGGGCGCAGCACCCCGGGCCGGATCCGGCGCAGCCGCTCCAGCACCTCGACGGCGGTGGCGGGCCGGTCCGCCGGCCGCTTGGCGAGCAGCCCGGCGACCAGGTCGGCCAGCGCCGGGTCGGTGCTGCGGACCCGGGGCGGGGTCTCCTCCAGGTGCTTGTACATGTACTCGGCGGCCGAGGTGGCGCGGAACGGCCGCCGCCCGGCGCAGAGTTCGTACAGCATGACGCCGAGCGCGTAGAGGTCGGCCCGGCCGTCCACGGCGGCGCCGGACCAGCACTCGGGCGCCAGGTAGGGGACGGTGCCGACCACGTTGCCGGTGGAGGTGAGCACGGCGGACTGGGTGAGCAGCCGGGCGATGCCGAAGTCCAGCACCTTGGCCTTGCCGCCGTCGTCGATCATCACGTTCTCGGGCTTGATGTCGCGGTGGACGATGCCCGAGCGGTGTGCGGCGTCCAGCGCCTTGCAGACCTGGCGCATCCACTTCAGCGCGACCTCCTGGTCCGGGACGCCGTCCTTGAGGACCGCGGACAGGGCCCGGCCGCGGACCAGTTCCAGGACCAGGTAGTGGGTCTCCCCGGCGCCGGTCGCGACCCGGCCGTAGTCGTGCACGGTCACGATGTGCGGGTTGGACAGGCCGCCGGCCGTCCGGGCCTCGCGGACGAACCGTCCGATGGCCTCCCGGTCGGTGGCGTGCTCCTCCAGCAGCACCTTGACCGCGACCTCGCGGTCGAGCCGCAGGTCGGTGGCCTTCCAGACCACGCCGAATCCGCCCCGGCCCAGCAACTCGTCCAGCCGGTAGCGGCCGTCGAGCACCTCCCCCTGCCGCATGTCCTCCCCCAACTCCAGGTCGTCCGGACGGCGTTCGCCGTCGGCGGGGTCACCATAGCGGCGGGGGGAGGCGAACGGGTGAACGGATCAGGGCTTCGGCTTGGGCAGCCCGGGCGGGTTGATCTCGGAGGTCGTCACGGCCTCGTTGTCCAGGCCCCAGCGCTTGAGCACCTGGCCGTACGCGCCGTTCCCGATCACCTCGTTCAGCGCCCCGTTGAGCGCCTGGACCAGCCCGTTGTCCTTCCGGGTGGTCGCGGCGATCTTGCCGAGGACGTCCGCACCGCCGCCCGAATAGGTGCCGACCACCTCGGTCTCGCCGGTCTGCGCGACGTGGAAGGCCAGGCTCGGGTTGGGGCCGACGTAGGCGTCGATCCGGCCGGAGGAGAGCGCCAGGTAGAACTCGGTGCCCTGGAAGTACTTGATGTCGATCGGCTCGAGGCCGTTCCTGACGTTGTCCTCGCTCCAGGAGATCAGCAGCTTCTCCTGGTTGGTGCCGGAGGCGACGCCGACCGACCGGCCGGCGAGGTCCCTGGCGCCGGCGACCTTGAGGCCGCTGCCCTTCTTCGCCTCGAAGCCGAGGACGTCCAGCCGGTAGGTGGCGAAGTCGTACTTCTCCTTGCGGGCCTCGGTGACGGTGATGTTGGAGATCCCGACGTCGTACTTGCCGCTGTCCAGGCCGACGAAGATGTTCTCCCAGGAGACCGGGTTGAACTCGACCTTGAGGCCGAGGACGTTGCCGACCAGGGAGGCGAGGTCCGGCTCGACGCCGATGATGGTCCTGTCGTCGTCGGCGTAGAAGTCCAGCGGCGGGGTGGTGCCGAGGGAGTCGACGACGGTCAGCGTCCCCCTCCTTCTGATCTCCTCCGGGACGAGCGCCGCGATCGCGTCGACCTTGGGCGTGGTCACCCGGTTCTGATGAGGCGTCAGGTTCACCGCGGTGCCGTTCGGCGCCGTGGTGCCCTTGGCCGGGGCGAGTCCCGCCGAGGCTCCCGAGGACGCGCCGCCGCAGGCGGCCAGGGCGAGGGCGGCGGCGAACGCGCCGGCGGCGGCCACCAGGGCGCGACGGGGTAGGGACATGGCGGAACTCCTGCTCGGTGAAAGGGATTTCGGCAGTAACGGGGGTGGTGGCGATGCGGCGGGTCAGAGCACCTTGGCCAGGAAGGCCCGGGTGCGCTCGTGCCGCGGGTGGTCCAGGACCTCGGCCGGCGGGCCCTGCTCGACCACCACGCCGCCGTCCATGAAGACGACGGTGTCGGCGACCTCGCGGGCGAAGCCGATCTCGTGGGTGACCACGATCATGGTGGTGCCGGTCCGGGCGAGGTCCTTGACGACGTCCAGCACCTCGCCGACCAGCTCCGGGTCGAGCGCCGAGGTGGGCTCGTCGAACAGCAGCACCTTCGGCTCCAGGGCCAGCGCCCGGGCGATCGCCACCCGCTGCTGCTGGCCGCCGGACAGCTGCCGGGGGTACGCGTCGGCCTTGTCGGCCAGCCCGACCCGCTCCAGCAGCGCCAGCGCCGCCGACCTGGCCTCGGCCCGGGGCCGGCGCAGCGCCGCGATCGGCGCCTCGACCAGGTTCTCCAGCACGGTGAGGTGCGGGAACAGGTTGAAGTTCTGGAACACGAAGCCGATGTTGGTGCGCTGGCGCAGCACCTCGCGCTCCTTGAGCTCGTGCAGCCGGTCGCCGGAGCGCCGGTAGCCGATCAGCTCGCCGTCGATGGCGACATAGCCGCCGTCGAGCTTCTCCAGGTGGTTGATCGCGCGCAGCAGCGTGGACTTGCCGGAGCCGGACGGGCCGAGCACCACCGTCACCGAGCCGGCCGGGACGTCCAGGTCGAGCCCGCGCAGCACCTCCAGTTGCCCGAAGCTCTTGTGCAGGCCGCGGACCTGCACCATCGGCGCGGCGGGGTCCGGAGCGGGCTTGGTGAGCGCGGTCATGAACGTCCTCCGGGGGTACGGGCGGCGACCGGCGTGCGGACCGGCAGGGTCCGGACGAAGGCCCGGGCGCGCTGGAGCGGGGTGGGCGGCGGGGTGCGCTGCGCGCCGCGGGCGAAGTAGCGCTCGACGTAGTACTGGCCGATCGACAGCACCGTGGTCAGCAGCACGTACCAGACGGTGGCGACCATCAGCAGCGGCACCACCCGGCCGGTCCGGCCGTAGACCACCTGGGCCTGGTAGAAGAGCTCGCCGATGGCCATCACGTAGACCACCGAGGTGCCCTTGAGCAGCGAGATCACCTCGTTGGCGGCGGCCGGCAGGATGCCGCGCATCGCCTGCGGCAGCACGATCCGCCAGCCCTGACGCCGGCGCGGGATGCCGAGCGCGGCGGCGGCCTCCCGCTGGCCGGCGTCCACCGCGATGATGCCGCCGCGGATGATCTCGGCGGCGAACGCGGCCTGGTGCAGCCCGAGGCCGAGCACGGCGGCGCCGAGCGCGCTCAGCACGCCGACCGTCTCCACGTCCCCGAAGGTCGGACCGAACGGGATGCCGATCCCGAACCGCTTGTACAGGTACGACAGGTTGAACCAGAACACCAGCTGGACGATCAGCGGGATCGACCGGAACACCCAGACGTACGCCCAGGCGATGGACCGCAGGATCACGCTGCGGGACAGCCGCATCCCGGCCACCACGGCGCCCAGCAGGAAGCCCAGCAACGTGCCGTAAGCGGTGAGTTCGAGGGTGCGGCCGACCGCCTGGACGATGGTGTCGGCGGTGAAGTAGACCCGGAAGGTGGCCCAGTCCCAGCCGGGGTTGGTGGCCAGCCCGTGGGCGAACTGGGCGAGGACGACGAGCGCGGCGATCCCGATCCCCCAGCGCCAGGGGTGCCGGGCGGGGACGGTCCGCAGCCCGGCCAGTTCGTCGAGGTCGAGGCGGGGATCGGGGCCGGGGTCGGAACCGGGGCCGGGGCCGGGGCCGGGCGCGGGCCCGCGGCGGGCCGGGGCCCCGGGCGGTGCGGTGGTGCTGACGGTCATCGGGGGGCTCCTTCGGCAGACCCGGGGATCACGGGTGTTCGGGCGGGCTGATCCGGGACTCCTCGATCGCCGAGTCGGTGACCCCCCACTTCCGGAGGATCCGCTCGTACGTCCCGTCCTTGATCAGCTGGTTGACCGCCGCCTGGAAGGCCGGGGTGAGCTTCGAGCCCTTCTTGAACGCGAAGCCGACGTCCAGCCGGTGGAACTCGCCGAGGAAGCGCGTCCCCGAGGCCTCCTGCGCGGCCTGGTAGCGCAGGCCGTTGATGGTGGACATCAGGACGTCCACCCGGCCCTGCTGGAGGCCGGTGAGCACGGCGCCGCCGTCGCTGAACGCCTTGACCTCGTACGGCTTCTTCCCGGCGTCGGTGCAGACGTTCCTCCTCGCGTTCAGCGTGGTCTCGAAGGTGGTGCCGGCGCCGGTGCCGATGGTCAGCCCGCAGAGCTGGACCAGGTCGGTGACCGGCTGGACGTCCTTGTTGTCCTTCCTGACCGCGAAGCCCTGGCCGTCGTCGATGTAGGTGACGAAGTCGATGGTCTTCAGCCGGGCCGTGGTGACCCCGAAGTTGCCGGTGCCGACGTCGAACTTGCCGCTGTCCAGGGCGGGCAGGATGGTCTCGAAGGCGGCCTCCTCGCGCCGCACGGTCAGCCCGAGCAGCCTGGCCACCGCATCGGTGAAGTCCACGTCGATCCCGGCCGGCTTCTTCGTGGCCTGGTCGGCGTAGAAGGCGGTGGGCGGCGCGCCGAAGGACGCGCCGAACGTCAGCGTGCCGGCCTTGCGGACCTCCTCGGGCAGCAGCGCGGCGGCGGCGTCCGACTTCGCGAGGCCGGAGACGACGTCCTGGGAGGCGGCGGTGGCGGCGGGCCCGCTCGCCCCCGCCGCACCCGCGATCTTCGGGTCCGAGCCGCACGCGGCCAGCGCCAGCACCGGCAGCAGGGCGGTGGCCGCGAGCAGGCGGCGGACGGTGGTGGTTCTCACGAAGGGCCTTTCAGGGGGTCGGGGCCAGCACCGGCAGGTGCTTCTCGAAGGGGAGCGGGCCGATCGGAATGGGCCCCTCCTGCCCGTCGGCGGGCAAGGAGGGAGGATCGGCGGCGACGTCGAACAGCGGGGTGTAGCCGGCCGCCAGGTAGAGACCCCTGGCCTCGGGTTGGCGCGGGCCGGTGGTGAGGTGGATCCGGGCGTAGCCGGCGGCCGCCGCCGTCCGCTCCAGTTCGGCCAGCACCCGGCGGGCCAGGCCGCGACGGCGGTGCGCGGAGTGCGTCCACATCCGCTTCAGCTCGGCGGTGCGCTCGTCGTACCGCTTGTACGCGCCGCCGGCCACCGGCTCGCCGTCCTCCAGCAGGAGCAGCAGCACGCCGTGCGGCTCGGCGAAGGCGTCCCGGGGATAGCGGGTCATCTCCTGGCGCGCCTCGGGGCCGTAGCGGCTGACGTACTCGTGGGTGAGTTCGCGCAGCAGCGGCTCGACCAGCGGGTCGTCGATGGTGACCCGGCGGAACTCGGCCACCCGGCCCGCGCCGCTCGTGCCGCCCCTGCTCGCACCGGCCGCGCGGGAACCGCTCACGCCTGCACCGCGATCAGCTGGTGCCGGTCGCGCTCGGCCCGCTCGGCCGCCGCCCTGGCGGCCTTGGCGGCGTCCCGCTTGGCGACCTCCTCGCGGACGATCGGGATGACGTGGCGGCCGAAGTCGATCGCGTCGTCGAGCAGGTGGTAGCCGCGGGCGGAGAGGATGTCCACGCCGAGGTCGTAGTAGTCGAGCAGCGCCTCGGCGACCGTCTCCGGGGTGCCGACCAGGGCGTTGGAGTTGCCGGCCCCGCCGGTGGCCGCGGCGGTCGGGGTCCACAGCGCGCGGTCGTAGCGCTCGCCGGCCTCGGCGATCTCGATCAGGCGCTGGGAGCCCGTGTTCTCCGGCGTCACGGCCGCGGCGCCGAGCGGGCGGCCCCGGCGGACCAGGTCCCCGGCGGCCCTGCGGGCCTTGATCGCCGCCACCGTCCGGTGCGCCTTCTCCCAGGCCAGCTCCTCGGTCGGCGCGATGATCGGCCGGAACGCCACCTGGATCCGCGGCACGTCGGTACGCCCGGCGGCCCGGGCCGCCTCCTTCACCCGCTCGATCTGCTCGGCGGTGCGGGCCAGCGGCTCGCCCCACAGGCAGTAGATGTCCGCCTCGGCGCCGCCGGCCGCGTAGGCGGCGTCCGAGGAGCCGCCGAAGGAGACCGCCGGACGCGGCTGCTGGACGGGGAAGACGTCGGAGACGAAGTCGTTGAAGCGGTAGTGGGCGCCCTCGTGGTCGAAGGGCTCCCGGCTGGTCCACGCCTTCTTGACGATGCCGATGTACTCGCGGGTGCGCTCGTAGCGCTGGTCCTTGGAGAGGAAGTCGCCCTCGCGCTGCTGCTCGTGGTCGCTGCCGCCGGTGATGAAGTGGACGGTCAGCCGCCCGTCGCTGATCTGGTCCAGGGTCGCGAAGGTCTTGGCGGCGAAGGTCGGGTGGGAGACGTTGGGCCGGTGCGCCAGCAGGATCTGCAGCCGGTCGAGGTGCGAGGCGAGGAAGGCCGCCGCGGCCGCCGGCTCCGGAGAGCCGGCGCCGTACGCGAAGAGCACCCGGTCCCAGCCGTGGTCCTCGTGGGCCCGGGCCAGCCGCAGGGTGTAGTCGCGGTCGAAGGCGGCGGTGGAGCGGGGGGTGGTCTCCGAACCGTCGCCGGTGGCGGCGATACCGAGGAATTCGACGGGCATGGCGGAACCTTTCGGGTGAGCGGAGTCCGGCGGACTGCGGGTGGGCAGGCCGGGGTCGGCCGGGAGGGACGGCCGTCAGTTCCTGTCCGACCGAGTAGGGGTGCGCGGCGGGCGCGCCGACAACGGTGTCGGCGCCCGGGCGCGGCGGGAGGCAGGCGTGGACGAGGGAGTACTGCCGGAGTTCAGTGCGAGGTCGTCGGACGGCAGCGTGCGCCTGGGGCGCCGTCAGCTACGAACGGCGGATCCCGGCCCGCGACGGGGCAGACCGGGGGAGGACGCCCCGGAGGAGATCAGGGCCGGACGGGCGGCCCGCTGCCGGGTCAGCCGCGACACGCCGCGGACCACACCCGACCGAAGTCGATGTGGTCGCGGGTGACCAGGGGCTGCTCGGCGTACATGGCCTCAAGTTGAGCAGCCGCCCGAGTGGTCCGTCAACCATCCATCATTGCCGCTCTGTTGCGATCTCCTGTCGTCCTGCAACCGGCCCCGGCCAGGCCTCGGTCCGGATCCGGACCGCCCTTGACAGCCGTCGATCGCGCATGCGTACGATCACGGCGGAGTGCAGTGCACAGCGCCGGCCGTGTTGAGGGACACGGGCCGGTGCGACGGCCGTACGTGACCACACCCGTACCTCCCGCCCGCCCGCACCTCCGCCAGGAGCCGCCGTCATGGCCACCCCGCAGGACGTCCTCCCCGCCCCGTCCGCCCTCGACCGCCCCGCCCCGCCGCCCGTCCCCGCCCCGGACGCCCGGATCGTCGCCCGCCGCCGGCCCGGCCAGTGGGTCTTCGCCGGGATCGCACTGCTGCTGGCCGCGATGGCCGTCAACTCGATCGTCCGCAACAAGGCCTTCCAGTGGGGCGTGGTCGCCGACTGGTTCACCGCGCGATCGGTGCTCGACGGCCTCACCCTGACCCTCTGGCTCACCGCCGTCACACTCGCCCTCGGCTTCGTCCTCGGCACCGGCCTCGCCAGCATGCGACTGTCCACCAACCCGGTGCTGCGCACCCTGAGTTGGGGCTACATCTGGGTCTTCCGCTCCACCCCGCCGCTGGTGCAGCTGCTGTTCTTCTTCAACATCGGCGCGCTCTACCCGACCCTCGGCCTCGGCATCCCGTTCGGCCCCGAGTTCGTCACCGTCAAGACCGTCAACCTGATCGGCCCCACCCTCACCGCCGTCATCGGCCTCACCCTGCTGGAGACCGCGTACGCCGCCGAGGTGATCCGCGGCGGCATCCTGTCCGTCGACCGCGGCCAGCTGGAGGCCGCCGCGGCGCTCGGCCTCGGCCGGTGGCGGGTGCTGCGCCGGATCGTCGTCCCGCAGGCGATGCGCTCGATCGTGCCGACCGCCGGGAACATGCTGATCAGCGCGCTCAAGGGCACCAGCATCGTCAGCGTGCTGGCCGTCTCCGACCTGCTCTACTCGGTCCAGCTGGTCTACCTGCAGTCGTACCAGGTCATCCCGATGCTGGTGGTCGCCACCATCTGGTACCTGGCGATCACCACCCTGCTGTCCATCGGCCAGTACTACGTCGAACGCCACTACGCCAAGGGCACCACCCGGGACGGCCTGCCGCCCACCCCGCTCCAACGGGCCCGGGCCGGGCTGCGACGGCTGCGCGAGGTGGCGGCATGAACCGGCTCGCGATCGTCGGCGCGGGCCCACGCGGCACCGGCCTGCTGGAACGGATCGCCGCCAACGCGACCGAACTCCTGCCAGCCGACCGGCCGTTGCACATCCACCTGATCGACCCACACCCGCCCGGCGCGGGCCGGATCTGGCGCCACGACCAGTCCCCGCTGCTGCGGATGAACTCGATGGCCGAGGACGTCACCATGTTCACCGACGAGCGCTCGACCATCGACGGGCCGGTCCGACCGGGCCCCTCGCTGGCCGAATGGGCGCTCCGGCAGCGGGAGTTCGCGCCCTACCGGGAGGTCGCCGACCCGACCGTCCGGGCCGAACTGGACACCCTCGCCCCCACCGACTTCCCCACCCGCCGGGCCCAGAGCGCCTACCTGGACTGGGTGTTCCGCCGCGCGGTCGCCGACCTGCCGCCGCACGTCACGGTCACCGTGCACCGGGACACCGTCCAGCGGATCGACGGCCCGGCCGACGGCCCGCAGACCGTCCACCTCACCGACCGGACGCTCACCGCCGACCACGTCGTCCTCACCCTCGGGCACCTCGACTCCACCCCGCACCCCCGGTACGCCGCCGACGCCGACTTCGCCGCCCGGCACGGCCGCTTCCACCTCCCGCCCGCCTACTCCGACGACGCCGACACCGACCTGGACGGCATCGCCCCCGGCGAGCACGTCGCCCTGCGCGGCCTCGGCCTGGCCTCCGTCGACCTGGTCGCCCTGCTCACCGAGGGGCGCGGCGGCCGCTTCGAACCCGCCGCCGACGGGCTGCGCTACCGCCCGTCCGGCCGCGAGCCGGTGCTGCACCTCGGCTCCCGGCGCGGCGTCCCGTACCACTCCAAGACCGGCTACCGCCTCCAGGGGCCGCCCGCCCCGCTCCCCCGGTACTTCGACGCGGCCGCCGTGGACGCCGTCCTCGTCACCGAGGGGCCGCTCGAACTCCGGCGCGACTTCTGGCCGTTGATGGCCAAGGAGACCGCCTTCGGGCACTACCACGAGCTGTTCCACGCCCACCCCGAGCGCACCACGCTGCCCTGGCCGGAGTTCCTGGCCCGGTACGACCGGCACGACTGGTACTCCCCCCGGCTCGCCGCCCTGGTCGCCGAGGCCGTGCCCGACCCGGCCGACCGGATCGACTTCGAACGGCTCGACCACCCGCTGGCCGGCCTCGAACTCGGCTCCGCCGACGAGCTCCAACAGCACCTGCGCGCCTACGTCACCGCCGACGCCGACCGCCGCGCCGACCCCGCGCACAGTGCCGACCTCGGCGCCTTCCTCGCCCTGCTCTCGCTGTTCGGCCAGCTCCCGCGCATCCTCGCGACCGGCCGGCTCACCGCCCGCTCGGTCGCCGAGGAGGTGGACGGGTGGTTCTTCGGCTACTTCAGCTACCTCGCCTCCGGCCCGCCCGGCTTCCGGCTGCGCCAGCTGCTCGCCCTCTCCGAGGCCGGCGTCGTCCGCTTCCTGGGCGCGGGCGTCCGGACCGAGCGGGACGAGGCCACCGGCACCTGGCGGGCCTGCGGCGACACCGTGCCGGGCCACACCGTCACCGTCACCGCGCTGGTCGAGGCGTACCTGCCCAAGCACCAGCTGGCCCGCACCCTCGACCCGGTGCTGCGCGAACTGCACCGCGCCGGGCGGATCGTGGAGGAGGTGGTCACCGACGAGGAGTACACCCACCGATCCGGCCTGGTCACCATCGCCCCCGGCGACAGCCGGCTGCTCGACCCCGCCCTGGACGGTGCCCCGCACCCGCGGCGCACCGCGCTCGGCCCGCACACCAGCCTGCGCGCCGCCGCCGCCTTCGCCCGCCCCCGCACCGACTCCCCGGGGTTCCGGCAGAACGACGCCGCCGCCCGCGCACTGCTGCGGGCGCTGGCCGCGCTCCCGGCCGCCGCCCTGGCCGCGTAGCGTTCGCCCGCAGCGCCTCAGGGCCCGAAGATCTCCTCCACCAGGTCCTCGGCCGAGACGTGGTCCGGGGCGTTGAGCACCACCTCCGCGACGCCCTTCAGCCCGGTGCCGCGCTCCAGCGCGGTGATGCAGGCCCGCGCCTGCTGGTCGGTGGCGAAGTCCCAGGCCAGGAGGCGCCGGACCAGCACCACCGCCTCCATCGGGCTGATCCGCGGCCGCCGGGCGGCTCCGGACGGCGCCCGGCGGCCGGCCTCGGCGAGCCGCTGCTGGTAGCCGGCCAGGTCGTGCCAGGCCTGGACGGTGCTCGGGTGGCCCTCCCCCAGTACCCGGGCGAGCTCCGGCAGCAGGGCGTGCAGCTGGCGTGCGGCGCCCTGGAGATCGCCCCGGTTGGCCTGGTGGACCGCGAGGTCGTGCCGGGCCTTCAGGACGCGGGTGTCGTGCGGGCCCCAGGTGGCGTGCAGGTCGGGCAGCAGCTCGGACATCAGCCGGACCGCGGTGACCGCCGCGCCGCTCTCGCCGATGCACCACACCAGGTGGTACCGGGCACCGAGGGTGTCCGGGTCGGTCGGGCCGAGCGCCGAGCGCATGTCCTCCACCACGGTCGACAGCAGCCGGATCGCGCCGTCCAGGTCGCCCGCCCGGCTGAGGTACCAGGTGAAGTCCCGCCAGGTGCACAGGGTGTCCCGGTCGGCGGCGCCGAGCGCGGTGACGCAGTCCTGGGCGACCGCCTGGAGCAGGATCACCGACTCGCCCGCGGTCGCCGCCCGGAAGGCGGCCGAACGCCGCTCGCGCAGCGCGGCCCGGACGCCGTCCGGCGGGGGCGCGGCGACCACCGGCGGCGTGGTGAGCGGCGACAGCACCGATGACGGCGCCGCCGGCGGGACGGCCGGAACAGGCGGCGGCCCCACCGGAACGGCCGGCGGTGCAGGTGGCACGGCCGGCGGTGCCGGCGGAACCGGCGGCACGGCAGCCGACGGCACCGGCGTCCCGCCCGGCTCACCGAGCCGTCGCTCGACCGTCCGGGCGTCGGCCGGCCGGTCCGCCGGGTCCTTGGCCAGCAGCTCGGCGACCAGCCCGGCCACCTCCGGCGGCAGCCCGAACCGCGCCGGATCCAGCGCCGGGGGCGGCTCGTTGAGGTGCTGGTACATCAGCACCGGCGTCGAGTCCCCACCGAACGGCCGTGCCCCGGTGAAGAGTTCGACCAGCACGCAGCCCAGCGCGTACAGGTCCGTACGGCCGTCCACCCGCCCGCCGGTCCAGCGCTCCGGCGCCATGTACGCGGGGCTGCCGACGATCGTCCCGGTGGTGGTCAGCCCACCCGCGCCGATGTCCAGCTGGGCGATGCCGAAGTCGAGCACCTTCAGGCTCCCGCCCTCGATGATCATGATGTTGTCCGGCTTGACGTCCCGGTGCACCATGCCCGCGTCGTGCGCCACCGCCAGCGCCTCGCAGAGCTGCCGCGCCCAGCGCAGGCTCTGCTCCGGAGCCGGCAGGCCGGCCCGCAGCACCTCGGTCAGGGTGCGACCGGTGAGCAGTTCCATCACCAGGAAGGTCACCTGCCGGTCGCCGAGAACGCACTCGCCGAGGTCGTGCACGGTGACGATGTGAGGATGGGACAGGTTGCCGGCCGCACAGGCCTCCCGGACGAACCGCAGCGCCGCCTTCGCCTGGTCACCGCCGTGGTGCCCGATGACCTTGACCGCCACCGGCCGCCGCATCCGGGTGTCGAGCGCCCGCCACACCACCCCGAAACCGCCCTGGCCGAGCTTCTCCACCAGCTCGTACCGGCCGTCGAGGACATCACCGACGCGCATGCGCCCCTCCCCCACCCCTCCTGGACCCCCCGAGACTCTACCGACGCCCGTCCGGCCCCCCTCCCCCCGCCTTCACCCAGGTGGAAGGATGGGCCGGAGCCCCCGCGACGGCGCGGCGGCGCCGGTGGCGCGGCCGCCGGACGAGCAGAGCCGAGGAGAAGCGGTCATGGCCAAGCAGGCCCCGCAGAGCGACCCGGCGCAGGACGCCCCCGAGGTGTCCGCGCCCCAGCACGCGGCCGCCGGGCTGCCGGCGGTCGGCCACAGCCTGCGGATGGCCGCCGAACAGATGGGCGCCCGCCGCACCCTGGCCACCCTGCTCAAGGTCAACCAGCCGGACGGCTTCGACTGCCCCGGCTGCGCCTGGCCGGAACCGGGCAGGACGCACAAGGCCGAGTTCTGCGAGAACGGCGCCAAGGCCGTCGCCGAGGAGGCCACCGAGCGCCGGATCCGCGCCGAGTTCTTCGCCGCCCACCCGGTCGCCGAGCTGGCCGAGCGCTCCGGCTACTGGCTGGGCCAGCAGGGCCGCCTCACCCAGCCGATGCTGCTCGACGAGGGCGCCGCCCACTACACGCCGGTCTCCTGGGACGACGCCTTCGCACTGATCGCCGAGGAACTGCACGCGCTGGACACCCCGGACGCCGCCGCCTTCTACACCTCGGGCCGGACCAGCAACGAGGCCGCCTTCGCGTACCAGCTGTTCGCCCGCCGGCTGGGCACCAACAACCTGCCGGACTGCTCCAACATGTGCCACGAGTCGTCCGGTTCGGCGCTCACCGAGACGCTCGGCGTCGGCAAGGGCAGCGTCAGCCTGAAGGACCTCTACCAGGCCGACCTGATCATCGTGGCCGGCCAGAACCCGGGCACCAACCACCCCCGGATGCTCTCCGCGCTGGAGCGCGCCAAGCGGGCTGGCGCCACCATCGTCAGCGTCAACCCGCTGCCCGAGGCGGGCCTGGAGCGCTTCAAGAACCCGCAGCAGGCGCGCGGCCTGGTCGGCCACGGCACCAAGCTGACCGACCTGTTCCTGCAGATCCGCCTCGGCGGGGACCTGGCGCTGTTCCGCGCGCTCAACCGGATCGTCCTGGAGCAGGACGGCGTCGACCGCGCGTTCGTCGACGAACACTGCCACGGCTTCGAGGAGTTCGAGGAGCAGGCCCGGACGACCGACCGCGCCGAGGTGCTCGCCGCGACCGGCCTGCCGTGGGAGCAGATCGAGGAGCTCGGCCGGCTGGTGCTGGCCTCCCGGAAGGTCATCGTCTGCTGGGCGATGGGCCTCACCCAGCACAAGCACTCCGTCCCCACCATCCGCGAGGTGGTCAACTTCCTGCTGCTGCGCGGCAACGTGGGCCGCCCCGGCGCCGGGGTCTGCCCGGTGCGCGGGCACAGCAACGTCCAGGGCGACCGGACGATGGGCATCTTCGAGCGGCCCTCCGCCGCCTTCCTGGACGCACTCGGCAAGGAGTTCGGCTTCGAGCCGCCGAGGGCGCACGGCCACGACGCGGTGGACACCATCCGAGCGATGCGCGACGGCCGGGTCCGGGTGTTCTTCGCGATGGGCGGCAACTTCGTCGCGGCCAGCCCGGACACCGACGTCACCGAGGCCGCGATGCGCCGCTGCCGGCTGACCGTGCACGTCTCCACCAAGCTCAACCGCTCGCACGTGGTCACCGGCGCCCGCGCGCTGATCCTGCCCACCCTGGGCCGTACCGACCGGGACGTCACCGGCACCGGCGCCCAGTTCGTCAGCGTCGAGGACTCGATGGGCCAGGTGCACTCCTCCCGCGGCGGCCTGCGCCCGCCCGCACCCGGCCTGCTCTCCGAGACCGCGATAGTCTGCCGGCTCGCCCGTACCGTCCTCGGCCCCGGGGACACCGTGCCGTGGGAGGACTTCGCCGCCGACTACGACGCCCTGCGGGACCGGATCGCCCGGGTCGTCCCCGGCTTCGAGGACTACAACGAGAAGGTCCGCCGCCCCGGCGGCTTCACCCTGCCGCACGGCCCGCGCGACTCCAGGACCTTCCCGACCGCGACCGGGCGGGCCAACTTCACCGTCAACCCGCTCACCGCCCCCGAGGTCCCGCCGGGCCGCCTGCTGCTCCAGACGCTGCGCTCGCACGACCAGTACAACACCACCGTCTACGGCCTGGACGACCGCTACCGCGGGATCAAGGGCGGCCGCCGGGTGGTCCTGGTCAACCCGGCCGACGCCGCCGAACTGGGCCTGGCCGAGGGCGGGTTCGTCGACCTGGTGAGCGAGTGGCGGGACGGTGTCGAGCGCCGCGCCCCGCACTTCCGGGTGGTCCACTACCCGGTCGCCCGCGGCGGTGCGGCCGCCTACTACCCGGAGACCAACGTGCTCGTCCCGCTGGACTCCACCGCCGACATCAGCAACACGCCGACCTCCAAGGCCGTGGTCGTCCGCTTCGAACCGGACAGCGGCGCCCCGGCCTGACCGACGCGAAGGCCGCCCGGTGTCCCGAGGGACGCCGGGCGGCCTTGGGGCTGTCTCAGTTGGTGCCCGCGGTGGCGCCGCCCGGGGCCGAGGCGCTCGCCGAGCCGGTGGTCCCCGTGGTGGCGGTGCCGGTGGAGCTCGGGGTGCCGGTGCCCGTCGGGGTGGGCGTCGCCGGGGTGCCGGTCGACGTCGGGGTCCCGGGGCCGGTCGGAGTGCCGGTCGGCGTCGGGGTGGGCGTCGGCGTGCCCGTGTCGGTGGGCGTGCCGGGCGTGGTGGTCCCGGTGCCGGACGGCGTCCCCGGGTCGGCGGGCGTCCCGGTGCCGGACGGCGTGCCCGGGGTGGTGGACGGCGCGCCAGGAGTGGCCGGCGGGTTGGCGGGCGTGCCGGGGGCCGGGGTGACCGGGACCTGGTTGGCCGGGCTGGGCGCGATCGGGGTGACGGTGTCCCAACCGGCGGGCAGGTCGGGCACCTTCCAGCTGCCGCCGGCCTCGTCCGCCGCGCCGGACGGGTCGGGCCGCACCGCCCCGAGGATCGGCATCGAGCCGATCGGCGACACCTTGATGACGGCGCCCGGCCGGGGCGCCTGGACGACCAGCCCGCCGCCGATGTACATCGCGACGTGCGTGGCGCCCTCGAAGTAGATGACCAGGTCGCCGGGGCGGAGCTGGTTCAGCGGGATGTGCTGGAGCTGGGCCCACTGCTCCTGGCTGGTGCGCGGGATCGGCCGCCCGGCGTGCAGCCAGGCCTGTGAGGTGAGGCCGGAGCAGTCGTAGGAGTCCGGCCCCTCTCCGCCCCACAGGTACGGCTTGTTCAGCTGGGCGAGCGCGAAGGCGACGGCGGCGCGGCCGGCCAGCGACGGGGTGCGCTCGCCCTGGCCGAGGGCGCCGGAGGCGAGGAAGGCGAGCTGGGCCTCGTCGGCCTTGGCCTTCTCCAGCTTCTCCAGCTCGGTGCGCTGCGCGCCGGTGAGCGAGGCGACCAGCTGTTCGACGGACGCGAGGTCGGAGGCGACCTTGGCCTTGGCGGCGTCCTGCTGGGCGACCAGCGTCTGGGAGGTCTTGAGCGCGTCCTCGGTCTGCTTCGTCAGGCCCGCGAGGGCCTCGCGGTCGCTCTTCAGCCGGTCCAGGAACTCGGACTGCGAGCGGCTGGCGGCGGCGAGCAGCTCCGCGATGGTGACGGCCTCGTACGGGTCCTTGGAGAGCAGCAGCTCGGCGTAGGCGGAGGCGGCACCGTTGCGGTACTGGGCCGCGGCGAGCTGCGAGGCTATGTCGGTGCCGGCGTCGACCTGCTTCTGCTGGCGGTCCAACCGGTCCTGCAGGTCGGTGAGCGCGGCCTGCTGCTCGGCGACCTTGGCGACGGCGCCGTTGTACTGCTCGGTGGCGGCCTCGGCGCCCTGGTAGAGCGTGTGCAGCTGGTCGAGCAACGGGCCGAGGGTGGCCTTGGCGGCGGCGAGCGGGTCGTCGCCCGGGCTGGCGGCGATCCGGGCGCCCGGGTCGGGGGCCGCGTACGCGGCCTGGGTGGCGAGCGGGAGGGCGAGTGCGGCGGCCGCGAGGACGGCTCCGCACCGCAGCGCCGCCCGCAGCCAGGGCCGTACACCTGTCGCCTCCGTGCGCTGTACAGCCCCGCCCATGGGTTGGTCCTCCCCGCCCCAGCCTTCTCCGGCCTCCCCGGAACCCGCCGATCCTCCCACGGGTTACTCACCGGAAACAGGGCGCGTCCGGACTGGGAGGTTAATTCTCGATTGATCTGTGAGACAGCTCTCAGCAAACCGGAGCGAACCGGGGCGAACTTCGCTAATGTCCAGCTCAGCGCGACCGACGACACCCCTCCGAAAGCTGCTGGCCACCACTGGGCAACCATCGGAACCACGATTCCCGGCCTAGTTCACCTTCCGTTTACCAAACAGACCTACGGTCGCGACGACACCAACGTCTCCGTGCGACAACTACGACGATTGTTTGGGTATGGAACACATCTCGTTCCTGGTGGCCGTTGTGATCATCACGGCGCTCGCCTTCGACTTCACCAACGGGTTCCACGACACCGCCAACGCGATGGCCACCTCCATCGCGACGGGAGCCCTCCGGCCGAAGGTCGCGGTCACCATCGCGGCCGTCCTCAACTTCGCGGGCGCGTTCCTGTCCGTGAAGGTCGCCACCACCATCTCCGGCGGCATCGTCAACGAGAAGAGCGGCATCCACCCAGAGATCATCTTCGCCGCACTGGCGGGCGCGATCCTGTGGAACCTGCTGACCTGGCTGCGCGGCCTGCCGTCCAGTTCCTCGCACGCGCTGTACGGCGGCCTGATCGGCGCCACCGTGGTCGGTGTCGGCATGAACGGCGTCAACTTCGACACGGTCCTCTCCAAGATCCTGATCCCGGCGATCGCCTCCCCGCTGGTCGCCGGCCTGGCCTCCTGGGGCGCCACCAAGCTGGCCTACGCGATCACCCGCAAGGGCAACGCGGAGACCGCCACCAAGGGCTTCAAGACCGGCCAGATCTTCTCGTCCTCGCTGATCTCGCTCGCGCACGGCACCAACGACGCCCAGAAGACGATGGGCATCATCACCCTCACCCTGGTCTCGGTCGGCGCCCTGCCGCACGGCGCGCTGCCCCCCACCTGGGTGATCGTCTCGGCCGGCGGCGCGATCGCGCTCGGCACCTACATGGGCGGCTGGCGGATCATCCGCTCGATGGGCAAGGGCCTGGCGGACATCAAGGCGCCGCAGGGCTTCGCCTCCGAGTCGGCCGCCGCGACCGTCATCCTGACCTCGTCGCACATGGGCTTCGGCCTCTCCACCACCCAGGTCTGCTCCGGCGGCATCATGGGCGCCGGCCTCGGCGGCCCGAAGGCCGAGCTGCGCTGGAGCCTGGTCCGCCGCATGGTCTACACCTGGGCGCTGACCCTGCCGGCCGCCGCGCTGGTCTCGGGCGGCGCGGCGCTGCTGGTCCGCCAGGGCACCTGGGGCATCGTCCTGGTCGGCGCCGTGCTGGTGGCCGGCTCGGGCGCGATGTGGCTGATCTCCCGCCGCCAGCCGATCAGCGCGGACAACGTCAACGACGTCACCCCGGTGGAGGTCCCCGCGACCGCCCCCGCGACCGCCCCCACCCCCGCCTCGACCACGGTCGCGGCCTGAGCGCCGCAGGCTGAGGAGCACCCGCCATGCACATCAAGTGGAACGCCCTGGCCCAGACCGCCGGTGCCAGCTTCGGCATCACCGTCGCCGTGGTCGCCGTCTTCGCGCTCGGCATCCTGGCCCTGTCCCGCCGCGAGGCCGCGCTGAGCGCCCGCGAGGGCGAGGCCGCCCCGGCGGCGGGCGGCGGCCGGCTGGCCCTGGCCGGCGCCTACGTCTGCTTCGGCCTCTGCGCCGCAGCCGTCGTCTACGGGCTGGTGCTGATCGCCGCGCCGTAGCGTCCGACGGTTCCCGCCCGGGACGCGGGGAGGGGGCGGGGGGGGGGGGGCCCCCCCCCCCGCCCCCCCCCCCCGCCCCCCCCGGGGCCCCCCCCGGGGGGGGGGGCTGAGCGCGGGGGCCCGGCTG
>NZ_JBIUYE010000007.1:187750-232379 GCF_044744365.1 Kitasatospora sp. NPDC087314
GGGGGGGGGCGTCGCGGGGGGGGGGGGGGGGGGGGGGGCCCCGCGCGGGGGGGGGGGGGGGGGGGGGGTGGGCCCCCCCCCCCCCCCGCCCCCCCCGCGCGTCCCCGCCGGCGGTCAGCCCTGCTGACTGGTCTTCAGCGCGGTCTCCCGGATGAACAGCACCGTGATGAAGGCCAGCAGCGCGAACGGCGCCGCGAAGAGGAACACCATGCCGACGCCGTGCCCGAACGCGTCCGTCACCAGCGGGACGATCGGGGCCGGCAGCTTGTGCAGGTCCGGGATGCCCCCGCCGCCGACCGCGCCTCCGGCCGGGATGTGCGCGGCGGCGAGGTTCTCCGTCAGGTAGTGGGTCACCTTGTTGTTCATCAGCGCGCCGAGCGCGGAGACGCCCATCGCGCCGCCCATGGTGCGGAAGAAGGTGACCACCGAGCTGGCCGCGCCGAGTTCGTGCCGCGGCACGGTGTTCTGCACCGCCAGGACGAGGTTCTGCATGGTCAGGCCGAGGCCGATGCCGGTGATCGCCATGTAGACGGACAGCAGCGTGTAGTCGGTGTCGGCGCGCACGGTGCCGAGCAGGCCGAAACCGATGGCGAGCAGCGCCGTGCCGGAGACCAGGTAGGCCTTCCACCTGCCGTACTTGGTGATCAGTCGGCCGGCCACGGTGGAGGAGAGCGCCAGGCCGAGGATCATCGGCAGGGTCATCAGTCCGGCCGTGGTCGGGGACTTGTCGCGGGCCAGCTGGAAGTACTGGCTGAGGAAGGTGGTCGCGCCGTACATCCCGACGCCGACCAGCACGCTGGCGAGCGCGGCCAGGCTGACGGTGCGGTACTTGAAGAGGTCCGGCGGGATGATCGGCTCGGCGGCGCGGCGCTCGATCACCACGGCGAGCGCGCCCAGCAGCAGGCCGCCGCCGACCATCGCGGCGGTCTGCCAGGACAGCCAGTCGTAGTTCTTGCCGGCCAGCGTGATCCAGATCATCAGCAGGCTGACGGCGCCGGTGATGACCAGCGCGCCCAGGTAGTCGATCTTCGCCTTGCGCTTGACCACCGGCAGCTTGAGGGTGCGCTGGATCACCAGGATCGCGGCGATCGCGAACGGGATGCCGACGTAGAAGCACCAGCGCCAGCCCAGCCAGGAGGTGTCCACGATGACGCCGCCGATCAGCGGGCCGCCGATGGTGGCCAGCGCGAAGACCGCGCCGAAGTAGCCGCTGTACCGGCCGCGCTCGCGCGGCGGGACCATCGCGGCCAGGCAGATCTGGCCCAGTGCGACGACGCCGCCGGCGCCGATGCCCTGGAGGGCCCGGCAGGCGATCAGCTGACCGGTGTTCTGGGAGAGGCCGGCCAGCGCCGAGGTGGCGATGTAGATCACCAGGGCTATCTGCAGCAGCAGCTTCTTGCTGGCGAGGTCGGAGAGCTTGCCCCAGATCGGGGTGGAGGCGGTCAGGGTGAGCAGGGCGGCGGTGATCACCCAGGTGTAGGCGGACTGGCCGCCGTGCAGGTCGGTGAGGATGTGCGGCAGGGCGTTGGACACGACGGTCGACGAGAGCACGGCCACGAAGAGGCCGAGCAGCAGGCCGGACAGCGCCTCCATCACCTGCCGGTGGGTCATCGGTCGGTCGTCGACGGCGGCGGCTGTGCCGGTCGCGGCCTCGGTGGTCACGGTCATCTGGGTCCTTCGGCGAGGCGTGCGGGGTACGCGGGCGGGGTACGCGGGCGGCGGCGCGGACGCTGTCCGCGCGCGGCGAAAATTCGTTGCCTTAAGCAACCATAAGACCAATGGTTGACTTAGGCAACTTTCTTCAAGGCCACGTAAAGCCCGGCCGGATCCCGCACCGCACGGGCCCGCCGGGCTCACCCCGTCGCCGCAGGTCACTCCACCGGAGGCTCCCCGATCACGTCGTTGAAGCGGTGCAGTAGGTCCGCGAAGCGGTCGACGTCCTCCCGGGACCAGTTGCCCAGCAGCTCGCGCACCCGCCGCATCCGGGCGTCCCGGGCCGCCAGGTAGCGCCGCCGCCCGTCCTCGGTCAGCGAGACCAGCGCGGCCCGGCCGTCCTGCGGGTCCGCCTCCCTGGCCACCAGACCCAGCTCCTCCAGCGCCCGGATCTGCCGGCTCACCGTCGCCTTGCCGACCGCGAAGTGCACGCCGACGTCCGTCACCCGCACCGGCCCGGCCTGCTCGACGTAGCCGAGCAGGCTGTACGCCATCCCCTCCAGCTCGGGGTGCACCCGGCGTGAGAGCTCCGCCACTCGGGCCCGGCCCCGCCGGAACATCAGCGCGACCTCGCGCTCCACCGCCAGCAGGGCTTTCTCGTCACTCACCGCGCCAGTATCCCGCAGTCGCCCGGGCCCGGACCCGGCGCGCGAGGTGAGACAAGACAACTAGTTCATGGTATGAAGTATCCGTTTTCCCCCTATACACAAGGAGATGTGGATGGCCGCCCCGGGGCAGGGTTTCATCGCCGAACTCAAGGGAGCGGTCACGCCGCGCGCGGCGCTGTTGGTGGTCGCCGTACTGCTGCTCCAACTCGGCTTCATCACCTCGTACGTCGGGGCGCTGCACCACCCGACCCCGCACAACCTGTCGATCGCGGTGGTCGCCCCGCCGCAGGTCGCCCCCAAGCTGGTCCAGGCGCTGGACTCGGCGCCGAACGACGCCGTCAAGGCCGTCACCGCGCCGGACGCCGAGAGCGCCACCCAGCAGATCAAGGACCAGAAGATCTACGCCGCGCTGGTCGTGAACCCGGCCGGCAACCAGGACACCCTGCTGGTCGGCGGCGCCCGCGGCCCGTCCGCCGCCAAGGCCGCCGAGACCATCACCACCGCGGTGGAGCAGGCCCAGGGCCGCACGGTCAAGGTCGAGGACGTCGTGCCGCTCGCCAAGGGCGACACCAACGGCCTCTCCGCCTTCTACCTGGTGATCGGCTGGTGCGTCGGCGGCTACCTGGTCGCCTCGATCCTCGGCATCAGCGCCGGCTCCAAGCCCGCCAACGCCCACCGCGCGGTGATCCGGCTCGGCGTGCTGGCCCTGTACTCGATCGCGGCCGGCATCGGCGGCACGGTGATCGCCGGGCCGGTCCTGGACGCGCTGCCCGGCTCGATCCTGGGCCTGTCCGCGGTCGGCGCCCTGGTGGTGTTCACGGTCGGCGCGTTCACCATGGCCCTGCAGTGCCTGTTCGACATCGTCGGCATCGGCATCGCGGTGCTGATCTTCGTGGTGCTGGGCAACCCGAGCGCGGGCGGGGTCTACCCGCCGCCGATGATGCCGGCCTTCTGGCGGGCGATCGGCTCCGTGATCCCGAACGGCGCCGGCACCAGCGCCGCCCGGTCGATCGCCTACTTCGGCTCCACCAACCTGGCGATGCCGATCGTGGTACTGGTGGTCTGGGCGGTGGCCGGCGTCGCCGTCACCTTCCTGGCCGTCCTGCGCGGACCCCGCTCCGGCGGCCGCGAGCTGGTCAAGGAGGCCTGAGCCTCCCGGTACGGACGACCGCGCCCCGGCCCTCGGCCGGGGCGCGGTCTCAGCCGCCGGCCAGCCGGCCCGGGTCGGCGACGACGGCGCGCACCACGCCCACCGCGGCACCCAGCAGCGGTCCGCGCCGGCCGAGCCGGGACACCGTCAGCCGCTCGTCCGACCAGGGCCGTACCGTCACCCGGGCGGCCAGCTCGGCCCGCATCGCCGGCAGCAGCCAGGGCGCCAGCCGCGCGTATCCGCCGCCCAGCACCACCTCGGCCGGGTCCAGCAGGTTGACCGCCCCGGCGGCCGCGGTGCCCAGCGCCGATCCGGCCCCGGCCAAGGCCGCCCGCGCCGGCTCGTCCCCGGCCTCGGCGCGCTCGGCGAGCAGCGTCACCCAGTCGCCCCGCACGTTCGCCGACCCGGCCGCCCGCAGCACCGCCTCCCCCGCGTACTGCTCCAGGCAGCCGTGCGCGCCGCAGGCGCAGCGGGGCCCGTCCGGGTGAACCGGCACATGGCCGAACTCCCCCGCGTAGCCGCGCGACCCGCGCAACAGCCGCCCGCCGACGACGATCGCCGCGCCGACACCGGCCTCCGCCGAGACGTACAGGAAGTCCTCCGGCCCGTCGTCCAGCCACCGCTCGGCCAGGCCGCCCAGGTTGGCCTCGTTGTCCGCCTCCACCGGCAGCTCGGCCAGGTCGGCCGCGCCGGCCGCGCGCAGGGCCGGGCGCAGTTCGGCCGCCAGCGGGACGTCCTGCCAGCCCAGGTTGGCCGCCCGCTGGAGCACTCCGCCGGAGGTGCCGACCAGTCCGGGGACGGCCAGGGTCAGCCCGGCCGGGCGCAGGCCCGACTCGGCGACGGCCGAGCGCAGCAGTTCGGCGAGGTCGGCCATGACGGCGGCGGGCTGCCGGCCCCGGTTGCTGACCTCCCGGCGGCGCCAGGCCCGGACCTCACCGCGCAGGTCGACCACGCAGGCGCCGAGGTGCTCCACGCCGATCTCGGCGCCGAGGCCGCCGGGCCCGAGCGGGTTGAGCCCGAGCGCGGTGCCGGGGCGGCCGACCTTGCCGCTGGGCGCGGCCGGGCCCTCCTCGACGACCAGGGCGTCGGCGATCAGCTGCTCGGCGAGCGAGGAGACGGCGGCCCTGGTCAGCCCGGTCTCGGCGGCCACCTCGGCCCGCGAGCGCGGGGCCCGCGCGATCACCCCGAGCACCAGGGCCAGGTTGGCCCGGCGCATCCCCTGCTGGCTGGCGGGCCCGCGCCGGAGGCCGTCCGGCTCACGCATCACGTTCATGCGCCCACCTCGCTTCGCTCGCGCCGCTCGCTCACGCCCTAAGGCATGTCCGGTGGCATCTCGGGTGCAGCGTAACCGGGTTCCGGGGACGGCGTCCTCACCAGGGCGGACGCGGCGGACAGTACGGTGCGGGGGAGCTCGGCGGGGCAGGTGAAGACCCAGCGCTGCATCGCCCAGAAACGGAACAGCATGGCGACGAAGGTGCCGACGACCATCCCGCTGAGGAAGTCCGCGGCCTCCTGGGCGAACGGGCCGACGTACGGCTCGCGCAGGTCCAGGACGTAGCGGGAGACCACCAGCGGCAGGTCGTTCACCGCGATCGCCACCACGCTGACCAGGGAGAACAGCAGCGCCTCCCGGTGGCGGCCGGCGGCCCGGAAGGACCACCGCCGGTTCAGCACGTAGGAGACCCCCGTCCCGATCACGGTGGCGACGGTCAGCGCGACCACCGGCTTGTGCTCCAGCACGGTGAACTTCAGCTCGAAGTCGATCACCAGGGTGAGGGTGAAGCAGAGGCCGCCGACCAGCAGGAACTTCACCAGCCTGCGGTGCCGGAGCAGGAACGGGCGCAGCCGGGCCGGCACCCGGGCCAGGGCGCGCTGCGTGGGGGACGGCATCTTCGCAGTCTCGCACGGGTGCCGCCGTCCCTCCCGTCACCGTCACTGCGCGGGTGAATCCGCCCGTTCGTTCGAGGAGGGGCCGTGGAGCGCACGGGCGGGGGCCCTCCCGGCGGCCGATCCGCCGGGAGGGCCCCGTGAGCGCCCGTCAGGCCGCCGCGACCAGGACCTCGGCCGGCTCCAGGGCCAGCGTCAGCACCTCGCGCACGTCCGCCACCGGGTGGACGGTGAGCCGCTCCAGCACCTCGGCCGGGACGTCGTCCAGGTCGGCCTCGTTGCGCTTGGGGATGATCACCGTGGTGACACCGGCCCGGTCGGCGGCGAGCAGCTTCTGCTTCACCCCGCCGATCGGCAGCACCCGCCCGGTCAACGACACCTCGCCCGTCATCGCCACGTCGGTGCGCACCCGGCGGCCGGACAGCAGCGAGGCCAGCGCCGTGGTCATGGTGATGCCGGCGCTCGGCCCGTCCTTGGGGACGGCCCCGGCCGGGACGTGCAGGTGCACGCCGCGGTCACGCAGCGAGGTGACCGGCAGCTCCAGTTCGGCGCCGCGCGAACGCAGGTAGGAGAGCGCGATGTGCGCGGACTCCTTCATCACGTCGCCCAGCTGCCCGGTGAGGGTCAGTCCGGTGCCGCCGGTCTCCGCGTCGGCGAGCGAGGCCTCGATGTAGAGGACGTCGCCGCCGGCGCCGGTGACCGCGAGGCCGGTGGCCACGCCCGGGACGGCGGTGCGCCGCTCGGCCGGCTCCTGGGCGGCCTCCGGCACGTGGTGGGGCCGCCCGATCAGGGCGCGCAGGTCGTCCGGGCCGATCGCGACGGGCAGTTCGCGCTCGCCGAGCTCGGCCTGGGCGGCGATCCTGCGCAGCACCCGGGCGATCGAGCGCTCCAGGTTCCGCACTCCGGCCTCCCGGGTGTACTCCCCGGCCAGCCGGCGCAGCGCCGCCTCGTCGACGCTGACCTGCTCGCCGCCCAGCCCGGCCTTCTCCCGCTGGCGCGGGAGGAGGTGGTCGCGGGCGATGACGACCTTCTCGTCCTCGGTGTAGCCGTCGAGGCGGACCAGCTCCATCCGGTCGAGCAGCGGCTCGGGGATGGCCTCCAGCACGTTGGCGGTGGCGAGGAAGACGACGTCGGAGAGGTCGAGCTCGACCTCCAGATAGTGGTCCCGGAAGGTGTGGTTCTGCGCCGGGTCCAGCACCTCCAGCAGTGCGGCGGCCGGGTCTCCCCGGTAGTCCGAACCGACCTTGTCGATCTCGTCGAGCAGGACGACCGGGTTCATCGAGCCGGCCTCCTTGATCGCCCGCACCAGCCGGCCGGGCTGCGCGCCGACGTAGGTGCGCCGGTGGCCGCGGATCTCGGCCTCGTCCCGCACCCCGCCGAGCGCGACCCGGACGAAGCTGCGGCCCATGGCGCGGGCCACCGACTCACCGAGCGAGGTCTTGCCGACGCCGGGCGGGCCGACCAGTGCCAGCACCGCTCCCCCGCGGCGCCCGCCGACCAGCCCGAGCCCCTGGTCGGCCCGGCGCTTGCGCACCGCGAGGTACTCGACGATGCGGTCCTTCACGTCCGCCAGGCCCGCGTGGTCGGCGTCCAGCACCGCGCGGGCGCCGGCGATGTCGTACGCGTCCTCGGTGCGCTCGTTCCAGGGCAGCTCCAGGACGGTGTCCAGCCAGGTGCGGATCCAGGAGCCCTCGGGCGACTGGTCGGAGGACCGCTCCAGCTTGTCGACCTCCTTGAGCGCCGCCTCCCGGACCTTCTCGGGCAGCTCCGCGGCCTCGACCCGGGCGCGGTAGTCGCCCTCCTCGTCGGCCGGGTCGCCGTTCAGCTCGGCCAGCTCCTTGCGGACGGCCTCCAGCTGGCGGCGGAGCAGGAACTCCTTCTGCTGCTTGGCCACCCCCTCCTCGACGTCCTTGCGGATGGTGTCGTTGACCTCCTCCTCGGCGAGGTGGTCGCGCAGCAGGGTCAGCGCGTACTCCAGGCGGGCGACCTGGTCGGCCTCCAGCAGCACCTTGAGCTTCTGCTCGGCGGTGACGAAGGCCGCGTAGCCGATGTTGTCGGCGAGCTCGCCGACGCCCTCGATCTGGGCCACCCGGTCGACGATCTGCCAGGCGCCGCGCCGGCGCAGCCACTGGGTGGACAGCGCCTTGTACTCCTTGACCAGCTCGGCGGCCCGGCCGGCCACCGGGGTGCCCACCGAGGACTCCCGGAACGGCGTGGTCTCCACCCACAGGGCGGCACCGGGGCCGGTGGTGCCGACCCCGATCCGGACCCGGCGCACGGCGCGCACCAGCGCCGCCGGCTCCCCGTCGGCCAGCCGGCCGACCTGCTCGACGGTGGCCAGGGTGCCGACCGCCGCGTACGAGCCGTCCACCCGCGGGACCAGCAGGACCTGCGGCTTGCCGGCGCCGGTGGCCGCCGCGCGGGCTGCCTCGACCGCGGCCCGCACCTCGGTGTCCTTCAGGTCCAGCGGAACGACCATGCCCGGCAGGACGACCTCGTCGTCGAGCGGCAGCACGGGCAGGGTGAGCGGTGTGGACGTCGATGCCATGATCTCTCCCCAGTCAGTGAAGTTGAGTCGACCTGACTAAGGCCTGGCGCCCGCCGGATGTTCCCGCGGACTTGTTCGCCGTGAGCGAACGGGAGGGAGTGGCGGGCCGCGCCGTCAAAAGCGTCCGGGGAAAGCACCCGAAGGGGTCAGCGCGCGTCCAGGACCGGGGCGCCACCCGGTGCGGGCGCGGAGCCCGCGGCCTCCGCCCCGGTACGACGCGGCCGCGGCCGACGCGCCTGGGCCCGGCGCAACCAGCGCCACAGCACCACCCCGGCGAGCACCGCGGTCGGATGCCCGACGGCGGTGACCACGTCCCGGTCGGTGAGGATCTGCTCGGCGATCAGCAGCCCGGCGCCGCCGAGCGCCACCAGTCGGCCGCGCCAGGGGAGCAGTCCGGCCACCGCGCCCAGGCAGGCGAGCACGCCGTAGCTGACGCCGATGTCCAGGTAGTCCAGCGCCCGGGTCTCCAGCCGTCCGGTCTCCACCGCGACGATCACCACGCCCTGGGACAGCAGGGTGGCCGTGACGTGCCCGATCGCGAAGACCGCCGCCGCCCGGGCCGAGCCGATCCGGCGCTCCAGCGGCGCGAGGGTGACGGCGAATCCCCACAGGTACGGCATCCACACCTCGCCGGCCACCCAGAAACCGCTGAGCAGCAGCGCGCGCAGCGGATGCTGCAAGAGGTTGTGACCGTCGGAACTGGAGGCCTCCTGCAGCCGCTGCACGAGTTCCGGATCGGCGAGTTTGGCAAAGGTCGTGGTGGCGCCCACCACCGCGAGGTAGCCGAGGGTGAAGGGGTTGCGCCGGGGGGTCGGCACCCGTGCCAGCAGCCATTCGACGACGCCGGTGCGCAGGCCGTGCCGCAGCATCCCGTACGGCGGGCCCGCCGACGGCGCCCCGACGTGTCCGGCGCCTCGCCGCACCCCAGCCATGCCGCCTCCGCTCCACGCCCGCAGCCACCGGCCCCTCACCCAGGTGCCCAACGTACCGGCGCGCGCCGCGGATCCCACCCGGCGGGGCGTTGTCGTGACCACGTTACGTCGAGGTTCTGAGAGGCACCTGAGAAAAGCCGGTGAAGACCATCGGGAAACCGGTCGGCCGGATTCCCGTTATTGGTCCAGACCTTCTTCCGACCAACCCGCCGGCAGGGGCTCTGACCGGCGACTTGGTGCCAACTCGACTGCATACGTACCGTTACGCAGAGAAAAATCGCCGGGTAAGGTATCGGCCCGTGCCCACTCGTGCAGTGGGTCCGCGGGCGGCCCGACGGCCGGCCCACGGGCCGGAAACGTCCGGTCCACCTGCCGGGAAGCATCCACTGTCCGTACGCTGCGAAGTGCGCGGGAGAAGTGGGCGGCCGACAATCCGCCCACCGACCCGGGCGCGCGACGGGACGGCGGACCCGGCACAGTCCACGACGGAACAAGACTACGAGCGGAGCCCCGCCATCCCCACAGGTGGCCGGCCCGCAGCCCTGGGGGCGGTGGCGTGACCGTGACAGAACTTCAGCAGGACAACAACAACAGCGGCGGCACGGTGAGCAGCCAGCGCAGAGTGCTGGTGGTGGAGGACGAACCGACGATCGCGGAGTCGATCGCGGCCCGGTTGGGCGCGGAGGGCTTCAAGGTCGCCGTGGCCCACGACGGGCCGGGCGCGGTCGACGGCTTCCACACCTGGCAGCCGGACCTGGTGGTCCTCGACATCATGCTGCCCGGCTTCGACGGCCTTGAGGTGTGCCGCCGGATCCAGGCCCAGCGCCCGGTGCCGGTGCTGATGCTGACCGCGCGCGACGACGAGACGGACCTGCTGGTCGGCCTCGGCGTGGGCGCGGACGACTACATGACCAAACCGTTCTCGATGCGCGAACTGGCCGCCCGGGTCAACGTGCTGCTGCGCCGCGTCGAGCGCGCCCAGCAGGCGGCCCGTACGCCCGCGCTCGGCTCGCTGCGCTTCGGCGAGCTGGAGATCGACCACGTGCAGCGCCGGGTCCGGCTCGCCTCGGGCGACGTCCACCTGACGCCCACCGAGTTCGACCTGCTCGCCTGCCTGGCCGCCCAACCGCGCGCCGTGCTGACCCGCGAGCAGCTGCTGGCCGAGGTCTGGGACTGGACGGACGCGTCCGGCACCCGCACCGTGGACAGCCACGTCAAGGCGCTGCGCCGCAAGATCGGGGCGAGCTGGATCCGTACCGTCCACGGTGTCGGGTACGCGCTGGAGGCCCCGCTCTCGTAGCGCGCGCCTCGGGCGACGGGCCTCCGGGGGGCCCGTGTCCCGAACCGCCGCGCACACCACGCGAGGGACGTACGCGGGGATCACAGGGGACCAATGACCTTTCCACAGCAACGCAACGGGGACACCGGCAGGACGCGGTCGCAGACGCTGGCCGCCCGCGCCGCCCGCCGGGTCTGGGCCGACATCCGGCCGCTCGACCCGGTCCGCTCGATCAAGGGCAAACTCGCCCTGCTGGTGATCGTCTCCGTCTTCCTGGCCACCGGCATGGTGGTCGTGGCGATCCGGTCCGAGACCCAGATCCGGATCATCATGGTCTTCTCCATGATCGCCTCGCTGCTCTTCATGCAGTTCCTCGCACACGGGCTGACCGCCCCGCTGCGCGAGATGACGGCCGCCGCCCGCGCGATGGCCTCCGGCGACTACAGCCGCCGGGTCGAGGTGAACTCGCGCGACGAGATCGGCGAGCTGGCGGCCGCCTTCAACCAGATGGCCGCCGACCTGGGAGCCGCCGACCGGCACCGCCGCGAGCTGGTCGCCAACGTCTCGCACGAGCTGCGCACACCCATCGCCGCACTGCGCGCCGTCCTGGAGAACGTGGTGGACGGCGTCGTCCAGCCCAACCCGGCGACCCTGGGGGCCGCGCTGGAGCAGACCGAGCGGCTCGGCCGCCTGGTCACCCACCTGTTGGACCTCTCCAAGATCGACGACGGCGTGGTCGACCTGGACGCCCGCCCCTTCGAGGTGCGCGAGTTCCTGGACGGCGTGCTGCGCGGGGTCACCGTGGACGGCGCGACGGCCGGCGGGGCGTTCTCCCGGCGCGGCGACGTCCGGCTGGCCCTGGAGGTCAGCCCGACCGGCCTGACCGGGGTGGCGGATCCTGAACGGCTCCACCAGGTGGTCGCCAACCTGGTCGACAACGCCTGCAAGCACTCCCCGCCCGGCGGCACCGTGACGGTCCGCGCCCGGCCCGACGGCGGGCCCGGCGGCCTGCTGCTGGAGGTCGAGGACGAGGGTCCGGGCATCCCGCCGGCGGACCGCGGCCGGGTGTTCGAGCGGTTCAGCCGCAGCGGCACCGCGACCGCCCAGGGGCCCGGCTCGGACGGCGGCACCGGCCTCGGCCTGGCCATCGCCCGCTGGGCGGTGGACCTGCACGGCGGCCGGATCGCGGTCGCCGAGTCGCCCCGCGGCTGCCGGATCGAGGTCCGGTTGCCGGGGCAGCGCTGAGCCGTGGACGGCCGGGCCGGCCCCTCCCCTGGTCGGATCGTCCAACCGTATGCGGGGAGGGCTGTGTCACAGAACCGACACAGGCGTATACGAAGATCATTCGACGATCCGGCCGGGTCTTTGTCCGTTTTCATCCCGATTTGTCACGCGATCGGGCGCGATCGGTTCCCCTCAGATACGGCTTTCTAACGTACGTTTTCAGCCAATCTGCAGGTCAGGACTGTGATCTGGGCGACGCCGGACCCCCGGGGACTGCGCGATCACTGGTCAGGGGCGTAGCCTTAATCCCCGCTGTCCAAACATCCCAAAAGGAAGCGGAAGAGGGCGGTTGCCGCCGTGTCGCCACAGTCCCCTGAAACCCCCAATAGCTCGGCAAGCTCCACTGGCTTCGGCCCCAATGAGTGGCTCGTCGATGAGATCTACCAGCAGTACCTCCAGGACCCGAACTCGGTCGACCGAGCCTGGTGGGACTTTTTCGCCGACTACAAGCCCGGTACCGAGGTGACTCCAGTGACCCAGGCCGCGACCCAGGCCGGCCCCACGCCGACCCCTGCCGCTGCCCCCGCGCCCGCCGCTGCTGCTCCGGCCGCGCCCGCCCCCGCCGCACCGGCCGCTCCGGCCGCTCCGGCGCCGGCCCCCGCGCCGCTCGCCGCAGCTCCCGCCGCGCCCCCGGCCCCCCAGGCCGCCGCCCCGGCCGCCGCTGAAGCTCCGGCCGCGACCGCCGGCCCCGAGCTGGTCCAGCTGCGCGGCCCGGCGAAGGCCGTCGCCACCAATATGGACGCCTCGCTGGAGGTGCCGACCGCGACCTCGGTCCGCGCGGTGCCCGCGAAGCTGTTGATCGACAACCGCATCGTCATCAACAACCACCTGCAGCGCGCCCGCGGCGGCAAGGTCTCCTTCACCCACCTGATCGGCTACGCCCTGGTCCAGGCCATCAAGGCCTCCCCGGGGATGAACTACAGCTACAAGGTGGAGGGCGGCAAGGCCTTCCTGGTCAAGCCCGAGCACGTCAACCTCGGCCTGGCCATCGACCTGGTCAAGCCGAACGGCGACCGCCAGCTCGTCGTCGCGGCCATCAAGAAGGCCGAGACGCTCGACTTCTTCGGCTTCTGGCAGGCCTACGAGGACATCGTCCGCCGGGCCCGCGCCAACAAGCTGACCATGGACGACTTCACCGGCGTCACGGTCTCGCTGACCAACCCCGGCGGCATCGGCACCGTGCACTCCGTGCCGCGCCTGATGCAGAACCAGGGCACCATCGTCGGCGTCGGCGCCATGGAGTACCCGGCCGAGTTCCAGGGCTCCGCCCCGGAGACCCTGTCCCGCCTGGGCGTCTCCAAGATCATGACGCTGACCTCGACCTACGACCACCGCGTCATCCAGGGCGCGGCGTCCGGCGAGTTCCTGCGCGAGATCCACCGTCTGCTGCTCGGCGAGAGCGGTTTCTACGACGAGATCTTCGAGTCGCTGCGGATCCCGTACGAGCCGGTCCGCTGGGCCACCGACGTCGCCACCACCCACGACGACGAGGTCAACAAGACCGCCCGCGTCATGGAGCTCATCCACGCGTACCGCGTGCGCGGCCACCTGATGGCCGACACCGACCCGCTGGAGTACAAGCAGCGCAAGCACCCCGACCTGGACGTCACCACCCACGGCCTCACCCTGTGGGACCTGGAGCGCGAGTTCGCGGTCGGCGGCTTCGGCGGCCAGAAGATGATGAAGCTCCGCGACATCCTCGGCCTGCTGCGCAACACCTACTGCCGCACCGTCGGCGTCGAGTACATGCACATCCAGGACCCGAAGCAGCGCAAGTGGCTGCAGGAGCGCCTGGAGAAGCCGTACTCCAAGCCGGAGCGCGAGGAGCAGCTGCGCATCCTGCGCCGGCTGAACTCGGCCGAGGCCTTCGAGACCTTCCTGCAGACCAAGTACGTCGGGCAGAAGCGCTTCTCGCTGGAGGGCGGCGAGTCGCTCATCCCGCTGCTGGACGCCACCATCGACGCCGCCGCCGAGCACCGCCTCGACGAGGCCGTGATCGGCATGGCCCACCGCGGCCGCCTCAACGTGCTGGCCAACATCGTCGGCAAGCCGTACGGCAAGATCTTCGGCGAGTTCGAGGGCAACCTCGACCCGAAGTCGATGCACGGCTCCGGCGACGTCAAGTACCACCTCGGTTCCGAGGGCACCTTCACCGGCCTGGACGGCGAGACCATCAAGGTCTCGCTCGCCGCGAACCCCTCCCACCTGGAGACGGTCGACCCGGTCGTCGAGGGCATCGCCCGCGCCAAGCAGGACATCCTGGACCAGGGCGGCACCACCTTCCCGGTGCTGCCGATCCAGATCCACGGCGACGCGGCCTTCGCCGGCCAGGGCGTCGTCGCAGAGACCCTGAACATGTCGCAGCTGCGCGGCTACCGCACCGGCGGCACGATCCACCTGGTGGTCAACAACCAGGTCGGCTTCACCGCGGCCCCGGCGTCCTCGCGCTCCTCGATGTACTGCACCGACGTGGCCCGCATGATCGAGGCCCCGATCTTCCACGTGAACGGCGACGACCCGGAGGCCGTGGTCCGCGTCGCGCGGCTCGCCTTCGAGTTCCGTCAGGCGTTCCACAAGGACGTCGTGATCGACCTCATCTGCTACCGCCGCCGCGGTCACAACGAGGCCGACAACCCGTCGTTCACCCAGCCGCTGATGTACGACCTGATCGACAAGAAGCGCTCGGTGCGCAAGCTGTACACCGAGGGCCTGATCGGTCGCGGCGACATCACCATGGAAGAGGCGGAGCAGGCGCTCCAGGACTTCCAGGGCCAGCTGGAGAAGGTCTTCGCCGAGGTCCGCGACGCCGCCCAGACCCCGGCCGTGGCCCCCGCCGGCAAGCCGGTCGCCGACTTCCCGGTCAACATCCAGACCGGCATCTCCCAGGAGATGGTCAAGCGGATCGCCGCCTCCCAGGTCAACCTGCCGGACTGGCTGACCGTCCACCCGCGCCTGCTGCCGCAGCTGCAGCGCCGCGCCGCCTCGGTCGAGGACAACACCATCGACTGGGCGATGGGCGAGACCCTCGCCATCGGCTCGCTGCTCATGGAGGGCCACCCGGTCCGCCTGGCCGGCCAGGACAGCCGCCGCGGCACCTTCGGCCAGCGGCACGCCGTCCTGATCGACCGCAACACCGGCGAGGACTACACCCCGCTGCAGTACCTCACCGAGGACCAGGCCCGCTACACCGTCTACGACAGCCTGCTGTCGGAGTACGCGGCGATGGGCTTCGAGTACGGCTACTCGCTGACCCGCCCGAACTCGCTGGTCATGTGGGAGGCGCAGTTCGGCGACTTCGTCAACGGCGCGCAGACCGTGGTGGACGAGTACATCGCCTCCGCCGAGCAGAAGTGGGGCCAGCACTCGGGCGTCACCCTGCTGCTGCCGCACGGCTACGAGGGCCAGGGCCCGGACCACTCGTCCGCCCGCCCGGAGCGCTTCCTGCAGCTGTGCGCGCAGAACAACATGACGGTCGCCATGCCGACCCTGCCGTCGAACTACTTCCACCTGCTGCGCTGGCAGGCGCACAACCCGCACCACAAGCCGCTGGTCGTCTTCACCCCGAAGTCGATGCTGCGTCTCAAGGCCGCGGCGAGTGCGACCGAGGAGTTCCTGTCCGGCTCGTTCCGCCCGGTCATCGGCGACAACACCGTCGACCCGGCACAGGTGCGCAAGGTCGTCATCACCGCCGGCAAGTTCTACTACGACCTGGCGGCGGCCCGCACCGAGCGCGGCGTCACCGACACCGCGATCGTCCGGGTCGAGCGGCTCTACCCGCTGCCGGTGGCCGAGCTCCAGGAGGAGCTGGCCCGCTACGGCGAGAACGTCCAGTTCGTCTGGGCGCAGGAGGAGCCGGCCAACCAGGGCGCCTGGCCGTTCATCGCGATGAATCTGGTCGACCACCTGCAGGTCGTCATCGGCCGCAGCGCCAACGGCTCGCGGCTGCGCCGCGTCGCCCGCGGGGCGGCCTCGTCCCCGGCGGTCGGCTCGGCCAAGCGGCACGCCGCCGAGCAGCAGGCGCTGATCGAAGAGGTCTACTCGCTCTGAGGCCGTACGCCCCGAGGCGCTGAAGCACCGACGCCCGCGGCCCCCGCCCCTCCCACCCGGGAGGACGGGGGCCGCGGGCGTTCGCGCTTCGCGCCGCCACCGTGCCGAGGTCGCAGCTCCGCAACCAATCCGGCACCGCCGTGCACGCTCACCTGGCGGATCGATAGGTTATGCCTCGCCAGATCGCCGCCGGGCGCCCGTCATCGCGCCCCGGCCCTGGTCGGACGACCGCACCGCTCTCCCAGGGGGAACACCGCATGACCGCCGACACGCCACGGGACGCCGGCCCGCTCCCACCGGTCTTCCAGCCGCTGCACCCGGACGACCCCCGGGAGGTCGGCGGCTACCGGCTGTTCGCCCGGCTCGGCGCCGGCGGCATGGGCCGGGTCTACCTGTCGTACACGCCGGGCGGGCGCCCGGTCGCCCTCAAGGTGGTCCGCCCGGAGTTCGCCGAGGACGGCGAGTTCCGCCGCCGCTTCGCCCAGGAGGTCAGCAACGCCCAGCGGATCCACGGGCTCTACACCGCGCAGGTGATCGACTCCGGCGGTCTGGACTCGGACGCCCCCTGGCTGGTCACCGCGTACGTCCCGGGCCCGTCCCTGCAGCAGGTGGTGCGCGAGCACGGCGCGCTGCCGGTGCGCACCGTGCTGCTGCTGATCGGCGGCATCGCCGAGGCGCTGCAGGCGATCCACAGCGTCGAGGTGGTGCACCGCGACCTCAAGCCCGCCAACGTGCTGGTCGCCGGGGACGGCCCGCGGGTGATCGACTTCGGCATCGCCCGGGCCGCCGACGCCACCGCACTGACCGGCACCGGCTACCGGATCGGCTCCCCCGCCTTCATGTCCCCCGAGCAGGCCCAGGGCCGCCCGGTCACCCCGGCCACCGACGTCTTCGCGCTCGGCGCGCTGGCCGCGTACGTGGCCGGCGGCACCGCGCCGTTCGGCGACGGGCCGGACACCGCGGTGCTCTACCGGGTGGTGCACGAGGAGCCCGACCTGACGGCCGTCCCGGCGGACCTGCGCGAGCTGGTCGAGCGCTGCCTGGCGAAGTCCCCGGAGGACCGGCCCCTGCCCGCCGAGATCATCCGGATCGCCCGCAACCACCCGGAGGTCGGCGGCCAGCTGCGGTTCGGCGACGACTGGCTGCCGCGGCAGGTCAACACCGAGATCACCCGCCGCTCGAACCTCCCGCAGACTCCGCCCACCCCGCTGCCGGCCGCCCCCGCCGCTCCCCCGCCGCCGGCCGCCGCGCCGACCCACCCGGCCACCGCGCCCGCCCGGCCACCGCAGCCGCCGGCCGGGCCGCCGCCGGGCTTCGTACCGCCGCCGCTCGGCGCGTACGGCGCCCCGCAGCCGCCCACCGAGACGCCGACCGCGCCGGTGCTGTCCGCCCCGCCGACCGCGCGGCTCCACCCGGAGCCGCCGTCCTACGACACCCCGCCGCCCGGCCCGGTGGTCACCGGCACCCCGGAGCCCGAGCCGGAGCCCAGGCGCAAGGGCGGGGTCTCCTGGAAGGTGCTGCTCACCGTCGCCCTGGTGATGGCGATCGGCGGCACGGCGGGCGGCGTGGTGCTGATGAAGAAGCTGGACGACGGCAGGAAGAGCGACGCCGCCGCGACGACCTCGCAGCAGCCCACCGGGCAGCCCAAGCCGCCCGCGCCCGCCCCGACCGGCCCCAGCCCGAGCGCCACCGCCTCCGACACCCCGGTGACGGCCGCGCCCTCGAAGTCCGCCCAGAGCTCCGTCTCGGCCCCCGCCCGGCCGACCGGCTACACCCCGATGCTGGACAAGAAGTCGCTGGCCATCCCCGGCGCCGACTACTCCTCCGACGCCTACCGGATCGACCTGGACGCGGGCGCCGTGGTGCCGCACTCCAACGACCTGAAGTGGGGCCTGGGGGTGACCAACAACGCCAACGGCAGCAAGGCCAACTCCTTCGCCAGCACCGGGGACGACCGGTCGGACTTCGCGGTGATCACCGAGGCGTCCGTCACCGCCGAGCAGTGCGCCGCCGCGATCGACTCCCGGCCGGACACCGACCTCTCGTACAACCGGGTCGCGCCCGGCCGCCTGCTGTGCGTCCGCGACCGGGTCACCCGCAACGTCGCCGTCGCGGCGATCGAGGCGGCGGATCCGACCACCGGCGCCGCCAAGGTCACCGTCAGCACCTGGCGTGCCAGCTGACCGCCCCGACTATCCTGACCAGGTCAATCCCCACCGGACCGGAGTGAACCGTGTACTTCACCGACCGCGGCATCGAGGAGCTGGAGAACCGGCGCGGCGACGAGGAGGTCACCTTCGAGTGGCTGGCCGAGCGACTGCGCGAGTTCGTCGACCTCAACCCGGACTTCGAGATCCCGGTCGAGCGGCTGGCCACCTGGCTGGCGCGGCTCGACGACGAGGACGACGAGTGACCCGGTGAACCGCTGGTGAGGGGCCCGGGAGGCGATCGCCTCCCGGGCCCCTCGCATACCCCGGCCTCCCCGTAGGGGGCGCCTCGGGGGCGGTTCAGGGACGAGTCGGGGCCGCGATCGGGGCGGGCACGCTTGACTTGCGCGGCACGCGATATATCGTCTTTAGCAGAGGACGCGATACATCGCGATCGACAACGGGAGGCGGCAGAGATGAGTCAGTGGACGGTCGAAGGACCCGACAGGATCACCATCGACGAGGCGGTCCGGGCGTTGCACGTGCGGATCATCGACGGCACGGTGAACGTGGTGGCGGCCGAGGGCCCGGCCCGCCTGGAGGTCACCGAGCTCCAGGGCGAGCCGCTGCACGTGACCCTGGTGGACGGCGTCCTGACGATCACCTACAAGGACATCAACAGCTGGAGCGAGTTCGGCGACCGGCTCAAGTCGGTCGACGCCGTCAAGGGCTTCTTCGGTTCCTTCAAGCGCAAGCGGGTCGCCGGCATCACCCTGACCGTCCCGGCCGACGCCGAGGTCAAGGTCGGCACCGTCTCGGCCGACGCCACCGTCTCCGGCATCACCGGGCACGTCTCGGTGCAGAGCGCCAGCGGTGACGCCACCCTGGTCGGGCTCACCGGCCGCACCGACGCCAACACCGTCACCGGCGACGTGGACGCCCAGTCGGTGGCCGGCCAGCTCAAGGTGAACACCGTCTCCGGGCAGCTCACCGTGGTCGCCGGCACCGCCGACCGGGTCCAGGCCAACGCCGTCACCGGCGCGGTCACCTTGGACCTCGACGTCTCCAGCCCGGCCGACGTCAAGGTCGCCACCGTCAGCGGCCCGGTCGTGATCCGGATCCCCTCGGTCACCGACGCCAAGGTCGAGGCCGGCTCCACCAGCGGTGACATCTCCAGCACCTTCGAGGGGCTCAAGCTGAGCGGCAGCTGGGGCGCCAAGCGCCTGTCCGGCCAGCTCGGCGACGGCCGGGGCAGCCTCTCCGTGACCACCGTCTCCGGCGGCGTCACCGTGCTGCGCCGCCCCGACCCCGAGGACGACGCGCCGGTGGTCGTCAAGGAGCTCCCGGCCGGCCTCGGCAAGCCCGACCTCACCAAGGAGGCCTGAGATGACGCCCGTGTTCGGCCACGGCCGGCTCCGGCTCTACCTGCTGAAGCTGCTCGACGAGGCCCCGCGGCACGGCTACGAGGTGATCCGCCTGCTGGAGGAGCGCTTCCAGGGCATGTACGCGCCCTCCGCCGGGACGGTCTACCCCCGGCTCGCGAAGCTGGAGCAGGAGGGCCTGGTCACCCACAGCACCGAGGGCGGCCGCAAGGTCTACCGGCTGACCGACGCCGGGCGCACCGAACTGGAAGCCCGCCAGGGCGAGTTGGACGACCTGGAGCTGGAGATCCACGACTCCGTGGCGCAGTTGGCCGGGGCGATCCGCGAGGACGTCCGGGACAGCGCCAAGGACCTGCGCGAGGAGCTGTGGCAGGCCGCCAAGCAGGCCCCCCGGCCCGACCGCGCCGAGGGCGGGGACCCGTGGTCCGGCCCGTGGGGCGACAACGAGTCCTGGCAGCGCGCCAAGGAGGAGTTCGCCCAGTTCAAGCGGCAGGCCAAGGACCAGGCCAAGCGCGCCCGGGAGCAGGAGAAGGCGGCCAAGGCCAAGGCGAAGGCCGCCGAGGAGGAGGCCCGCCGGCTGCGCGAGCAGGCCAAGGCCTCACGGACGGCCGCGCAGCAGGAGGCGCTGCGGATCAAGCGCCGGGTCGAGCAGCAGGTGCGCGAGCACGCCGCGAAGGGCGACTGGCCGACCGGCCTGGCCGAGGGGCTGTCGGAGCTGACCAAGGGCCTGTCGGGACTGGCCGACGCGGCCCGTTGGGGCCACCCGTCCGACGAGCCGGCCGAGCAGGTCACCGTCACCCGGATCGACCTGGACAAGGACGGGCCGGCCACCCCGACCGCCCCGGCCGACCTGCCGCCGTGGGCACGGACCGACCCGGCCGGCGACCCGGCCCGCGAGCTGGAGCGGCTGCTCGACCGCTTCCGCGACCAGGTCCGCGACGCTGCCCGGGACGGCGGCGTGAGCGCCGACGGGCTGGCCGAGGCCCGCTCGGTCTTGGGCGCGGCCGGCGAGCGGCTGAAGCGCCTGCTCGGCTGAACACCGGACCGCATCACCGGCCCGGCACGCTCCGCGGAGCGTGCCGGGCCGGTCCGCGTCGGGGACGCACGACGTCAGCGCCGCACGAGGTCGAGACCGTCCGACGTCAGGGACGCACGACGTCAGCGCCTCACGGCGTCAGCACGATCTTGCCGAAGACGTCGCCCTTGGCGAGCCGCGCGAAGCCGTCCCGGGCCTCGGCCAGCGGCAGCACCGAGTCGATCACCGGCCGGACGCCGGTGGTCGCGCAGAGCGAGAGCAGCCCGGCCAGCTCCTCCTTGGTGCCCATGGTCGAGCCGACCACCTTGAGCTCCAGGAAGAAGATCCGGTTCAGCTCGGTGGCACTCGGGTTGGAGCCGGAGGTGGCACCGGAGATGACGATGGTGCCGCCCGGGCGCAGCGCCTTCACCGAGTGCGACCAGGTGGCGGCGCCGACCGTCTCCATCACCGCGTCCACCCGGGCGGGCAGCCGGGCACCGCTCTCGAAGGCGGCGTCGGCGCCGAGTTCGACCGCCCGGCGGCGCTTGGCCTCGTCCCGGCCGGTGACCCAGACCCGCAGCCCGGCGGCCTTGCCGAGGACGATCAGCGCGGTCGCCACGCCGCCGCCCGCGCCCTGCACCAGGACGGTGTCACCGGGCCTGACCCCGGCGTTGGTGAACAGCATCCGGTAGGCCGTCAGCCAGGCCGTGGGCAGGCAGGCGGCCTGTTCGAAGCTCAACTCGGCGGGCTTGGGCAGCAGGTTCCAGGTGGGCACGGCCACCTGCTGGGCGAAGGTGCCCTGGTAGCGCTCGGTCAGGATGGAGCGGGGCTCGTCCGGGCCCACCCCGTGGCCGGTCTGGCCGATCACCGAGTGGACGACCACCTCGTTGCCGTGCTCGTCGACGCCCGCGGCGTCGCAGCCGAGGATCATCGGCAGCTTCCCGGCGGGCAGGCCGACCCCGCGCAGCGACCACAGGTCGTGGTGGTTGAGGCTGGCGGCCCTGACCGTGACCAGACTCCACCCGGGGCGGGCCTGCGGCTCGGGGAGTTCGCCCAACTCCAGCCCGCTGAGCGGGTCGTCGGCGTCGATACGTGCGGCGTAGGCAGCAAACATGTTGCGGACGATAGCCGCGACGGCCGGGGCCGGGAACCACGCGCAGGTGTGACGCGCGTCCCGGCCCCGGCCGTCGGCGGGGTTCGGACCGTCAGATCCGGGCCACGCCCTCGGCCCGGGCCGCCTCGGCGACGGCCTTGGTGACCGCCGGGGCGACCCGCTCGTCGAACGGCGACGGGATCACCTTCTGCGGCGTCAGCTCGTCGGCGACGACGCCGGCCAGCGCCTTGGCGGCGGCCAGCTTCATGCCCTCGGTGATCCGGCTGGCCCGCACCTGCAGGGCGCCGGCGAAGATGCCGGGGAAGGCCAGCACGTTGTTGATCTGGTTCGGGAAGTCGCTGCGCCCGGTGGCGACGACCGCCGCGTACTTGTGCGCGACCTCGGGGTGGATCTCCGGGGTGGGGTTGGCCATCGCGAAGATGAACGCGCCCTCGGCCATGGTCGCGACGACCTCCTCCGGCACGGTGCCGCCGGAGACGCCGATGAACACGTCGGCGCCGGCCAGCGCCTCGGCCAGCGAGCCCTTGAGGCCGGTGCGGTTGGTCAGCTCGGCGATCTCGGCCTTGACGTCCGTGAGGTCGCCGCGGCCGTCGTACACCACGCCCTTGCGGTCGCAGACCGCGACGTCGCCGATGCCCGCCGCCACCAGCATCTTGGCGATGGCGATGCCGGCCGCGCCGGCGCCGGAGATGACGGCCCGCAGCGAGCCGATCTCGCGGCCGGTCACCGCGGCCGCGTTCCACAGGGCGGCGGTGGTGACGATCGCGGTGCCGTGCTGGTCGTCGTGGAAGACCGGGATGTCCACGGCCTCCTGGAGCCGGCGCTCGATCTCGAAGCAGCGGGGGGCGGAGATGTCCTCCAGGTTGACGCCGCCGAAGGAGGGGGCCAGCCGGACCACGGTCTCGACGATCTCGTCGACCTCGGTGCAGGCCAGCGCGATCGGCACCGCGTCCACGCCGCCGAACTGCTTGAACAGGATGGCCTTGCCCTCCATCACGGGCAGGGAGGCCTCCGGGCCGATGTCGCCGAGGCCCAGCACGGCGGTGCCGTCGGTGACCACGGCGACGGTGTTGGACTTCCAGGTGTAGTCGTTGACCAGCTCCGGCTGCTCGGCGATGGCCGTGCAGACGCGGGCGACACCCGGGGTGTAGGCGAGGGACAGGTCGTCCGCGTCGCGCACCGGGACGGTCGCCCGGATCTCCATCTTGCCGCCGCGGTGGAGCGCGAAGACGGCGTCGATCGGATCGTCGGTGTCCTGGGTGCTGCTGTGCATGATCTCCGCTGCCACGATGACCTCTTCGTCATTGATCTGGCGAGGGTGCACGGCCGACGGGCAGGACGACCCGTCCGGAAACCGGAAACCGGGTACGCCGAAGCGGACCCGGGGGCTGGGTCGGGGCGCTGCCGTCGGGCGGCGCCCTCGGATGAGGGTTTATGGGTCTTGTTTGTCCGCGTTGTGCTTCCGGGCCGAGCGTAGGACGGACAAAGGCATCGCACCTATGCCTTTTCGTCCTCGTCACGTGCAGTTCATCGCCGAGCTGTCGCGTCACTGGGGCCCGGCGTCGGAAGCGCCGGGCTCCGGCGGCGGCGACGGCGATGGCGCACGCGCACCCGCAGGAGTGAACGCAGACGCGAAGGGGAGTCGGCGCCCCGGATACGGAGCCACGTGATGACTTCCGTTCCCGGACACCCCGAGCCTGTCGGGACTCGTCGGTCTGGTTCGAGCGTTCGGGGGTCACCCGGTACCGAATTCTGACACACCCGCCGCCGGGCCCGGCAGGGCGGGATGGCGGGATCGCCCGTCCGCCATGTCGCGTCCACCCGCGCTCCACCGTCACGCCGGACGGCGGGCCTCCGGCCACCTGACAGAGGGATCTGCATACTTATGCACGGAGTGACAGCGACGCTGAATAAGTCCGAATAGCGGACAACCCGAACCCTCGTTATCCGATTTTGACCTGGATGAGGGCCATCTGACCGTCCTCAGATGGCAGGATTCCCCCCATCTCGGATCGAGCCGGCCCCTGGTCGAGGCGGTTCGCTCGACGTCCACCTCGGCGGAGGGTGGCGCAAGCAGTACCCCGCACCAACCTGCGCGGTTCGCCCGCACAGGCACCGCACCACCCGGCCCGCACGTACGACGACGTACAGCGAAATACACCCGTACAGCGCCGTACCCCGGTGTGCCGCCCCCCGCGGCGCGCTCCGCCCGACCTCTCCCTCAGGAGGAGATCCCCCTCATGACCGCCCGTACCCAGCGCACCCGGCTCCTCGCGGCCGGCGCGGTTGCCGCCTCCGTGACCCTCGTCCTGACCGGCTGCAGCAGCAGCAAGAGCGACAACGGCGGCGGCGCGCCCAACGCCTCCGCGACCGTCAACGAGGTGAAGGCCGACGACAAGCTGGCCGCCCTCGTCCCCGCCGACGTCAAGTCCTCCGGCAAGCTCGTGGTCGGCTCGGACGCCTCGTACGCGCCGGACGAGTTCAAGGACGACAGCGGCAAGGTCATCGGCATGGACGTGGACCTGGCCAACGCCATCGCGGCCAAGCTCGGCCTGAAGGCCGACGTCCAGGACTCCGGCTTCACCGCGATCATCCCGGGCATCCAGTCGAACAAGTTCCAGCTCGGCATGTCGTCCTTCACGGACAACAAGGAGCGCGAGCAGATCGTCGACATGGTGACCTACTTCAACTCCGGCAGCGCCGTCGCGGTCAAGAAGGGCAACCCCGACAAGGTCGACCCCAACGACCTCTGCGGCAAGAAGGTCGCCGTCCAGACCGGCACCACCCAGGCCGACGAGATCAAGGACACCCGCAACCCGGAGTGCGCCAAGGCCGGGAAGCCGGGCATCCAGAACGACGGCGACAAGTTCGACCTCCAGACGGACGTCACCAACGCCGTCGTCTCCGGCCGCGACCAGGCCCTGATGGCCGACTCCCAGGTCGTCGACTACGCGATCAAGCAGTCCGGCGGCCAGCTGGAGAAGCTCGGCTCCACCTACGGCGTGGCCCCCTACGGCGTCGCCGTCGCCAAGGGCTCCAAGCTCACCCCCGCGATCCAGGGCGCCGTCCAGTCGCTGATCGACGACGGCACCTACAAGCAGATCCTCACCAAGTGGGGCGTCGACGCCGGCGCCCTCGACAAGTCGGTCATCAACGGCGCCGCGAGCTGACCGTCCCCCCGCTTCATCTCTCACCCGAGGCCACACCGTGAACTCTCTGGACAAGGGGCGGGCGGAGGAGGGACGGCCTGAGACCATCAAGGCCATCCCGGTCCGCCACCCCGGACGTTGGGCGGGCGCCGTCGTCATCGCCCTGCTCGCGGCGATGCTGCTGAGCGCCCTCTTCACCAATCCCGCCTTCAAGTGGGACATCGTCGGGCAGTACCTGTTCCACGACAGCATCGTGCACGGCATGATCGTCACCCTGGAACTGACCGTCCTCGCCATGCTGATGGGCGTGGTCGGCGGCATCGTCCTCGCCGTCATGCGCCTGTCCCCGAACCCGCTGCTCTCCGGCACCGCCTGGCTCTACATCTGGATCTTCCGCGGGACCCCGGTGCTGGTGCAGCTGGTGTTCTGGAACTTCCTCGGCCTGATCTGGGCCAAGCTGTCGATCGGCGTCCCGTGGGGACCGGAGTTCTGGTCCGAGTCCACCAACGTGCTGATCCCGACCTTCGTCGCCGCCCTGCTGGGCCTCGGCCTCAACGAGGCCGCCTACATGGCGGAGATCGTCCGCGGCGGCATCCAGTCGGTGGACGAGGGGCAGACCGAGGCCGCCCACGCGCTGGGCATGAGCCGGTTCCAGACCATGCGGCGGATCGTCCTGCCGCAGGCCATGCGGGTGATCATCCCGCCGACCGGCAACGAGACCATCTCGATGCTCAAGACCACCTCGCTGGTCAGCGTGATCTCCCTGGAGGAGATCTTCCGGGCCGGCCAGGTCATCTACTCTCGGAACTACCAGAACATCCCGCTGCTGATCGTGGTCAGCCTCTGGTACCTGTTCTTCACCTCGGTGCTGACCATCGGCCAGTACTACATCGAGCGCTACTACGCCCGCGGCTCCAACCGGACCCTCCCGCCCACCCCGCTGCAGCGGCTGCGGGGCCTGTTCGCCGGAAGGCCCACCCCGAAGACCGGCGCCGACGTCGTCCCGGGGCTTGAGGGAGGTGGTCACGTATGACCGATCTGAGCAAGACCCCGGCCGACGCCACCGCCACCGGCCACCCGATGGTCCGTGCCGAGAACGTCCACAAGTCCTACGGCGCCGTGCACGTGCTGAAGGGCATCGACCTGGAGGTCCGGCAGGGCGAGGTGTTCTGCCTGATCGGCCCGTCCGGCTCCGGCAAGTCGACCTTCCTGCGGTGCATCAACCACCTGGAGAAGATCAACGCCGGCCGCCTCTGGGTGGACGGCGAACTGGTCGGCTACCAGCAGAAGGGCGACAAGCTCCACGAGCTCAAGGACCGCGAGGTCGCCGTCAAGCGGCGCGACATCGGCATGGTCTTCCAGCGCTTCAACCTGTTCCCGCACATGACGGCCGTCGAGAACGTCATGGAGGCCCCGGTCCAGGTCAAGGGCGAGAGCAAGGCCGTCGCCCGGGAGCGGGCGATGGGCCTGCTGGAGCGGGTCGGTCTCGCCGACAAGGCGAGGAACTACCCCTCCCAGCTCTCCGGCGGCCAGCAGCAGCGCGTCGCGATCGCCCGCGCGCTGGCCATGAAGCCCAAGCTGATGCTCTTCGACGAGCCGACCTCGGCGCTCGACCCCGAGCTGGTCGGCGACGTCCTGGACGTCATGCGCGGCCTCGCCGAGGAGGGCATGACCATGGTGGTCGTCACCCACGAGATGGGCTTCGCCCGCGAGGTCGGCGACGCGCTGGTGTTCATGGACGGTGGCGTGGTGGTCGAGTCCGGCAACCCCCGCGAGGTACTCACCGACCCCCAGCACGAGCGCACCCGGGCGTTCCTCTCCAAGGTGCTGTAGAGCCCGTACCGTCGGCGCCCGGCAGGCTGCTCCTGCCGGGCGCCGACGTTTTCCCCACCCAGGTAATAGGCTGGACGCAGTCAGCCCGTTACCGACCTTCTGGAAGGACCTCCGTGGAGCTCGCCTCGTACGCCGATCTCGCCGTTCGGCTGGTGAACACCGAGGAGCCCGAGCGCGGCACCGACGCGCTGACGTCCGTGGACGCGGTGCGCGCCCTGTTCTCCGACTCCTCACGGGCCGCCGCGCAGGCCGACGAATCCGACCTGCCCCGGCTGCGGGCGGTGCGCACCAGGCTGCGCGGGGTCTTCGAGGCCGCCGCCGAGGGCGACGAGATCCGGGGCGTCGACCTGCTGAACAGCCTGCTGATGGAGTACCCGGTCAGCCCGCTGGTCTCCGGGCACGACTTCCTGGACGACGCCGGCCGGCCGCGCTGGCACCTGCACCTGGCCGACAACTCCCCGACCGCCACCGCGCACTTCAGCGCGGTCGCCTGCATGGGCCTGGCCGTCCACCTGACCGAGCTGGGCGCCGACCGGCTCGGCATCTGCCAGGCCGCGCCCTGCCGCAACGCCTACCTGGACACCTCGACCAACCGCTCCCGCCGGTACTGCTCGGACCGCTGCGCGACCCGCGCCAACGTCGCCGCGTACCGGGCCCGCAAGCGCCAGGAGGCGGAGGCCGCGGCCCTCGGCGCCGCAGGGTAGGCGCCCGTTCTAGGGCTTGTCCGACACGCCCTGGAGCTCCTCCGCCCAGACGCCCAGGCGGCGGGCCAGGCCCGGCACCCGGGCCAGCCGGGTGGTCAGCAGCAGCCGCTCCAGCCGGCGCCCCGGCGCCAGCCAGGCCGGGCGCGGGCGCAGCCGCAGCAGCACCCGGCCGAGCACCAGTTCGTCCGGCACCGGGCCGTAGCTGCGGCTGTCGCTGTCCACCGGCCGGTTGTCGGACAGCAACCACCAGCCCCCCGGGCGCCGTTCGGCGGCCCGCTTCACCACCAGCAGGTCCTGCTGGAAGGGGTGCCGGAAGAGCACCACCGCGCCGGGCCGGATCGGCGCGCCGTAGCGCACCAGCAGCTGGTCGCCCTCGCGCAGGGTCGGGACCATCGACGGGCCCGCCACGTCGACCAGCCCGAACGGCACCGCGCCGCCGCGCCGGCCCCGCCCCTGGGGTTCCGTGCCCTCCGGTTCCGTGCTCCGCGCCACGACTCCTCCTCCCGGACCACCCGGTCCCAGTCTGCCGTACGGACCGTCACCCTGTTCGATGTCCGGAATACCCCGGTTGCGGGTCCGCCTTTTGCCCTAGGCCCACCGCCCGATCGCGAAACGACGGGGGCGGAAGGGTAATCTCGGGCGCGGGAAGACGATCTAAGGAAGGACTCCCATGTTCTCTCGTCTGTTTGCACCGCGCGCCACCGCCCACGCCCACTGCGACCTGCCCTGCGGCGTGTACGACCCGGCGCAGGCGCGGCTCGAGGCCGAGTCGGTCAAGGCCACCCAGGAGAAGTACCAGGCCAACGAGGACCCGCACTTCCGCGCCCGCGCCATCATCATCAAGGAGCAGCGCGCCGAGGCCGTCAAGCACCACATCTCGGTGCTGTGGAGCGACTACTTCAAGGCCCCGCACTTCGAGAAGTACCCGCAGCTGCACCAGCTGGTCAACGACACCCTGAAGGCCGCCTCGGCCGCCAAGGCGTCCACCGACCCGGCCACCGGCCAGGCCCTGCTGGACCTGATCGCCGAGGTCGACAAGATCTTCTGGGAGACCAAGCAGGCCTGAGCCTGACGCGTCGCCACCCGACCGCCCCCGTCCGCAGCGCCGGACGGGGGCGGTCGTGCGTCCACGCCCGATCGCGGCCCAGGTAAGGGTTGCCTGGCCTGAGTGGCTGTTATGCTGCCAGGGCGTCCGAGGGGGAAGTCCGGTGTGAATCCGGCGCTGACCCGCAACGGTGAGCGCGGCCCGTCGGCCGTGCCAGCCCGATCGCCCTCGGCCGCCGACCTCCCGACAACTCGCCGTGGACTGCGAGGGGACGGCGCCCGGGCCCGCGCCCGTCCGGCGCCCGCCCCCGCACACCCGCGGCCCGAGGCAAGGCGCACCCGTGGACGAGCGGAGCGAGAGAACCACCCGGAGGTGCGCGTGAGCACCGCACCCGTGGGCGGCGGCGCGGTGAGCCCGCCCGCCCGTCGCATACCCGCCGCACCCCTCACCGTCGGTCTGGCCGCCGCCCTGCTGCTCTCACTGGTCTGCGGGGTCGCACTGGGCGCCGCCGGGATCGGCCTGCCCCGCGCCCTGCGGCTGCTGGCCGCCGGACTGACGGGCGGACGGCTGGAGGCGGGCGAGGCCGCCGCCTACGCGATCGTCTGGGAGATCCGGCTGCCGCGCACCGTGCTGGCCGCCGTGGTCGGCGCCGGGCTGGCCGCCACCGGGGTCGCCGTCCAGGCCCTGGTGCGCAACGCGCTGGCCGACCCCTTCGTGCTCGGCGTCTCCTCCGGCGCGGCCGTCGGCGCCAACGCCGTCCTGCTGCTCGGCGCCTTCGCCTCGCTCGGGGTGTGGGCCATCTCGGTCTCCGCGTTCGGCTCCGCGCTGCTCGCCATGGTGCTGGTCTACCTCGCGGCGCGGACGGCCTACGGGCTCACCCCGCTGCGGCTGGTGCTCACCGGCACCGCGCTCTCCTACGGCTTCTCCGCGCTCACCGCGCTGATGGTCTTCGCGGCCGCCCGCGGCGAGGCCGCCCGGGACGCCATGATGTGGCTGCTCGGCAGCCTCGGCGGCGCCACCTGGGGCTCGGTGCCGATCGCCGCCGCCACCGTGCTGGCCGGTCTGGCGTACCTGGCCTGCGCGGCCGGCCGGCTGGACGCGCTCGCCATGGGCGACGAGACGGCCGCCTCGCTCGGCGTGGACCCGGACCGGCTGCGCCGCGAGCTGTTCGTGGTGACCGCCGCCGTCACCGGCACGGTGGTCGCCGTCAGCGGGGCGATCGGCTTCGTCGGGCTGATGGTGCCGCACCTGGCCCGGATGCTGGTCGGCGCCGGACACCGCCGGGTACTGCTGGTCGCGCCGCTCGCCGGGGCGCTGCTGCTGGTCTGGGTGGACATCGTCTCGCGCACCCTGCTGGCGCCCGCCGAACTGCCGGTCGGGGTGGTCACCGCGGTCCTCGGAGTGCCATGCTTCCTGCTGCTGATGCGCCGTCGCGGCTACTCCTTCGGAGGCCGCTGATGGACCTCGCCCTGGACTCCGTCTCGGTCGAACTGGCCGGCGCCCGGCTGGTCCACGACGTCACCCTGGACGCCGCCGCCGGGCAGGTGGTCGGGCTGGTCGGGCCGAACGGCAGCGGCAAGTCGACCCTGCTGCGCTGCGTCTACCGGGCGCTGCGGCCCGCCGCCGGGGCCGTCCGGCTGGACGGCGACGACCTGCACGCGCTCACCGCGCGCGCGGCCGCCCGACGGGTGGCCGCGCTGCCCCAGGAGCACTCCGCCGAGTTCGACTTCACGGTCGCCGAGGTGGTCGCCATGGGCCGGCTGCCGCACCGGCGCGGGCTGGGCGGCCCGGGCGCGGGCGACCACGCGCGCTGCACGGGGGCGCTGCGCAGGGTCGGCGCCGAACACCTGGCCGGGCGGGGCTTCCTGAGCCTGTCCGGCGGCGAGAAGCAGCGGGTGCTGATCGCCCGCGCGCTGGTCCAGGAGCCCCGGCTGCTGGTGCTGGACGAGCCCACCAACCACCTGGACATCGCCCACCAGTTGGACGTCCTGGCGCTGGTCCGGCAGGCCGGACCGACGGTGCTCACCGCGCTGCACGACCTCAACCTGGCGGCCGGCCACTGCGACCTGCTGTACGTGCTGCGGGCCGGCCGGATCGTCGCCTCGGGGCCGCCCGCCGAGGTGCTCCGCCCCGACCTGCTGGCCGAGGTGTTCGGCGTCCGGGCCGCTCCCGTGCGGCACCCGGTGACCGGCGCCGCCCAACTGCTCTTCGACCGGATCCGGCCCACCCCCGAAGACTGATCGACCCCGCGGACCGATCGACCCCGAAAACTGCTCGACCTCGAAAGAAGGCCCGTGCGTACCAAGGCCGTTGCCGCCACCGCCCTGCTCGCCCTCGGACTCACCGCCTGCGGCGCCGAGATCGCCCCGAGCGCCGACTCCACCGCCGCCTCCGCCCACTACCCGGTGACCGTGGAGAACTGCGGCACCAAGCTCACCTTTCCGCAGAAGCCCGCCCGGACGGTGACCAACGACGTCGGCATCACCGAGCTGATGCTCGCCCTCGGCCTCGCCGACCGGATGGCCGGCTACGTGATGCCCGACGACAAGGGCAAGGTCGACCAGGTCGCCTGGAAGGACGGCTACCAGCAGACCGGTTGGCTCTCCAAGAAGGAGATCACCAAGGAGATCGTGCTGGGCGCCAGGGCCGACCTGGTCTTCGCCGGCTGGCACTACGGCTTCGACGAGGGCCGCGGCTTCACCCCGCAGGCGCTCAAGGACCTCGGCATCGCCTCGTACGTGCTCAGCGAGTCCTGCCGCAGCGGCAAGGGCACCGAGCGCGGCGTGATGTCCCCGCTGGACGCGCTCTACACCGACCTGGCCAATCTCGGCGAGGTCTTCGACGTCCGGGACCGGGCCGACAAGCTGATCGCCGACTTCAGGGCGCAGGTCGCCGCCGTCCCGCAGCCCGGGCGCCGGCCCTCCGTGTTCCTGTACGACAGCGGGCAGGACAAGCCGTACACCGCGGGCAGGTTCGCCGCGGCCGACGAGATCATCACCAGGGCCGGCGGCACCAACGTCATGGGCGACCTGGCGGACTCCTGGGTCACCACCGGCTGGGAGAGCGTTGTCCAGCGCGATCCCGAGGTGATCGTGATCAACAACTACGGCGAGACCGGTGCGGAGGCCAAGCGGAACTTCCTCAGGTCCTTCCCGCCGCTGGCCGGCGTCTCCGCGATCAGGAACGACCGGATCTTCGTGCTGGACTACGTCGACCTGGTGGAGAGCCCGCGCAACCCGGCCGCGATCTCCGCGCTGGCCGCCTACCTGGGCACCGTCCCCGCCCGCTGACCGGTCCGCCGCCCGGGCCGGCGGATCGCCGAACGGACCCCGTCCGGTCCTGGGCCGGGACGGGGCCCGCGCAGTAGGCTCGCAGCATGATCCGCACCGCCGTTGTGACCGACGTTCCCGTCATCCACGCCCTGATCCGCGAGCTCGCGGACTACGAGAAGGCCCCGCACGAGGCCGTGGCCACCGAGGAACAGCTGCGCGACGCCCTGTTCGGCGCCGCCCCGGCGGTGTTCGGCCTGATCGCCGAGGACGACACCACGGGCGAGCCGGTCGGTTTCGCGATCTGGTTCCTCAACTTCTCGACCTGGCGCGGCACCCACGGGATCTACCTGGAGGACCTGTACGTCCGCCCGCAGGCCCGCGGCGGCGGCCACGGCAAGGCGCTGCTGCTGGAACTGGCGCGGATCGCCGTCGAGCGCGGCTACTCCCGGATGGAGTGGTCGGTGCTCGACTGGAACCTGCCCTCGATCAACTTCTACAAGTCCCTCGGCGCGGTGCCGATGGACGGTTGGAGCGTCTACCGGCTCACCGGCGAGGCCCTCGCCGCCGCCGGCGGCCGCTGAACGGACCGCCTTGAACCCCTGCCACCCTGCGTCGCGATGGCTTACCATGAGTGACTCCCGAGCCCCGGCCGGCGTGCGGAAAGCGGTAAGGTCTCAGGCGGATACGCGGCGTCCGGTCGCCCTGCGAAGGGTATGACCGGTACGTACCGCACCACCCCTCTGGACAGTTGGGGCGAAGCAGTTGAGCCAAGCAACAGACAGTGCCGCGGCCACCGGCCCGGAAGCACAGCGCGTCACCCAGGAGGTGAGGGTGTCCCAGATCGACGGCGAGCCCGGAGTGCAGGACTTCGTGGAGGTCCGGCTGCCCGCGGCGGGGGCCTACCTCTCGGTCCTGCGAACAGCGACGGCCGGCCTGGCGGCGCGGCTCGACTTCACCCTCGACGAGATCGAGGACCTGCGGATCGCGGTGGACGAAGCCTGCGCCATCCTGCTCCAGCAGGCGGTGCCCGGCTCCGTCCTGTCCTGCGAGTTCCGGCTGGTCGGCGACTCGCTGAAGGTGACCGTCGCCGCCCCGACCACCGACGGCAAGGCGCCCGAACGGGACACCTTCGCCTGGACGGTGCTCTCCGCACTGGCCGGCGAGGTCGACTCCTCGGTCGCCGAGGACAAGACCGTGTCGATCAGCCTGCACAAGAAGCGCGGCGGCCCCGCCACCCACTAGGCGGGACGTCGAACAGCAGCACCGCACAAGGGCCGTCCGCCCGGCACCCGATCCGGGGCCGGGCGGGCGGCGCCCGGTACCGCCCCCACGCGGTACGACCAACGAGACGATGCCGGGGCCCCGAGGCCCCGGTGCTCCCGGAACGGAACGGGGGAATGGCCGTGAGTGATCTGGACCGTACCGGCCTCGCGACGGCGGGACCTGCCGTACCGACCCAGGCGAGCGTTCCTGGCCTCGCCGCCAACGACGAAGCGCACCCGAAGGACGCCCACCGGATGAGCCACCCGACCGAGCCGACGTCTGATCCGTCGCCCGCCTCCCCGCCCCCGCCCGATCCGGCGGACGGGACCGGGGACCTGCGCGGCGCGGTGCCCACCCAGGCCCCGCACCGCTCGGGCGCCCCGGACCGGGAGGCGGCCCGTGCGCTGTTCGTCCGGCTGTCCGCGCTGCCCGAGGGCTCCCCGGAGCGCGTCGAGCTGCGCAACCAGCTGGTGCGGATGCACATCCCGCTGGTCGAGCACCTGGCCCGGCGGTTCCGCAACCGGGGCGAGCCGCTGGACGACCTGACCCAGGTCGCCACCATCGGCCTGATCAAGTCGGTGGACCGCTTCGACCACGAGCGCGGGGTCGAGTTCTCCACCTACGCCACGCCGACCATCGTCGGCGAGATCAAACGGCACTTCCGCGACAAGGGCTGGGCGGTCCGGGTGCCGCGCCGGCTCCAGGAGCTGCGACTGTCGCTCACCACGGCGACCAGCGAGCTCTCCCAGCGGCACGGGCGCTCCCCCACGGTGCACGAGCTCGCCGAGCACCTGGGCATCTCCGAGGAGGACGTCCTGGAGGGCCTGGAGTCCGCCAACGCGTACTCCACGCTGTCCCTGGACGTGCCGGACAGCGACGACGAGTCGCCGGCCGTGGCGGACACCCTGGGCGCCACCGACGAGGCGCTGGAGGGCGTCGAGTACCGCGAGTCGCTCAAGCCGCTGCTGGCCCAACTGCCGCCCCGGGAGCAGAAGATCCTGGTGCTGCGGTTCTTCCGGAACATGACCCAGTCGCAGATCGCCGCCGAGGTGGGGATCTCCCAGATGCACGTGTCCCGCCTGCTGGCCAGGACCCTGGCCCAGCTGCGGGAGAAGCTCCTCGTGGAGGAGTAGGACCGACGGCCGCCGAACCGGCGGCCGGTCCCGGCGGCCCTGTGTGCTCAGCCCTCGCGCGGAGCGTACAGGGCCGCCGTCGACTTCGGGTTCAGCAGCGAGCCGATGCCCACCAGCCCGAGCAGGCCGACCAGCACGCCGACGCCGATCATCGCGCCGCCGCTCTCCAGCATGTAGTACCCGATCGGCAGGCAGATCGAGTTGGTGAGCACGGCCGGGCTGCGGCCCCAACGACGCTCCTTGAGCAGCGCGCGGGCGGCCAGCACCGGCAGCACGCCGAGCAGCACGATGACCACGCCACCGAACTCGTTCAGGGCGAGTTGCTTGGACTGGCCGGACAGCGCGGACACCATGTCCCAGACGCCGACGACGGCCAGCGCGGCGCCCTCCAGGGCGGTGATGGCGGCGCCCACGGTCAGCGGCAGGGGGCGGGCCGGGGCCGCCGTGGGTACGGGTGCGGAGGATTCTGCGGTCACTCCAGCAGGGTAGCCGCCGGTTGGTCCGTACCGACCCGTAGGCTTTCCCCATGCGCGCTCTCCTGGTCGTGAACCACAACGCCACCACCACCAGTGGCCGCACCAGGGACGTGCTGATCCACGCGCTGCGCAGCGACCTCAAGTTGGACGTGGCCGAGACGCAGTACCGGGGCCACGCGCGCGACCTGGCCCGCGCGGCCTCCGAGGACGGCACGGTCGACCTGGTGGTCGCGCTCGGCGGTGACGGCACCGTCAACGAGGTGGTGAACGGGCTGCTGGCGCACGGCCCGGGCGAGAAGGTCCCGCGACTGGCCGTGGTGCCGGGCGGTTCGACCAATGTGTTCGCCCGCGCGCTCGGCCTGCCCAACGACCCGGTGGAGGCCACCGGCGCCCTGCTGGACGCGCTGGAGCACGGGCGCGAGCGGCCGATCGGCCTGGGCAAGGCGATGACCGAGGGGCTGCCGGACCGCTGGTTCACCTTCACCGCCGGCCTCGGCTTCGACGCCGGGGTGGTCGGCCGGGTCGAGGAGCAGCGCCGGGCGGGGCGCAAGTCCACCCACGCCCTCTACGTGGGGCAGGCGCTGCGGCACTACGTCACTCAGCGTGAGCAGCGCCGTTCCGGCCCGGTGACCCTGGAACTGCCGGGCCACCAGGACCTGCCGGGCCTGGCGCTGACCATAGTCAGCAACACCTCGCCGTGGACGTTCCTCGGCAACCGTCCGGTGTACCCCTCGCCGCTCGCCTCCTTCGACACTGATCTCGACGTCTTCGGCATCACCCGGATGACGGCGTTCGGCACCGCTCGAACGATCCGTCAGATCCTGCGGTCGTACACGCCTTCGGGCGACGGCGCCCCGCCGGCCGGCCCGTCCGGCAAGCACGTCGTCACCTATCACGACGTCAGACACTTCACCTTGGTTTCAGAGGAACCCGCCCCGTTCCAGGTTGACGGGGATCACCTTGGAGACAGGAGTCGCGTCAGTTTCACAGGCGTACGGCGGGCACTGCGTGTGATTGTGTGACCGGAAGGGGGTTTCACCCTTCTTCTCGAACGCACAAGCCCCCTTCACTCCATAGAAGTACTGGCTGTGAGCTAGGCGACACCGAAGAATCAAAAATTCCTCCCTGAAGGGGGTTGTATCCGGGCCCGAGGTTTGCGAACCTCTACATGGCGATCGGGACGCATCGCAGCGACGGCAACCTCAGATCCTGACGGGTGCCGACCGCGGAACGTCCCTCGAATTGCCGAATCCCTCCTCAGCACAGACCACCCGGGCCCGGTGGGCCTTTGGTCTCTTTTGCTGTTGCGGGATTCGTGAAAGCGTTCACATTCACAAGCCATCGATTATGCCGATCGGGTGACCCCCGCCGGCAGGAGGAGTTGGACGACCATGGACTGGCGCCACCGCGCTGTCTGCCGCGAAGAGGACCCGGAGCTGTTCTTCCCGATCGGGAACACCGGTCCCGCTCTGCTGCAGATCGAGGAAGCCAAGGCCGTGTGCCGCCGCTGTCCGGTCATGGAGCAGTGCCTGCAGTGGGCTCTCGAGACCGGCCAGGACGCCGGCGTCTGGGGCGGCATGAGCGAGGACGAGCGTCGCGCGATGAAGCGCCGTGCCGCCCGCAACCGCGCCCGCACCGCCTGATCACACGCCGTAGTACCAGCAGTAACCGCAGCACCGATCAACACATGATCAAAGGCTTCCCTGCACTTCCTGGTGAAGCCTTCCGTACAAAGGGCCTTGCCTGGCGAGGTCCCGCGACACCGGACCGTCCAGCCACTTGATACTGTTCACTTAGAGCAATATTGTGGAGCTGTGGCGCTCACCGTGTGCAACGCACCGGCGAGGTGTCGCACCACCTAGAGCCCCCGTTCCGGCCGACTCCCCCCGACGGCCGGAACGGGTTGAGAGGCCCTGTCGACCCACCCCCCCCCGGTCGACAGGGCCTCGTTTTTGTTTCCGCGCCCAAGCGGACCGGCCGTGCGCGGGGCTCGCGCGGCGGGCGCCCGGCGCCTTCGCCGCGCGCACGCCCCCGCCGCGCTCCTCGATGCACCGATCCGCACCGGTGCACCGATCCGCCGAGCCGTCGGCGTCAGCGGACCGGGATCTCCAGGATCACCTTGGTGCCGCCGTCCGGGCCGGCCACCATGTCGAAGGTGCCGCCCAACTCCCCGGTGGCCAGCGTGCGGACGATCTGCAGGCCGAGGTTGCCCGCCGTCTGCGGGTCGAACCCCTCGGGCATGCCGCGGCCGTCGTCCTGCACCGTGATCAGCAGGTACTCCTCCGGGCGGGCACCGCCGTTCCAGCTGTCCGACCAGCCCATCCCGGTCGCCGGCGCCCGCCCGCGCAGCGCGCTGACCTCCAGGTTCCCGGAGGCGGTCGGACCGAAGGCGTGCTCCAGGGCGTTCTGCAGCAGCTCGGTCAGCACCATCGACAGCGGGGTGGCGACCTCGGCGGACAGGATGCCGAAGCTGCCGCTGCGGCGGGTCGCCACCCGGCCGTCCTGGGACAGCTCCATCACCATCGCCAGCACCCGGTCGGCGATCTCGTCGAAGGCCACCTGCTCGTCCAGCGCCTGGGAGAGCGTCTCGTGCACGATCGCGATCGAGCCGACCCGGCGCACCGCCTCGTCCAGCGCGGCCCGGCCGGCCTCCGACTCCATCCGGCGGGACTGCAGCCGCAGCAGCGCCGCGACGGTCTGCAGGTTGTTCTTCACCCGGTGGTGGATCTCCCGGATGGTGGCGTCCTTGGTCATCAGCTCGCGGTCGCGGCGGCGCAGCTCGGTGACGTCCCGGCAGAGCACCAGCGAACCGGTCAGCGTGCCCTTGGGCTTGAGCGGGATCGCCCGCAGGGTCACCACTCCCCCCTGGACCTCGACCTCGGTCTGCCGCGGCGCCCAGCCGCTCGCCAGCTTCACCAGCGCCTCGTGCACGGCCGCCCGGGAGGGCGGGACGAGGTCGGCGGTGGCGCGGCCGAGGTGGCTGCCGACCAGGTCGGTGGTGAGGCCGAGGCGGTGGTAGGCGGAGAGCGCGTTGGGGCTGGCGTAGGTGACGATGCCGTCCGCGTCGAGCCGGATCAGGCCGTCGCCGACCCGGGGGGCGGCGTCCATGTCGATCTGCTCGACGCCGGGGAACGGGAAGCTGCCGGCGGCGATCATCTGGGCCAGGTCGGAGGCGCTCTGCAGGTAGGTGAGCTCCAGCCGGCTGGGGGTGCGGACGGTCAGCAGGTTGGTGTTGCGGGCGATCACCCCGAGCACCTTGCCCTCGCGCCGGACCGGGATGGACTCGACCCGGACGGGCACCTCCTCACGCCACTCCGGGTCGCCCTCGCGCACGATCCGCCCCTCGTCGAAGGCGGCGTCCAGCAGCGGGCGGCGCCCGCGCGGGACGAGGTGGCCGACCATGTCGTCCTGGTAGGAGGTGGGGCCGGTGTTGGGCCGCATCTGCGCCACCGAGACGTAGCGGATGCCGTCCCAGGTGGGGATCCACAGGACGAGGTCGGCGAAGGAGAGGTCGGAGAGCAGCTGCCACTCCGAGACCAGCATGTGGAGCCATTCCACGTCGGCCCCGGTGAGGGTGGTGTGGCGGCGGACGAGTTCGTTCAGCGAGGGCACATGGCGAGGGTAGCGCCGCCGGTCCGCGCGGGGCGCGGCGGACCGGGGAGCGGATCATGCTCCGGGCCTGCGGCGGGACCTTGTGGGCGAAGTTGTCCAGACCAATTTTTGGAGAGGCCTGGACAACCCAGATTGGTCTAGTCCACAATGAAAGGGCACCAAGGAGAGGCCCACCGCGCAACTGCCCTGACCGCGCGAGGCCTTTCCTCGGTCGGACGCCGCCGAACGAGGACCCCGCACAGTTCTCGATTGACTCCGGTGCCCGACGACAGCTCCGGGCTACGGTGCCGCATGGGTTGAGGGTCCCGTGTCGGCGCCGTGGCCCGTAGTGCTTTCCGGGGCCGGTTCCGTTCGCGGCCGGGAAGCACGACGAAGCACCACGGGGCTCCCCCACCGGAGCCATGTTCCGCCGCTCAACGCGTCGGGCCCCGTCCACAGGCTGTGGACGGGGGCCCGACGCGTGGCGCCGTACGTCAGTGGGTCTCGGTGACCTTGGCCAGGGCGCGCGGGGCGTCCGGGTCCTGACCACGGGCGATGGTGACCTCGTAGGCCAGCAGCTGCAGCGGCAGGATCTCCAGGATCGGCTGGACCTCCTCGGGCACGCCGGCCGGCAGCGCGAAGCCGGCCGAGGCGGCGTCCACCTGCGACTGCCGGCCGACCACGACCAGGTCCGCGCCGCGACCGCGCAGGCGGTCCAGCACCGGCTGCAGGGCCTCGCCGCCCTTGCCGTCCGGGACGATCGCGATGACCGGCGAGACGTTGTCCACCATGGCCAGCGGGCCGTGCAGCAGGTCGGCGCCGGAGAACGGGGAGGCCGGGATGTAGGTGGTCTCCATGAGCTTCAGCGCCGCCTCGCGGGCGGTCGGGTAGCCGTAGCCGCGCGAGGTGATGACCAGGCGCTGGGCGAAGCGGTAGCGCTCGGCCAGCGCCTTCACCTCGGCATGGCGGGACAGGATGCCGGCGGCCAGGCCCGGCAGCTCCTTGGCCGCCGACCCGTCGCCGCCCCGCAGGCCCTCGACCAGCAGGTAGAGCGCCAGCAGCTCGGCGGTGTAGGTCTTGGTGGCGGGCAGCGCCTTCTCCGGCCCGGCCAGCACGTCGATGTGGAACTCGGAGACGTCGGCCAGCGGCGAGGCCGCGTTGTTGGTGACGGCGAGGGTGATGGCACCGGCCTCGCGGGCGGCCTTGGTGGAGGCCACCAGGTCCGGCGAGCCGCCGGACTGGCTGACGGTGATCACCAGCACGTCGGTGAGGTCCGGCTTGGCACCGTAGGCGGTGGTGGTGGACATCGAGGTCAGGCCGGCGGGCTTGCCGAGCAGGATCTCGATCAGGTACTTGGCGTACAGCGCCGCGTTGTCGGACGTGCCGCGCGCGGTCAGCAGGACGAAGCGAGGGTTGCGGCCGGCGATCTCGGCGGCGATCTCGCGGATCTTCGGAGCGCCCTCGTCGAGGATGCGCTGGAGGACGGCCGGCTGCTCGGCCATCTCCGCCGCCATGATCCGGCCGGGGACGGAAACAGTCTGCGGGTCGGACATCAGGATGTGCCTCCGATGAGATGGTTCGACCCCGACCGGGCAGGTGCCCGGCGGGGACCTCTACGGCGGCGAGTCCGCACACTCGCTGCGGTGGTTTCCTGCCGCAATCCTACGGTGGACGCCCCGGGCGGGCACACCCGAACCGCCCCGGACCGGACGCTCGGCGACGGCGCCCGGGGACGGGACGGACGGTCAGGACGGCTTGTTGATCAGCTGGTCGATCGCGGCGTCGGCCTCCTTGGTGGCCTGGTCCACCGACTTGCCCTTGAGGATGGCGCTCAGCATGTCGGGCAGGATCTTCTGCTTCTCGATCGCGCCCCAGCCGGGCGCCAGCGGGGTGAACCAGGCGTCCGGCACCGCGTTGGCCGCGGCGGAGGTGCTCGGCTTGTTCTTCAGCGGGTTCAGCTGGGTGAGGTTGTTCGGCAGGATGTCCTTGTCGGCCAGCGCCTGCTGGGACTTGGTGCCGGTGAACATCCGCACCCAGTCGGTGGCCAGCGCGACCTGCGCGGACTTGGCGGTGACGGCGAGGTCGGAGCCGCCGATGAAGGTGGGCAGCGGCTTGCCGTCCGGGCCGGGCATGGTGGCCACCTTGACGGCGTCCTTGAGTCCCGGGTCTCCGGTGCCCGGCGCGGTCACGCTGGCCGCCTCGTAGCCGTTGCCGTAGAAGGACGCGGCGTGCCCTCGGGCCATCGACTCGAACTGGTTCTGCTCGTTCACCTTCAGGTCGCCCTTGTTGTACTTGCGGACCAGGTCGACGAAGTGGCTGACGCCCTGCTGGGACTTGGCGTCGTGCAGGGTTCCGTGCCAGTTGCCGGAGCTGTCGAACTTGGCGATGCTGCCGCCGTACGCGGCCACGTAGCTCATCGCGGCGTACCAGTACGGGCCGGGCAGGTAGAGCGGGGAGAAGCTCTTGTCGGCCTTGTTCTTGTCGGCGACCTTGTCCAGGGCCGTCAGCAGGTCGGCTTCGGTCTTGGGGAACTCCGCGCTGCCGGTGGCCTGTTGGAAGCCGGCGGAGTTGTAGATGGCGACCCGGGCACCGGCGTAGTAGGGCACGCACCAGAGCTTGTCCTGGTACGTACAGGTGTTGGCGAGCGCCTTGATCCAGCTGTCGGAGTTGTCGAAGCTGGTCCGGTCGACCGGAGCCAGCGCGCCGGAGAGCACGTACTTCATGGTCTCGGTGTTGCCCAGCTCGACCACGTCGGGGGCGCCGCCCTCGGCGATGGCCTTGTCGAGCTTGGTCACCTTGTCAGCCCAGCCCTGGTACGAGAGCTTGAGGGTGACGTTCGGGTACTTCGCGGCGAACTGGTCGTTGACCTGCTGCACCAGGTCGGGCCAGTTCTTCTGGGCGTCGTCCATCAGCCAGACGGTGACGGTGCCGGTCGCGGCCTTCGGATCGGCGGCGGGGCTCTTGCCGTCCGTCGACGATGTGCCGGCCGAGGAACAGGCCGTCAGGCCGACCGCCAGGGCCGTGATTCCGAACGTCGACATGAGCTGACGCTTCTTCACGCCATCCTCCGAGGGTGCTAGAGCCGTGTTGCCCGCCGGCAGCGTGATGGCGCCCGCAGCGGAGAGTCCGGGCAGGGCGAGGAGCTTCGGGGAGGGCCGGTACCACATCCGGTGAGGTTGAAGTTCGAACCGGATGACTGGACTCTGGCCTAGACCAAAGGTGGTGTCAACGGCCAAAAGCCCTCGTCGCCAAGGCCGTTGCAGAGCCGTTGTACCCCGTGGCCAACCGTCGCCGTTCCGTCACCCTCAGTGGAACTTAAGGTGGATTTAAGGCTCACTTGAGGGATCACGGTCATCTGGTGAACCCGCAGGTCAACGCGGGGAAAACGGGACGGGCCCGCCATGCGGCATGCGCATGACGGGCCCGTCTGCCAACGCCCTCCGGACACAGCCGGTGACGTTCCCCCTCGGCTCAGCCGATCGCTCCCGGCTGCCCGGTGAGCACCTCCACGGCCGCCAGCCCGCAGACCCGGGCGGCGCCGTGGGTGGCGATGTAGAGCGCGCCGACCGGCTCGGACTGCGGCAGCCCCATCTCGACCACCGCGGCGTCCGGCCGGGCCGCCACCAGGCGGCCCAGCGCGGCGGACATCCAGGCGTGCCGGTGCGCGTCGCGGACCACCAGCACCAGGCGACGGCCCTCGGCGGTGGCCACCAGCTCGGCGACCAGCGCGTCCAGCAGCTCGGGGGCGGCCTCGGCCGCCGAGACCGCGCGGGTGCGGGTGCCGGGGAAGCGGTCGGCCAGCATGCCGGCCACGCCCCACGGGGTGACGTCGCCGACGGCGATGTTCGGCTCGTCCGAGAACGAGGCCACGAACGGGCGCTCGGACACCGGCAGCGGCTCGTGGCCCGGCGCCCGGACCACCCTCAGCGCCCGGCGGGCGGCCCGCAGGCCGACCGCGAGGTCCGGCTCCGGCCGCTCGCCCTGGGCCGAGATCCGGCCCCAGCTGCCGAGCGCGCGGACCCGGTCGGCGGCGTCCGCCAGCCGCTCCTCGGAGAGCCGGCCGGCCCGCACGCCCGCCACGATGGCGTCGCGCAGCATCAGCACCGTCTCCTCGTCGGCCAGCCCGCCGCCGACGCAGATCGCGTCCGCGCCGGCCGCCAGGGCCAGCACGGTGCCCTCGCCCATCCCGAAGGTGTCGGCGATGGCGCCCATCTCGATCGCGTCGCTGACGATCAGGCCCTGGTAGCCGAGGCCGCCGTCGGCCGGGGCGGCGCGCAGCAGGTCGCGCAGCACGGTGGGGCTGAGGGTGGCCGGCAGCTTCGGGTCGAGCGCCGGGATCATGATGTGGGCGGTCATCACGGCCTTGGTGCCGGCCGCGATCGCCGCCTGGAACGGGACCAGGTCGCGGGCCCGCAGCACGTCCAGGTCGACGTCGATGACCGGCAGGCCGTGGTGCGAGTCGACCGCGGTGTCGCCGTGGCCGGGGAAGTGCTTGGAGCAGGCGGCCACGCCGGCCGACTGCAGGCCCTCCACCCAGGCGGCGGTGTGCCGGGCGCACAGCTCCGGGTCGGCGCCGAAGGAGCGGACGCCGATCACCGGGTTGCGCGGGTTGGAGTTGACGTCCGCGGTGGGCGCCCAGTTGTAGTTGACGCCGGCCGCGGCCAGCGCCCGGCCCAGCTCGCGGGCGACGTCCCGGGTCAGCGCCGGATCGTCGATCGCGCCGAGCGCGAGGTTGCCGGGCCAGGACGAGCCGGAGCCCGCCTCCAGCCGGGTGACGTCCCCGCTCTCCTCGTCGATCGCGATCAGGAGGTCGGGGTTCTCCTCGCGCAGCGCCCTGGTGAGCGTGGCGAGCTGGTCGAGGTCGACCACGTTGCGGTCGAACAGCGCGACCGAGCCGAGCCCGGCGGCGAGGTGGCGGCGCAGCCACTGCGGCACCTGGGTGCCGACGAAGCCGGGCTGCAGGACGGTCAGGGCGTCGCGGTGCAGCTGGTCGCTGTCCGGCACGGTGGGAACGAGGATGCTCACGATGACTCAGCCCTTCACGGCGCCGTCGGTCAGTCCACCGACCGCCTTGCGCTGCAGGAAGACGAACAGGATCAGCACGGGGATGGCGAACATCGTGGACGCCGCCATGGTGGCGCCCCAGTCGTTGCCGAAGGCGGTCTTGAAGGAGGACAGCCAGAGCGGGAGGGTCTTGCCCTCCTCCTTGTTGAGGATCAGGACGAGCGGGAACTCGTTCCACGCGGTGATGAAGCCGAACAGCGAGGTCGACATCAGACCGGGGGCCAGCAGCGGGAAGATCACCTTCACGAAGGCCTGGGTGCGGGTGCAGCCGTCCACCATGGCCGACTCCTCCAGCTCCTTCGGCACGGCGGCGATGAAGCTGCGCAGCGTCCAGATGGTGAAGGGCAGGACCATCATCATGTAGAAGAAGGTCAGCGGCATCAGGCTGTTCAGCATGCCGTTGTCGCGGGAGATGATGTACACCGCGATGGTCATGACCTCCCACGGCGCCATCTGCGCGATCATGACGACCAGCACGAAGGACTTGCGGCCGCGGAACTTCATCCGGGCGATGGCGAAGGCCGCCAGGGTCGCGATCACCAGCGAGGCCAGCACCGCGCCGACGGTGGCGATGAGGCTGTTGGTGACGTACGTCCAGAAGTTCGGCGCGTTCACCGCAGTGGTGAAGTGCTCGAAGGTGCCGTTGAACGGGATGAAGACCGGCGTCTTGCTGATGATGTCGTTGTTCTGCTTGAAGGCAGTCGCGACCATCCAGTAGACGGGGAAGATGAAGAAGACGAAGAGGACGACCGCGATCACGTTCGGCCAGGTACGTCCGAAGAGAGAGCGCCTCACAGCTCGTCCTCCTGCTTGATCATGATGCGGAAGTAGTACGCCATCAGCGCGCCCAGCATCAGGATGGTGAGCACCGCGATCGCGGAGCCGACGCCGTAGTGCTGGCCGGACGAGCCTTCGAGGAAGGCGTGCACGGGCAGGGTGCGGGTCAGCTTCTCGGGACCGCCGGCGTTGATCGCGTACACCTGGGTGAAGGCCTTGAAGACCCAGATGATCTCCAGGAAGGTCGTGGCCAGGAAGAACGGCTTCAGGCTGGGGAAGATCACCGAGCCGAAGATCTTGAAGGAGCCGGCGCCGTCCATCCGGGCGGCCTCGTAGAGCTCCCTGGGGATGGTGGTCAGGCCGGCGTACATGTTGAACGCCACGAACGGCACCGACTGCCAGACGATCAGCAGGATGACGACGAAGAAGGTCGAGTACTGGTCGCTCATCCAGTTGTAGTCGGCCATCGAGTGCCAACCCAGCTGGTCCAGGACCCAGTTGACGACACCCCACTGCTGGTCGAACAGCCAGCTGTAGACGGTGGTCGCGGCGACCACCGGCATGGCCCAGGCCATCAGCAGCCCGATCGACAGCACCAGGCGCATCTTCTTGCCGAGGTGGTTGAGCAGCAGGCCGATCAGGGTGCCGCCGACCATGATCAGCACCACGTTGACCAGGGTGAAGACGACGGTGCGTCCGGTGACCGACCAGAACTCCGGGTCGGTCAGCTGCTCCTTGTAGTTGTCGAAGCCGTTCCACTCGGTCAGGTGCAGGACCAGCTGGCGCTTGTTGAGGTTCTGGAACGACAGCAGGACGGTCTTCACCAGCGGCCAGCCCAGCAGGGCGACGGTCGCCACGGTGGCCGGCAGCAGCAGCAGGTACGGGGCGAGACGGGAGCCCAGGCCGGGGCCGTCCGCGGATCTGGTGCCCTTCGGGGCGGAGCCCTTGGCACCGCCGCCCGCGGCACTCGTCTCAATACTGGCCACAACAGCCTTCCCCGACGCCGGGGACTGTGTCTGCACCCGCTCTGAATGCACAGCCATCGTTCTCACTTCCTCACAACCCGACCACGACGGACAGGCGTGGGGGGGGGGGCCCCCCCCCCCGGCGGGGGGGGGGGGGGCGGCCGCGGGGGGGGGGGGGGGGGGTGTGGGGGGGGGGGGGTGGATTGGGGGTTAATGTGTAGGTGTGGGGGGGGGGGGGCCCCGCGGCCACG
>NZ_JBIUYE010000007.1:232389-389224 GCF_044744365.1 Kitasatospora sp. NPDC087314
GTCGCTCACCGACCCCCCGCCGGGGGCCGGTGAGCGACGCCGCTCGGTGCCTACTGCTTCTGGTTGAGCCGCTTCGCGATCTCGTCGTCGTACTTCTTGGCCGTGGCCGCGTAGTCGCCGCCCTGCAGGACCGCGGTCAGGAAGTCCTTGACCGGGTTCGGGTTGTCCTCGACGCTGGCCCAGTTCGGGGTGTTCGGGGTGATCCCGCCGACCGCGGCGGCCGACTGGGCGGCCTTCGCGAAGTCACCGGTGAGCTGGCTGTTCAGCGCGGCCTTGTTCGGGATGTTGCCCGCGGCGGCGACCAGACCCTCGTTCTTGTCGTTGAGGGCGACCTTCAGGAAGTCCTTCGCCATGTCGGTGTTCTTGCTCTGCGAGGCGATCGCCAGGTTCGAGCCGCCGAGGAAGACGCCGGAGGGCTTGTCGGCGGTCTTGCCCGGGAGCGGGAAGAAGCCGATCTTGTCCTTGGGCATGGTCTTCTCGTCGGGCAGCTCCCAGCCGAGGCCGATCATGGTGCCGACGTTGCCCTTGCCGAAGACGTCCTTCTGCTGCGGGGTGGCCTCGTCCTTGTCCTTCGGACCGGTGACCGAGTAGCCCTGCAGCTTCTTGTAGGTCTCGAAGGCCTTCTGCGCCTCGGGCGAGGACAGGCCGCCGACCCACTTGTCGCCGTCCTTCTTGGCGATCTTGCCGCCCTCACCGGTGAGCAGGCCGAAGTAGGTGTACCACTCCTGACCCGGCAGGTAGATCGGGTCGGCGACGCCGTCGGTGGTCTTCAGCTTCTCCAGGTCGGTGTAGAACTCGTCCAGGGTCTTCGGCGCGTCGGTCAGGCCGGCCTTGGTCCACAGGTCCTTGTTGTAGGCGACGACGCGGTTGGAGACCCACCACGGGGCGGCGTACTGCTTGCCGTCCAGGATCGCGGACTCGTTCTGGTTGGCGGCCCAGTCGGCCCCGCCCAGGTTGGCCTTGTCCTTGGTGATGTCGAGCAGGCCGCCCGAGGCCGCGTAGCCGGCGGTCTGGGTGTTGCCGACCTCCACGACGTCGACCGAGCCCTCGGACAGCGCGGCGGTGACCTTCGCGCCGATGCCGCCCCACTCCTGGATCTGGAAGTCGACCTTCGAGCCCGGGTAGGTGGTCTCGAACTCGGTCTTGACCGCGTCGGTCCAGCCCTTCGGGGCGGAGCCGCTCATCAGCCACACCTTCAGCGTCTTGCCGCTGTAGTTCTTGGCGCCCGCCGCGGACGACGAGCCCGAACCGGCGTTGTCGTCCTTCTTGCCGTCGGAGCCACAAGCCGCCAGGCCGACGACCATTGCTGCGACGCCGACCGCCGCGATGAGCTGACGCTTCACGCCATCCTCCTGAGGGATGCCTGGGTTACCCCCGTCGGGCGGCAGCGGCAGACCCACGTAAAGCGGGGGGAAAGGTGCCGCGGACCCCTTCGAGCGGGTGGGGGGATTCGTAGTGACCGGCCTAGTGGTGTAGACCAGATGCCTGGAGCTTGGCCTAGACCAATGGGCCTGTCAACGGGAGTTCGACCGATCCGGACCACCCGTTATCAAGCCGACACCGCACATCGTTCATCGCGTGATGAGGTATTCGTTCCGTAGCCATACATGCAACGATGTCACCCGTTAACGATGTGGCGGGGTCCGTAAAGACCCTGTGAGAAACGGGAGAACAGGTCCGATGAGCAGCGACGGGGGATCCACCGCCCAGGTCAACGACCCCGAGGTGAAAAACCTCCCGACGCAGGCCGGCGCCGACCCGACCGCGCGCGTCCCCAAGTACTACGGCCTCAAGCGCCACCTGCTCCAGCTCACCGAGACCCAGCCCGCCGGCACCCCGGTCCCGCCGGAGCGCGCGCTGGCCGCCCAGTTCGACACCTCGCGCACCACCGTCCGCCAGGCGCTGCAGGAACTGGTCGTCGAGGGCCGGCTGGAGCGCATCCAGGGCAAGGGCACCTTCGTCGCCAAGCCCAAGGTCGCCCAGGCCCTCCAGCTCACCTCCTACACCGAGGACATGCGGGCCCAGGGCCTGGAGCCCGCCTCGCGGCTGATCGAGATCGGCTACATCACCGCCGACGACCGGCTCGCCCCGCTGCTCGACATCAAGCCCGGCGGGCGGGTGCTGCGGATCGAGCGCCTGCGGCTGGCCAACGGCGACCCGATGGCCATCGAGGTCGCGCACCTGTCCGCCAAGCGCTTCCCCGCGCTGCGCCGCAACCTCGCCAAGCACAACTCGCTCTACGCGGCGCTGCGCGAGGTGTACGGGGTCACCGTGGCCGAGGCCGAGGAGACCATCGAGACCACCCTCGCCAACCCGCGCGAGGCCGGACTGCTCGGCTCCGACCTCGGGCTGCCGATGCTCCAGCTCTCCCGGCACTCCTTCGACGCCGAGGGAGACCCGGTGGAGTGGGTCCGCTCGATCTACCGCGGCGACCGCTACAAGTTCATCACCCGGCTCAAGCGGCCGGAGTAGTCGACGGCGGCTCACGCCCCCTTCGCACCACGGGCACCGGCGCGCGCGACCCGCGCGCCGGTGCCCGTTCGCGTCACCCGGGCGGCCCGTACCGGTCGAATACACCCGGACGGCGTCCAGATGGCGGGAAGTCGCCCCGATCCCGGTGACATGGATCACCCCATGCCCTAGATTGCGCAGCCGTACTGACTGCCGATCACCGATGGTGCTGCTCGGCGGGCTCGCGGGGGCGTGCGGTGCTCCCGGGGCTGCGGCGCCGACGGGGAACCCTCCGGAGCGGAGCCGAAGATGCCGTCTGATCCCGATGCCACCGAACCTGTCATGCCCGAGCCACCCGGGGACCGGGTGCCGGCGGTGACCCCCGAGCGGGTGCTGGCCGGGCTCGCCCTGCTGGTGCCGATCGTCGCGTTGCTCTGGGTGTCCTCGTACGACAAGACCGACCCGCCCGCGGGCGGGGTGCCGTTCTTCTACTGGTACCAGCTGCTCTGGGTGCCGGTGTCGGCGGTGTTCACCGTCGCCGCGTACCTGCTGATCAACCGGGACGAGAAGGCCCGCACGGCGGCCCGGAAGGCGGGTGGCGCGCGATGAAGGACGTCAACGTGCCGGCCCTCGTGGTCTTCGTGCTGTTCTTCGCCCTGGTCACCGTGATGGGCTTCCTCGCCTCGCGCTGGCGCCGGGCCGACGACGCGGCGCACCTGGACGAGTGGGGCCTGGGCGGCCGCAGCTTCGGGACCTGGGTCACCTGGTTCCTGCTCGGCGGCGACCTCTACACCGCGTACACCTTCGTCGCCGTCCCGGCGGCGGTCTACGCGACCGGCGCGGCGGGCTTCTTCGCGGTGCCGTACACGATCGTCGCGTACCCGCTGGTCTTCCTCTTCCTGCCCCGGCTCTGGTCGGTCTCCCGGGTGCACGGGTACGTCACCCCGGCCGACTTCGTCCGCGGCCGGTACGGCTCGCGGCCGCTCTCCCTGGTCGTCGCGCTGACCGGGATCCTGGCCACCATGCCGTACATCGCGCTCCAGCTCGTCGGCATCCAGGCGGTGCTGGACGTGCTCGGCGTCGGCGGCGGCGAGAACGCCAACTGGTTCGTCAAGGACCTGCCGCTGTTCATCGCCTTCGGCGTGCTGGCCGCCTACACCTACTCCTCCGGGCTGCGCGCCCCGGCGCTGATCGCCTTCGTCAAGGACGCGCTGATCTACATCGTGATCATCGTCGCGGTCATCTACATCCCGATCCGGCTCGGCGGCTACGGGCACATCTTCGACGCGGCGGCGCACAAGTTCAGCGCCCCCAAGTCCGGCGGCTCGATGACCCTCCCGGACAACAAGCAGTGGACGTACGCGACGCTGGCGCTGGGCTCGGCGATGGCGCTGTTCATGTACCCGCACTCGGTGACCGGCGTGCTGGCCTCCAAGTCCCGCAACACCGTGCGCCGCAACATGGCCATCATGCCCGCGTACTCGCTGATGCTGGGCCTGCTGGCGCTGCTCGGCTTCATGGCGATCGCCGCGGGCGTCGGCCAGGGCGACAAGAAGTTCAACGCCCAGCTGTCGGTGCCGCAGCTGTTCGCCGACATGTTCCCGGACTGGTTCACCGGCGTGGCCTTCGCCGCGATCGGGATCGGCGCGCTGGTGCCGGCCGCCATCATGTCGATCGCGGCGGCCAACCTGTTCACCCGCAACGTCTACAAGGAATGGCTGAAGCCCACCGCCAGCCCCGCGGACGAGACCCGGATCGCCAAGCTGGTCTCGCTGCTGGTCAAGGTCGGCGCGCTGGTCTTCGTGCTCGGCATGGACAAGCAGGCCGCGATCAACCTCCAGCTGCTCGGCGGCCTGTGGATCCTGCAGACCTTCGTGGCGATCGTCGGCGGCCTGTTCACCCGCTGGTTCCACCACTGGGCGCTGTTCGCCGGCTGGGCGGCCGGCATGGCGTACGGCACCTGGACGGCGTACGGCATCGCCAGCCCCGCCACCAAGCACTTCGGCGGCAACGCGGCCGCGATCCCCGGCATCGGCGAGATCGGCTACATCGGCCTGACCGCCTTCGCGCTCAACCTGCTCGTCGCGGTGGCGCTCACCCTGGTGCTGCGCGCGGTCAAGGCGCCCGAGGGCCCGGACGAGACCCGGCCCGCCGACTACAGCGCCGAAGCCGGCGACGAGGAGCCGAAGAACGCGCCGGAGCCCGTAGCAGCGCACTGATTCGCGCTGCACGCGCCCTGTGATCGCGCCGCCCTCTCCGTGAACACTGGAGAAGGCGGCGCGATCATATGTATGAACAGCCGCCTTCGCAGAGCACCACCAGACCGGACCGGCGACCGGCCGGAAACTGATCGACCCACGGGGAGCACGCGGCCATGGCAGAACCCGGCACCACCCTCAACGGCCAGCACCAGTCCACCCAGAGCCCGCACCACCTCACCACCCACCGCCCGGCGACGGCCACCCGGCTGCCGTCCGTCCTGATCGCCACCCGGCACGGCGAGTCCACCGCCAACGTCGAGTTCCAGCTGGCCGAGGCCGCCGGCGCGCTCAGCGTCCCGATCAGCTGCCGGGACGCCGACATCCCGCTGTCGCTGCACGGCCAGCAGCAGGCCCAGGCGCTCGGCCGCTGGTGGGCCGGCCTGCCCAGCGCCGACCGCCCGCGCAGCGTCTGGTGTTCGCCGTACGTGCGCACCACCGAGACCGCCCGGATCGCGCTCGCCCAGGCCGCCGGGCTCGGCGCCGTCCCGGTCACGCTCGCGGTGCGCTACGACGAGCGGCTGCGCGACCGCGAGCTGGGCGTCCTGGAGATGCTGCCGCGGGCCGCGATCGAGGCCAAGCACCCGGAGGAGGCCGCCCGGCGGCGCAAGATGGGCGAGCTGTACTACCGCCCGCCCGGCGGCGAGTCCTGGGCCGACGTCGCGCTGCGGGTGCGCGGCCTGCTGCGGGACCTCTGCGAGGAGGAGGCCGGACGGCCCGTCCTGCTGGTCGCGCACGACTGCACGGTGCTGATGCTGCGCTACGTGCTGGACCGGCTCACCGAGGAGCGACTCACCGCGCTCGGGCCGGTGCACAACTGCTCCACCAGCCTCTGGCGCGCCCAGGACGGGCGGCTGCACCCGGACCGCTGGAACACCGTCGACCACCTGGCCCTGGAGAACTGACGATCCGTCACCTCCGCTCCTCCGGGTCGGCGAAGCAGCGCCGGTAGGCGAGCGGTGTGGTCCCCAGGCGGCGCCCGAAGTGGTGCCGCAGCGCCGCCGCGTTGCCGAAGCCGCAGCGGGCGGCGATCGCGTCCACCGGCTCGGTGGTGGACTCCAGCAGCCGCTGGGCGAGCAGCACCCGCTGCCCGGTCAGCCAGCGGTGCGGGGTGGTGCCGGTCTCCTGCTGGAAGCGGCGGGCGAAGGTGCGCGGGGACATGTGGACCCGGGCGGCCAGCTGCTCGACGGTCGCGTCGCGGTCCAGGTGGTGGCGCATCCAGTCGAGCAGCGGGGCCAGCGAGTCGCCGTCGCCCCCCGGCAGCGGGCGGTTCACGAACTGGGCCTGCCCGCCCTCCCGGTGCGGCGCCACCACCATCCGGCGGGCGATCCCCCGGGCCACCTCGGCACCCTGCACCTTGCGCACCAGGTGCAGGCAGGCGTCGATGCCGGCGGCCGTCCCGGCGGAGGTGATCACCGGGTCGTCGTCCACGTACAGCACGTCCGGCTCGACCGTGGTCAGCGGGAAGCGCCGGGCCAGCTCCTCGCTGTGCCGCCAGTGGGTGCTGGAGCGGCGGCCGTCCAGCAGTCCGGCGGCGCCGAGCACGAAGGCGCCGCTGCAGATGGAGAGCACCCGGCCGCCGTCCGCCACCACCGAGCGCAGCGCCGCCAGCAGCGGCTCCGGGTAGTCCGGGCGGATCGCCGTCGCGGTGACCACCGCCAGGTCGGCCCCGGCCAGCCGCTCGGGGCCGTGCGGGACGTCCACCGCGAACCCGGAGTGGGTCGCGTGCGGCCCGGGACGGGCCCCGGCGATCGCGAAGTCGTACCCGGGCAGGCCCTCGTCGGTGCGGTCCAGGCCGAAGACCTCGCAGGCGACGCCGAGCTCGAAGGGGTGCACCTCCTCCAGCACCACGGCGACCACGTTCTTCAGCATGCCGCCCAGGATGCCCGGCGGGCGTCGCGGGCGGAAGGGCCCGGGTGGCAGGATTTCGAGGCAATCGGTCGTTCCTGCCACTCGTGGCCGCCGCGCGGCCCGGCCAGAGTGGAGCCATGGACACCGACACTCTCGCAAGCGCACTCGCCCTGGCCGGGGCCGTCGGCGGTTTCGGCCTGCTCGGCACCCTGATCGGCCGGGAGGTCGCCCGCGGCGCCGCCGCCGGCCGCGACAACTGGCACCGCCCGGGCGGCTACCCGGCCGGCCCGGAGCGCCTGGACCGGCTGTACGGCAGCCTGCCGGCCGCCTCGCTGCGCCCCTCCGCCGACCCGGCCACCCTCCCGGTCCGGGCCACCCCGGAGATCACCACACCGCACGGCTCCGGCACACTGGCGGGATGGACATCCTCATCCGCCAGGCCCGTTCGGAGGACCTCGACGACGCCGGCCGCATCACCGTCGAGGCCTTCGTCGGCGACGGCCACACCTCGCCCACGAGCGGCTACGTCGAGCTCCTGCGCGACGCCGCCCGCCGGGCCCGGGAGGCCGAGCTCCTCGTCGCGGTCGACGCGGCCGAAGGACGGGTCCTCGGCTGTGTGACCTTCGCCGTCGGCGGCACCGAGTGGGCCGACATCGCCGCCCCGAGCGAGGGCGAGATACGGATGCTGGCCACCGCCGCGGCCGCCCGCGGCCGGGGCGTCGGCGAGGCCCTGGTCCGCGCCACCATCGCCCGCAGCCGCGAACTCGGCCTGGCCGGCATGGCCTTCTCCACCCGCCCCGAGATGACCGCCGCCCACCGCGTCTACGAGCGGACCGGCTTCCGGCGCACTCCGGAGCGCGACTGGGCGCCGTACCCGGGGATGAACCTGATGGTCTACACGATGGCTTTCTGAGACCGCGTCGGCCGCTGCGCACGGGCCTGTGACGTGAAATGACCATCTGATCGGGGCACTGCTAGGATCCGCCGCATGACGACGGGGAGTACGCCAAGCGGCTGGTACGACGACCCTTCCGGGCAGCCCAACACGCTGCGCTGGTGGGACGGTTCCGCCTGGACCGACAGGATTCAGGCCAAGCCGGGAGGCGCCGCCGCGCCCGCGAGCACCTTCCCGGGCCACCCCGCCCAGAACGCCGCCGCGTCGACCGTCGTCTCCCCCACGGTGCCGGGTCCGCAGCCCGGGCCCGTCACCCCGGCCCCCAAGCCGATCCCGACCTCGGTGGTCTTCGAGACGGTCGAGCCGAACCGCGCCAAGCGCAGGGTGCTCCTGGCCGTCGGCGCCGTCGTGCTGTCGGTCGTGATGGCCGGCGCCGGGTACGTCGTCGGCCACAAGACCGGCAACTCCGGCTCGGCGAAGGCCGGCCCGACCACCGCCCCGACGGCCGCCGGCGACCCGAAGAGCCCGAACGGCTTCATGGGCACCGCCCTGACCGGCGGCCAGCCACTCGCCGGTGGGCGGGAGATCACCGGCCAGGACTCGAAGATGAACTTCATGCTGCCGCAGGACTGGCAGGTCCAGGTCGACGCCAAGAACCCGAACGACGTCCGCTACGCGGTCGGCCCGTACGCCTGCGTGGGCCACGGCAGCGGGGCCTGCACCCGCGGCCTGGTCGTCCAGAACCTCCGGGTGTTCAACGGCGGCTGGTCCGACCCGAAGTCCCTGGTGCTCGGCATGGGCCAGCTGCTCTACAACGCCCGTTACGGCTCCGACGCGCCGACCCCGCCGGAGCCGGTGAAGCAGTCGGCCGTCAAGATCCAGGGCATGGACGGCTACCTCGCGCTGTGGCACGTCCCGATGTCCAGCGGCTCCTCCACGCCGGACGGCTACTGCGGCGTCCTCCAGGTCACCCCGGCGGCCGGGGCCACCACCGTGCCGGTGCTCCAGATCTGCCTCGACCAGGCGCCGGAGGCCCCCTCGCTGGCGCTGATGGACCAGATCGCGAACTCCGTCAAGATCACCCCCTGAAGCCCTCCCGACCCACGGGCCACCCCGCAGGCCCCACCGTCCCGGTGGGGCCTGCGGCGTCCCGGCGCCCCTGGACCCGAACCCCGACTGTGACCGTCCGGCAGCGGCCCGTATGCTGACCGTTTGAACGACTATCAGCCAAGCCAGCGAGGGTGTCGGCCCACCCGCGGACCCGTCCCACCGACGGCCGGGTGACCAGCGCCGACGAGCGGTGACAGAGCAGGGAACCAACGGCTTCGGCCCAACGGAGCGGTTGCATGGGGGCATACCGGTGGACTCCACCAACGAACACGCGGCGACCAGGGGTAACCGGGGACGGGGACGCCACGGACGCGTCCTCCCCCGGGCCCGGCACGAACGGCGGATCGTCCGCAGGGACGTGCGCAACACCGCCGCCCAACGCGCCTACGTCGCCTGCGCCGAGACCGCCGGCCCGCTGACCCCCGGCGAGGACGGTGCCGCCGTCCGCTACCGCTCGGTCTCCTCCCGCGGCGTCACGTTCGTCATGACCGTCCTGGTGACGGTCAACGCACTGGCCGGCCTCGCCTTCGTCGGCTGGCTGCTGCTGCCCGAACACATCCCCGGCTCCGGTGTCGGCTGGTCCCCGGACTGGCGGATCAACCTGGCCCGCATCTGCTTCTGCGCCGTCATCACGGTGGAACTGGTCCGGCTGGTCCAGAACCTCGCCGTCTGGGTGTTCGCCTTCCGCGCCAAGGACCCGGTGCCGGTCACCCCGCCGCCCGGGCTGCGGGTCGCCGTGCTGACCACGATCGTGCCCTCCAAGGAGCCGATCGAGATCGTCGAACGCACCCTCGCGGCGATGCTGCGGATCGAGTACGACGGCCAGGTCGACGTCTGGATCCTCGACGAGGGCGACGACGACCGGGTCAAGAAGATGGCCGCCCGACTCGGCGTCCACCACTTCAGCCGCAAGGGACGCCCCGAGTACAACCGGTCCGAGGGCGAGTTCCGGGCCAGGACGAAGTCCGGCAACCACAACTCCTGGCGCGCCGAGCACGAGCACGGGTACGACGTGGTCGCCCAGATGGACCCGGACCACGTCCCACTGCCCTGCTTCCTGCAGCGCACCCTCGGCTACTTCCGCGACCCCGACGTCGCCTTCGTGGTGGCCCCCCAGGTGTACGGCAACATGTACGACAACTGGGTCGCCCACGGCGCCTCCGTGCAGCAGTACCTGTTCTCCGGGCTGGTCGAGCGCGGCGGCAACGGCATGGACGCGCCGCTGCTGATCGGCACCAACCACCTGTACCGGCCCACCGCCTGGCAGCAGATCGGCGGCTACCAGGACTCGATCATCGAGGACCACCTCACCAGCATGCGGATCCAGGCCTCCGTGAACCCGGAGACCGGCCACCGCTGGAAGGGCGTCTACACCCCGGACGTCCTCGCCGTCGGCGAGGGCCCGACCTCCTGGACCGACTACTTCAACCAGCAGAAGCGCTGGGCGTACGGCATCTGGGAGATCCTGCTCAAGAACCGGCTGCGCTCGGGCATCAAGCTGCGGCTGCGCCAGCGGGTGCTCTACGGCCTGGTCCAGTTCTACTACCCGAGCGTGGCGCTCAACACCGTCCTCGGCAGCCTCGCCACCTCCGTGTACCTGGCCCTCGGCGTCACCTCCATCCACCTCAACAGCGCCCACTGGACGGCCCTGTGGGGCGCCAGCATGGGCAGCTGGTTCGTGCTGTGGCTCTGGCTGCGCCGGTTCAACCTGGCCGCGCACGAGCGGCGCGAGATCGGCATGGCGGGCATGGGACTGGCCCTGTTCGCCGGCCCGGTCTACGTCGCCGCCGCCGTCGCCGCGCTGCTGCGCCGTCCGCTCGCGTACGCCGTCACCGCCAAGGGCGACCTGCGCAGCGCCGAGTCGCTCTCGACGTTCCGGCTGCACCTGGTGTGGGCGGCCGTCGCGGGCGGACTGCTCGGCGCGAGCTTCACGCTCCACCACGACCTCTGGATCCTGCGGTTCTGGGCCGGAGTCAGCCTGCTCACCGGCGTCGCGCCGCCGGTGATCTCCTTCGTCAGCGGACGCCGCGAGGCCCGCGCCCGGCGGGCCGCGGCGACGTCGGCGCCCGTCGGGGCCGCCCCCGCGGCCGGACACCTGCCGGCCCAGCGGAGCGAACCGCCGCGCGACGGGAAGACCGGCCGCGGCGACGAACCCGCCGCCGCGGACGAGTTCGAGGAACTGCTGGAGCCCGCCCGGGCCGGCGGCCGGTCGAAGCAGGGAGGCCGCTGATGCTGCGGATCACCGTGCCCCGGATCGCCGCCCTGGTCGCCCTGGCCCTGATGGTCGGGTACACCTTCGTCCTGGCGCCCCGGCTCTCCCGCGCCGACCGGGAGCCGTACGCCTTCGCCGGCGCCGCCCCGACCGCGCTGCCGAGCTGGCTGGCCAGCGCCCTGGCCGCGCCGCCGAGCGCCGACCCCACCACCCCCGGCACACCGGCGGCCCCCGCACCGACGACCGGCGCACCGACGACCGGCGCACCGCCCCAGCCGCCGCTGTTCCCGCCGGCCGGCGGCGCGTTCACCGGCATCATGACCAAGACCGGCCCGTACGACCTCGGCCCGCTCGACGAGTTCACCGCCGCCGTCAAACACCAGCCGAACGTGCTGGAGTTCTCGGTGGGCTGGTGGGACCGGAAGTTCGACCGCCGGGTCTTCGACACCGTCGCCGAACGCGGCATCATGCCGATGGTCGCCTGGGAGCCCTGGGACTACCACAAGGAATCGAAGGACGACAAACTCCGCGGCGACCAGCCCGAGTACGCCCTGGCCAACATCATCGACGGCAAGTTCGACGACTACATCAGGACCTGGGCTGAGGGCATCAAGGGCCTCGGCTACCCCGTCGCCCTGCGCTTCGCCCACGAGATGAACGGCTACTGGTACCCCTGGGCCGAGCAGGCGAACGGCAACAAGAAAGGCCAGTACGTCCAGGCCTGGCGGCACGTCCACGACATCTTCAAGCAGGCGGGCGCCACCCGGGTCACCTGGGTGTGGAGTCCCAACGTCGACTACGAGAACGCCACCAGCCTGAACTCGCTCTACCCCGGCGACGACTACGCCGACTGGATCGGGCTGTCCGGCTACTACGGCACCACCGGCGTCGAGAAGTACAAGTCGTTCGACCAGATCTTCCAGCCGACCATCAAGCAGGTCCGGGAGTTCACCCAGAAGCCCGTGGTGATCACCGAGACCGGGGCCACCGACACCGCGGGGCTCAAGGCCCAGTGGATCACCGAGATGTTCTCCCAGCTCCCGCAGCACCCCGACATCATCGGCGTGATCTGGTACGAGGCGCGCAAGGAGGTGGACTGGCGGGTGGCCGCGTCCGGCGCGGCCGCCGAGGCGTACGCCGCCGGGGTCGCCGCGCCCCGCTACAGCACGCCGTGGACCGTCCACTCCGAGCCGGCCCTGACCGTCCCGCCGCCGGCCCCCGCCCCGGCCCCCGACCCGCCGGCCTCCCCCACCCCCTCGACGTCCCCGTCGGCCGCCACCACGAAGCCCCCCGTCAAGAAGCCGACCTCCGGCGCCACCCGGCCCCGGTCGGGTTCCACGCCCGCAGGGTGAGCGCGCCACCGACCCGGCCCCCGCACCGGCCGGCCACACCGCCGCAGGGAGGCGAGGACCCCATGGCCCACCCCGTCGTGCCCGGAACCGGGCGCCCCCGTCTGCGACCGTGGTGGTGGCTCGCGCCGTCCATCGCGATCGTGCTGGCCCTGTGCGCGGTGCTGCTCCCGCAGGACCGCCAGGAGCCCACCAGGGCCGCCCCGGCGGTCACCCCGCTGCCGGCCGCCACCGCCGGCGAGATCTGCTCCACGGGGGACAACCGCTACCCGTCCCAGGCCGTCGACTCCGGCCGCTACCTGATCAACCCGAACGAGTGGAACGCCACCGGCGGCCTCTGCATCAGCAGCACCGACGGCGGACCCGGCTTCCGGGTGACCCGCAGCGGGATCAGCCCCGCCAGCCTGACCGACCCGGACCGGGGCCCCGGCGCCTACCCGCACATCAGCACCCAGCTCCAGCCCGGCACCGGCCCGCTGCCCATCGCCGTCAACAACCTGCGGTACGCGACCAGCAGCTGGCGCACCACCCAGGTCGACGACGGCGTCTACAACGCGTCGTACGACGTCTGGTACAGCAACAGCCGGACCAGCTGCTCCTTCACCGAGAGCGCCGAGCTGATGATCTGGCTGCGCGGGAACGGCAAGACGCCGTTCGGGCAGCAGGCCGGCGAGCTGCGGGCCGGCGGCGCCTCCTACCGCGTCTACCAGGCGCCGAAGAAGAGCAGCCACACCCTGATCACCTACGAGATGGCCACCAGCGCCACCTCCGTCACCGACCTGGATCTGCGGGCCTTCACCCGCGACGCCGTCCAGCGCGGCTACGTCCCGGCCGGCTCGTACCTGTGCGCCGTCCAGGCCGGGTTCGAGATCTGGGCCGGCGGCGCCGGGCTCAGCAGCGACTCCTTCTCGTTCCAGGCCGCCGCCGGACAGCCCAGCGGGGCGATCACCTCGGCCGTGCCCGGCCGCTGCCTGGACAGCCGGATGACGGACGATCCCGCCCTGCTGGGCGCCGGCACCTGCGACGGCTCGCCCGCGCAGACCTGGACGATGGGGGACGACGGCTCGATCGGCCAGTCCGGGCGCTGCGTCGAGGACCCCGACATCGGCTTCCCCGTCCTCACCGGCTGTACCTCGCGCCCCGACCAGCGCTGGCGGGTCACCCCCGCCGGCCAGCTCGCGAACCAGGACACGGGGCGCTGCATCGAGAATCCGGGCGCCTCCACGGGCGGCGCGACGCAGGTGCGGATGCGCCCGTGCGACGGCCGCACGGCCCAGGAGTGGCACCCTCCGGCCTGAGCAGATTACCGCACACAGACTCGATCGACCCTGCCGCGCGACACTACATGTGGGGCTGCATCGGACTCACGCCACTAGATGTATGCTCGTCCCTGCTGTCGACGCAGGGGAACCCGGTGCGAATCCGGGACTGCCCCGCAGCGGTGTGCGGGCGGCTCCAGTAGCCGCCCCGCGAGTCCGAATACCTGCCGATGGTGTGCGCACCGGCCCTCCCGCAGAGGCCGCACCAGCACGAGAAGTACCTTCCGGGCCTCGCGGGCGGGCCGGGGACGCCACTGTCGCGCGACGCATCCTGCGTACGTGCCGTGCTCCCCTGCCCCGAACGGTCCGGTGCCCCGATCACCGCCGCACGATCGCCGCCAGGAGAGAGCGCCTTGACCATCGCTGCCTCAGCCACCCTGCCCGCCCAGGGAACCGGCTCCGCCTTCACCGACCCGACGGTCTCCGACCCCGGGGGCGCGCTGCTGCGGCTGCTCACCGACCGCAGCGTCGACCTCCCCCAGGCCGACCCCGGCCACGTCGCCGCCGCCGCGCTGCGCGGCCGCCACGCCGGTTCGGACTTCGCCGAGCTGCGCGGGCTGGCCGTGGACGCCGCCGCGTCGATGATCGCCGAGGACCCCCAGTACTCGAAGCTGGCCGCCCGGCTGCTCGCCCTGGAGATCGTCGACGAGGCGAACAGCCAGGGCTCGGTCTCCTTCGCCGCCTCGATCGCCGTCGGCCACGCCGAGGGCCTGATCGGCGACACCACCGCCGCCTTCGTCGCCAAGCACGCCGCCGCCCTGGACGCGCTGATCGACCCGCGCGGCGACGACCGCTTCGAGTACTTCGGCCTGCGCACCGTGCAGTCCCGCTACCTGCTGCGCCACCCGATCACCCGCAAGGTCATCGAGACCCCGCAGCACTTCCTGCTCCGCGTCGCCTGCGGCCTGGCGGTCGGCGACAGCGAGCAGTCGGTGCGCGAGGTCTCCGAGCTGTACGGCCTGATGAGCCGGCTGGAGTACCTGACCTCCTCGCCGACCCTGTTCAACTCCGGCACCCGGCACCCGCAGATGTCGAGCTGCTACCTGCTCGACTCGCCGCTGGACAACCTGGACTCGATCTACAGCCGCTACGCGCAGATCGCCCGGCTCTCCAAGCACGCCGGCGGCATCGGCCTGTCCTACTCGCGCATCCGCTCCCGCGGCAGCCTGATCCGCGGCACCAACGGCAAGTCCAACGGCATCGTCCCGTTCCTGCGCACCCTCGACTCCTCGGTCGCCGCGGTCAACCAGGGCGGCCGCCGCAAGGGCGCGGCCTGCGTCTACCTGGAGACCTGGCACGCCGACATCGAGGAGTTCCTGGAGCTCCGCGACAACACCGGCGAGGAGGCGCGGCGCACCCACAACCTCAACCTGGCGCACTGGATCCCGGACGAGTTCATGCGCCGGGTCAACGCCAACGCGGACTGGTCGCTGTTCTCCCCCGCCGACGTGCCCGAGCTGGTCGACCTGTGGGGCTCCGACTTCGACGAGGCCTACCGCAAGGCCGAGCTGGCCGGCAAGGCCGTGCGCACCATCCCCGCGCAGACCCTGTACGCCCGGATGATGCGCACCCTGGCGCAGACCGGCAACGGCTGGATGACCTTCAAGGACGCCTCCAACCGCGCCGCCAACCAGACCGCGCTGCCCGGCCGCACGGTGCACTCCTCCAACCTGTGCACCGAGATCCTGGAGGTCACGGACGACTCCGAGACCGCCGTCTGCAACCTCGGCTCGGTCAACCTCGGCGCCCACGTGGCCGAGGGGGCCTCGGCCGAGGACCTGCTCGGCGCCATGGACTGGGAGCGGCTGGACGCCACCGTGCGCACCGCCGTCACCTTCCTCGACCGCGTGGTGGACATCAACTTCTACCCGACCACCGAGGCCGGCACCTCCAACTCCCGCTGGCGCCCGGTGGGTCTGGGCGTGATGGGCCTGCAGGACGTCTTCTTCAAGCTGCGGATCGACTTCGACTCGGCGGAGGCCGCGCGGCTGTCCACCATGATCGCCGAGCGCATCATGCTCACCGCCTACGAGCGCTCCGCCGACCTGGCCGAGCAGCTGGGCCGCCACGAGGCGTACGGCGAGACCCGCGCCGCGCGCGGCGAGCTGCACATCGACCACTTCCCGACGGCCGCCCCGCAGTGGGCCGACCGCTGGAGCGCGCTGCGTGCCCGGATCGCCGAGACCGGCCTGCGCAACTCGCTGCTGCTGGCCATCGCGCCGACCGCGACCATCGCCTCGATCGCCGGCGTGTACGAGTGCATCGAGCCGCAGGTGTCCAACCTGTTCAAGCGCGAGACGCTGAGCGGCGAGTTCCTCCAGGTCAACCCGTACCTGGTGCGCGAGCTGAAGGAGCTCGGCGTCTGGGACCAGCAGACCCGGGACGCCCTGCGCGAGGCCAACGGCTCGGTGCAGGAGCTGGGTTGGCTGCCCGCCGAGGTGCGGTCGCTGTACCGGACGGCCTGGGAGCTGCCGCAGCGCGCGCTGATCGACCTGGCCGCGGCCCGCATGCCGTACCTGGACCAGAGCCAGTCGCTGAACCTGTTCATGGCCGCGCCGACCATCGGCAAGCTCAGCTCGATGTACGCGTACGCGTGGAAGGTCGGTCTGAAGACCACCTACTACCTGCGCTCGCGCCCGGCCACCCGGATCGCCCAGGCCGCCTCCGGCACCGCCCGTGCCGCCGCGCCCGCGCCCGCGCCCGTGCCGGTGAACACCCCCGCCCTCACCCCGGAGCAGGAAGCCGCGCTGGCCTGTTCCCTGGAGAACCCCGAGTCCTGCGAGGCCTGCCAGTAATGACCGCCGACGACCGCAAGATGCTGCTCGACCCCGGCTTCGAGCTGACCCTGCGTCCGATGCGCTACCCGTCGTTCTACGACCGGTACCGCGACGCGATCAAGAACACCTGGACCGTCGAGGAGGTGGACCTGCACTCCGACGTCGCCGACCTGGCGAAGCTGAGCGAGGGCGAGCGCCACCTGATCGGCCGCCTGGTCGCCTTCTTCGCCACCGGTGACTCGATCGTCTCCAACAACGTGGTGCTGAGCCTCTACAAGCACATCAACTCCCCGGAGGCGCGGCTGTACCTGAGCCGTCAGCTGTTCGAGGAGGCCGTGCACGTCCAGTTCTACCTGACGCTGCTCGACACCTACCTGCCCGACCCGGAGGACCGCGCGGCGGCCTTCGACGCGGTGGAGAACATCCCCTCCATCCGCCAGAAGGCGCAGTTCTGCTTCAAGTACATGAACGCGGTCGACCACATCGACTCGCTGCAGACCAAGGAGGACCGCCGCGCGTTCCTCCTGAACCTGATCTGCTTCGCGGCCTGCGTCGAGGGTCTGTTCTTCTACGGCGCGTTCGCGTACGTGTACTGGTTCCGGTCGCGCGGTCTGCTGCACGGCCTGGCCACCGGTACGAACTGGGTGTTCCGCGACGAGTCCATGCACATGGACTTCGCGATGTCGGTCGTGGACACCGTTCGCGAGGAGGAGCCCGACCTCTTCGACGACGAGATGGCCAAGCAGGTCACGGAGATGCTGGAGGAGGCCGTCGAGGCCGAGCTCCAGTTCGCCCAGGACCTGTGCGGCGACGGTCTCGCCGGCATGAACACCGAGTCGATGCGCCAGTACCTGGAGGCTGTGGCCGACCAGCGCCTGGCCCGCCTCGGCCTGCCGATCCGCTACGGGTCGACCAACCCGTTCGGCTTCATGGAGCTGCAGAACGTCCAGGAGCTGACCAACTTCTTCGAGCGCCGGGTCTCCGCGTACCAGGTCGCCGTTGAAGGTTCGGTCGCCTTCGACGACGACTTCTAAGCCTTCAGATCTGACAGAGGTGCCCCGTACGGCCGTGGCCGTGCGGGGCACCCCTGTTGTGTCAGTCGGTCGAAAACTCCCCGCCCTTGACCCCGGCTACGAAGGACGCCCAGGCCTCAGTCGGGAAGAGCAGCGCCGGCCCGTCCGGATCCTTCGAGTCACGAACGGGAACGACACCGGTCACACCATCGGCCACCTCGACGCAATCGCCGCCCTGCCCGCTGTAACTGCTCTTACGCCACACGACGTTTCCTCCCCAACTGCCTAGCGGTACAGCTCCTGCCGCACCCGAGCGATCATGTCGAGACTGTCAGCCGGGCTCAAGGCAATCGAACGAAGCGAATCGAAGATCAGCGTGTAGTCCTCAGTCTCCGCTGGCGTCTCCATGTAGAGCGTCCCCGTTCGATGTTCGACACACACAACGTCCGAGTACGTCGGCACGGGCCTCCTCCGAGACCGGCCGAGGCCTGCTGCTCGTCCAGGAGTTGGCCACCCAGTGGGGCTGCTGCCCCCGCAAGGGCGGCATCGGCAAGTTCGTCTGGTGCCACGTCTCCGCGCCCGCCGAGCACGCCGCGTGAGCGCCGTCCGCGCCGGGATCAGCGGCATCATGGCGCCCGCTGACTTCCCCAGCCTCGACCACGCGCTGCCCGTCCTCTGGGAGCGTGTCCGCGAACTCCCCGTCCGCCAGGCCCACCGGGACTTCATCCGCCTCTGCATCGGGCCCGGCGGCGGCGACGGCGTCGCCCTCTGCCTCTCCCGGGGCGGCAGCTGGAGCATGACCCTCTACGTCGGCGAGATGACCAGCTGGACCGCCCACCCGATCACCATCACCACCCACCAGCCCTGAACTCCCCCGCCCCGCCCGGCTCTCACGCCGGGCGGGGCGGGGGGCATCCGCACGTGCACCGCCCGTCCGGATGAACTCCCGGGCCACACCGGCATCGCGTACCTACGTACCACCAGGCCCCCCGCTACGGTCCGGCGCACAGCCGAACGAAAGGGGTACGCCGTGACGACCGGAATCCTGGACTACCGGAGCGACGCGATCGTCCAGCTCATGAACATCCCGGAGGAGGACTGGACCGAACAGGAGCTCAAGGACGCGCTCCAGCGGGCGATCATGCTGGAGTTGTCGACCATCCCGCCGTACGCCACCGCGCTCTGGTCGATCACCGATCCGGACAACAGCCAGCCGATCCGCAACACCATCCACGAGATCGTCTTCGACGAGATGTCGCACTTCGGCCTGGTCTGCAACATGCTCACCAGCATCGGCGGCACCGTCGTCCTCACCGACCCGCTCACCGTCCCCACGTACCCGGGCGAGCTGCCCGGCGGCGTCAACCCCGGGCTGGAGGTCTTCCTCAGCGGCCTGACCCGCGACTCGGCGGGCCTCTTCTCCGACATCGAGAAGCCCGAGAACCCGCTCGCCTTCGCCGCCGACGGCAACACCATCGGCGCCTTCTACCAGCGCATCGCCAACGTCTTCCCGAAGTTCGCCGACCTCCTCACCGGCCAGCACCAGGTGAGCTTCCCACTCGGGTCGAGCCACGGTGCCGGCAACGACATCGTCCCGATGAACACCATCGACGACGTGTTGAACGCCATCCACGTCATCCAGACCCAGGGCGAGGGCACCGACGCCTCCCCGGACAACCCCTTCCCCGGCGCCCCGGGCGAACTCGCCCACTACTACGCCTTCAAGGAGATCGCCGTCGGCAAGAAGCTGGTCCAGAACCCCACGACGAAGAAGTTCGAGTTCACCGGCCCCGACCTCCCGCTGCCGGACGCCCACCCGGTCGCCCGCGTCCCGGCCGGCGGCTGGGCCAACGACCCCGCCAACAAGCCCGACCAGGCCACGGCCGCCCTCCTGCGGACCTTCAACCAGCAGTACAGCGACATGCTGCGCGCCCTCGAACAGGCCTGGGGCGCCGCCGGGCCGAACTCGCTCTTCCAAGCGATCGGGCTGATGGGCCAACTGCGCGGCACCGCCCAGCAGATCAACGGCGTCAAGCTCCCCGTCGACCCGCGCTTCACCTACGGCCCGGAGTGGCTCTTCGTCCCGGCCTGACAGGCGCCGGAGCGCCGCCGCCCCGTACGGAACTTCGGTACGGGGCGGCGGCGTTCCGGCGCTCAGCCCTTGACCGAGCCGACGGTCAGGCCCTGGGCCAGGTAGCGCTGGAGGAACTGGTAGACCACGATCACCGGCAGTGAGGTGACCAGCGCCCCGGCCGCGAACAGGCCGTAGTTCTGGTCCTGTTGGCCGGAGATGATGCCGTAGAGGCCGACCGCGACGGTCTTGGAGTCGTTCGAGGTCAGGAAGATGTTCGCGAGGATCACGTCGTTGAGCGCGGCGGTCAGCGACAGGATCGAGATCACCACCAGCATCGGCGCGGCGAGCGGGAGGATCAGCCGGAAGAAGATCTGCGCGTGCCCGGCGCCGTCCACCTTGGCGGCCTCGTCGATCTCGCGCGGGATGGTGTCCGGGTAGCCCTTCATCAGCCAGGTGTTCACCCCCATCGCACCGCCGAGGTAGACCAGCACCAGCCCCCACGGGCTCGGCGCCCGGATCGCCGTCGCCCACCTGCGCGAACTCGGGCACCGGCGGATCGGGCTGGCCGGCGGCCAGGGCTACCTGCGCCCCTCCATCAACCGCCTGGACGGCTACCGGCGCGCGATGCGCGAGCTGCTGGGCGAGGACGCCCCCGCCGACTGGTACGCCGAGTCGTCCTACTCGATCGCCGGCGGCGCCGCGGCCGCCCGCCAGCTGCTCGACGCGGGGGTCACCGCCGTCATCGCCGGCAGCGACCTGATGGCCCTCGGCGTCGCCCAGGCCGCCCGTGAGGCCGGCCGCTCGGTGCCCGGCGACCTCTCCGTGGTCGGCTACGACGACTGCTACCTGGCCTCCCACAGCAACCCGCCGCTGACCACCGTGCGCCAGCCGATCCAGGAGATGGGCGCGGGGGTCGCCGAGGCCCTGTGGCGCCAGCTGGAGGGGCACGGCGGCCAGGCCCGGGACTACCCTGTTCACGCCGGAGCTGGTCGCCCGCGAGTCCACCGGCCGGCTGCGCGACTGACGCGACGCCGAGGGCCGGGACACCGATCGTGTCCCGGCCCTCGCACGTCTCACGCCGTCAGCTGTGCGGCACCGTCAGCTGTTCGGCACCGTCGCGTAGCGCGGGGTGCCCTCGGCCATCTGCCGCAGCGCGTCCTTGCGGTCCCGCTTCGACAGCTTGTCGATGTAGAGGGTGCCGTACAGGTGGTCGGTCTCGTGCTGCAGGCAGCGGGCGAAGAAGCCGGTGCCCTCGACCCGGATCGCCTTGCCGTCCTTGTCCACGCCGGTCACCGCCGCGTAGTCCGGGCGGGGCAGTTCGGCGTACGCGGTCGGCACCGACAGGCAGCCCTCGTTGCCGTCGTCCAGCACCCGCCGGCGGTCCGCCGGGTACTCCTCCAGCGTCGGGTTGATCACGTGGCCGATGTGCCGCACGCCCTCGTCGTCCGGGCAGTCGTAGACGAAGACCTTCAGGTCCACGCCGATCTGGTTGGCCGCCAGGCCCACGCCCTCGGCCGCGTACATCGACTGGAACATGTCGTCGATCAGCCCGGACAGCTCACCGTCGAACGCGGTGACGTCCTTGACCTCGCGGTGCAGGACCGGGTTGCCCACGACGGTGATCGGACGCGCGGTGCCCCGGGAGAGGTCCGGCTCCTCGCCGACCACCTTCAGCGGGGCCTCGTCGGCCGCCGACTCGTGGTCGTGGTCGTGGTCGTGCTGGTGGTCGTGCTGCTCCGCCATCGCTGCTTATCCGCTTCCGCTTCCGAGAATGGTCCAGGTATACGGCTCGCGCCGGGTATACCGGTCAAGGGTAAGCGGCGCGCTCAACAGACTTCCTCCAGATCACGGTACGCCCTCGTCCCGGGGGACGCCGCGGCCCAGCGGTCCAGCAGTGAACGGACCAGCAGGGCGGGCGCGGCGATCCCGCACTCCCGCTCCACCAGCCAGGACATCCCGGCCGCGCCGCCCTGGCTGAGGTGGCTCAGGTGGCCGGGGTGCGCGGCGTCGCCGTCGTCGTGCGGGTCGTGGTGGGCGGTGTGCCCGTCGTCCGCGGCCATCCGGCTCTCCGAGCAGGCCCGGCAGAGCAGCCGCACCGAGGACGTCCAGTCCTCCGCCGCGTAGCCGGCGTCCGCGACCACCCGCTCCAGCGCGTCCCGGTCCCCCGCCGTGGCGGCCTGCAGCAGCACCACGTAGGTCGGCACCGGGGAGGGTGCCCACAGCTCGATCTCGTCGAACACCGGGTAGGCGACCCCGTCGGTGACCCGCTCGCCGTGCGGGGCGCCGTCGTGCAGCACCACCTCGCCCCAGCGGCGGCCGGAGGACGGCAGCGGGATGGACAGCACCTCGATCCGGGCCGGGTCCAGCCGGCGGCCCCACACCACCTCGGACTCGCCGTCCGGGGAGAGCCGCACCGGAGTGGTGCCGAGGTCCAGGCTGACCGGGCCGTCCGGCTGCCCTCCGGGGCCGCCGGGCAGCTTCAGCCCGTACGCCTGCCAGGCGCGGCGGGCCAGCGGCCAGTCCTGCAGGGCGGTCGCGGTGATGCCGAGGTTCCACCAGTCGGGGGCGCCGTGCTCACGGTCCAGCAGGGCGACGGCCCGCAGTCCGGCCGAACGGGCCTGCTCCCAGTCCCGGCGGAACTTGTGCAGCAGGGCGAGGTTGAACCAGGAGTCGGACAGCCAGGGCTCCAGGTCGGCGGCCATCACCAGCAGCGCGCCGGCGTCCTCGTAGCGGCCGTCGCCGATCAGCGTGAAGGCCCGGTCGGTCGTCTGCCGCCAGGTGGCGGACGGCCGGTGCCGTGCCCGGTGGAAGATCCTCACGTTCGTCCCTGCCGTCGTCGTCCGCTCAAGTCCCGTACCACCACGCCCGGATCCGCTTCCGCGGGGTCGGGGCCCGGTGCCCCGGGTCGGTGTTTCCACGCTACGACCGCATCCAACCACGCCCGCCCCCGCCCGCGCTCCCCACCGCCGAGGTTGGGGCCCGCCCCTACCCAGCCTGCCCGCCCGGCCGCCACGCCTCAACCCCGGTGGGGTTCCGCCCGGTCCGGACCGGGCGCCCGGGCCCCGGGCCGGGCACCGGCTCAGGCCCTCGCCTGGCCGCCCACCCGGGCCAGCGCGTCCACCACCCGGGCGTCGTACACCCGGCCGCGGCCCAGCCGCAGCAGCTCCAGCGCCTCCAGCCGGCCCACCGCCTCGCCCAGCCCGCGGCCGCGCGCCGCGGTCAGCAGGTCGTCGTGGGCGTTGGCCACCCGGATGATCCTGGCCGCCAGCGGCACCGAGCCGTCCCCGCCGGCCGGACCGGGCACCGGGTCGGCCAGCCGGGCGACCTGCTCGGCGACCTGCCGGGGCACCCCGGTGCGGCGGATCACCTCGCTGCCCAGCCGGGCGATCCGCTGCTGTTCTGCGCAGGGCAGCAGCGCGGTCGCGCCGTCCGGCACCGGCTCGACCAGCGACAGCTGGCCCACGTCGTGCATCAGCGCCGCGTACTCCAGCAGGGCGAGCTCGCGGGTGCCCAGCCCCAGCTCGCGCCCCAGCGCGCACGCCGTGTCCGCGACCCGGCGGGCGTGGCCGTGCGGGGTGTAGCCGGCCACCTCGGTGGCCCGGGCCAGGCTGGCGATGGTCTGCCCGGTGGTGGCCCGCACCGCCGCGGCCCGCCGGAACGACACCTGGGCGAGCAGCAGCGGGGTGCAGAACAGCGGCAGCGCCCACAGCCCGACCTCGCCGGCCGCCAGGCTGACCAGCATCCCGGTGGCGACGATCGCCGAGCCGATCCCGAACAGCGAGCGCAGCTCGTCCTCCAGCGCCGCCGGGAACCGCAGCCCGGTCTCCGGGCCCGCCGCCGACCGGCGCAGCAGTGCTGCCAGGGTCGCGTCGCAGAGCGCGGCCAGCGCGGCGACGGCGGTCAGGAACGCCCCGTACGCCGGGCCCTCGGGCGAGTAGCGGTCGACCAGACCGCCGTTGTAGAGCGGCTGGAAGACGGCGGCCGCGAAACCGACTCCGAGCAGCCGGCGGGCGGCGCTGTCCCGCCGGGCCGGGTCGGCCCAGGGCGGGCGCCGGTGCGGGCGCCCCGGGCGGGAGCGGTGCGGCGGGCCCGGCCGGCCAAGCGGCGCACGGCACGCCCTGAGCCAGGGCAGCGCGAGCCCGGGCAGCCAGGCCAGCAGCAGGCCGACGCCGGTCACCGCGACCACCTGGAGCGTGCCGTGCGCGGTGGGCACCCCGCGCAGCGGCCCGAGCAGGGCGTACGCCAGCGCGCCGGCCGCGCCGATCGGCGCCTGCTCGCGGTCCCCCGGAAGGGTGATCCGGACGCACTCGCCGAGCGCGATCAGCGCGGTGAACGCCAGCGCGACCCTCGGCTCGGCCACCCCGCGCAGCGCGACCGTGCCCCCCGCGAAGGCCAGCAGCGCGGCCGCCGCCGCGTGCACCGCGCGAGCGTCGCGGCCGGCCGCGGTCACGGCTGCCCGGTCGGGGAGGCGGTCCCGCCCTGTGCGGGCACCCGCAGCGGCGCCGCCCGCACCGGCTCGGGCACCCCGAGCGGGATGTCCGGGACGGCCCGGATGCTGTCCTCGGGCGGCGGCAGCACCGGCTGCCAGTCGTACCCGGCCAGCGCGTCGATCAGCGCCCGGACCATCACCGGGTCGAACTGGCTGCCCGAGCAGCGCTCCAGTTCGGCCACGGCCTCGGCGACCGGGCGGCCGCGCCGGTAGGAGCGGGTGGAGGTCATCGAGTCGAAGGCGTCGGCGACCGAGATGATCCGGGCGAACTCGGGGATCTGCTCGCCGGCCAGCCCGCTCGGGTAGCCCCGGCCGTCCATCCGCTCGTGGTGGTGCAGGATCCCGGCGTGCGCCTCGCCGAGGAAGGCGATCCCGCGCACCAGCTCGTACCCGTACACCGGGTGGACCTCGACGGCCCGCCGCTCCGCCTCGCTGAGGGGACCGTTTCTGCGCAGCAGCTCGGTGGCCACGCCCAGCTTGCCGACGTCGTGCAGGATCCCCGCGAAGCGCAGGGTGCGCAGCCGCTCGGCCTCCATGCCGAGCTGACCGGCGATCAACACCGAGGCCCGGCCGACCCGTTCGCTGTGCCCGCGGGTGTACGCGTCCTTGATCTCCACCGCCTGCACCAGCGACTGCACGGTGGCCTGGTGGGCGTCCCGCTCGCGCTGGCCCTGGGCGAACACCCAGGCCGAGATCGACAGCGGCAGCAAGGCCAGCAGCGCCGCGAACGCCCCGTACGGACCCTGCCAGAGCACGGCCACCATCAGCCCGCCGGCCGCGTGCACCAGCACCGGCAGCCCGCACACCGTGCCCGCCCCGCGCAGCAGCACCCCGGGGCGGCGGTCCTCGGCGAGCATCAGCATGGCGCCCACCAGCACCCCGTTGACCAGGCAGAACGTGACGACGGCGGCGAAGCCGGGCAGCAGCGCGGCCGGGAAGCGGGAGCCGAGCAGAAGCTGCGGCCCGTGCAGCAGGTGGAAGGCGGCCGAGGCGGCGAAGGCGCACAGCGCGAGCTGGGAGCCGTTCCACAGCTGGCGGGTGCGGCAGGTGCGTCCGCTCGGCCCGCCGAGCAGCGCGGCGGGCACCGCGACCAGCGCGGCGGCGGCCGGCGGCAGCATCAGCACGCCGGCGAACAGCACCGGGAAGAAGGCGTTGACCCCGGGGCGGGCGGGCGCCCGCTCGGGCGGCGGCGGGCGGCGCAGCAGCCGGCGCACCAGCCGCAGGCAGGGCGTCGGCAGGCCCTGGGCCAGCGACTCCCAGCAGCCGTGCAGGAAGGCCAGCAGCCCGACCTTGGGCCAGTCCACGGGGGCGCCGAGCCAGCGCGGGAGGCCGGGCGCCACCCCGGTCGGCAGCAGCGGAAGCAGGCAGCACAGCGCCGCCACCGGGACGGCCACCAGGTAGCGCGTCGCTCCCTCCGGCAGGGCCGCGCCTCCACTGTCGGTAGCGATCTCGACCTCCCCCGCCGTCCGGGCCCGCGTTGCCTCAGCTCGCCGGGCGGACCGGCGGTGAGCGTCCGTCAGGAGAATAGGCCGCCACCCGGACGAAAGGACGCGTGATCGCGCGATGCCGCAGCTGGCGCACCGTCAACTCACCCGAACGAGTGAGGGCGCATGCGAGCACAACGGGAGCGGCCCCGGGAGCGCACGCTCCCGGGGCCGTTGGACTCCGTGTCCGGACCGTTCGTCCCGCCCTCGCCGGCGGGCCCGTCCGGTTGCTCCGCCCGGCCGCCCGGCTACTCCGCCGGGGCGCCCGCCTCGACGGGTGCGCCGGGGCGCACCACCGGCTCGTCCGAGGCCTCGGCGGCCGTCGGCGCCGGCCGGGCCTGCTCGACGTGGATCTCGACCGTGGTGTCGACCGCGACCACCACCTGCTCGCCCGAGCGCTGCCCGGCCCGGATCGAGTCGATCCTGGCCAGCACCTTGCTGCGCAGGTCGCTCGGGGTGTCGTCGCACCCGCAGGAGCGCTTGATCAGCGCCTTGATCGCCTGCTCCAGCCCGTACTGCTTCAGGCAGGGCGAGCACTCCTCGAAGTGCACGCGCAGCTTGGCGCAGTCGCCCTCGGTCATCTCGTTGTCGAGGAATTCGTAGAGGTGGTCGAGGACCTCGCCACACTCCGTCTCGTGCGGATCGCCGCAGCTCATGAGCCCGAGCCCTTCGCTTCCTGCCCTGCCCCGCTACCGGCCGGGACCAGCCCGCGCTCACGGGCGTAATCCTCCAGCATGCCGCGCAGCTGACGGCGGCCGCGGTGCAGCCGGGACATCACCGTACCGATGGGAGTACCCATGATGTCCGCGATCTCCTTGTACGCAAAGCCCTCTACGTCCGCGAGATAGACCGCGATCCGGAATTCCTCCGGGATGGCCTGGAGCGCGTCCTTCACATCGCTGTCGGGCAGGTGGTCGAGTGCCTGGGTCTCGGCCGAACGCAGACCGGTCGACATGTGCGACTCGGCGCGGGCCAGCTGCCAGTCCTCGATCTCCTCCGCCGCCGTGCGCTGGGGCTCGCGCTGCTTCTTGCGGTACGAGTTGATGAACGTGTTGGTGAGGATGCGGTACAGCCAGGCCTTGAGGTTCGTGCCCTCACGGAACTGGTGGAAGGACGCGTACGCCTTGGCGAACGCCTCCTGGAGCAGGTCCTCCGCATCCGCGGGGTTGCGCGTCATGCGCAGCGCCGCCGAGTACATCGGATCCAGGTAACCCAGGGCGTCGCGCTCGAAGCGCTCCCGCCGGGTCTCCTCGGACTCCTCCGCCGACACCCGGAAGGTGTCCTCACCGATCGCCTCGGCCAGCTCCTCACCGGTGAGCGCCTCGCCCGCGGGCTGGCCCTCCTCCGGGCCCCGGCCCGGCTCGGCCTCGTGCTCGGTCCCGACGACCGGACCCACCTCCTCGCCATGGCGGGCACGACCCACGGCGGGCCGCCCCGAAATGGAGGATATCGGGCTGACGGGCTTCTCGCCCGCGACAATCCAGTCGGACCAGGCGGGGGCGAACGCCGCGGCGGCCTCGCGCTGCTGTGACCGCTCGGGGCACGCGATCGAACCCATCTGCCCTGCCTCTCAACGGGAATCGTGCTGACGAGGGTGTCAACCACCCCGACCCCGCCCGCATTCCCGCGCCCACCCCGGAATCACTCGCACGAGTGATCGAGCGGAAACTCCCTGCTCACGGCCGCCCGCGCCGCCTCACCCGACCCTCAGCACCCAGTCCCCCACCGCCCGGCAGATCAGCTCCAGCACCTCGTCCTGCCCCGGCGACGCCCGCTTGGGCACCTCGAAACCGTGGTTGCCGTACGGCAGCGCCACCAGCTCGTGCCCGGCCGGCAGCTCCGGGAACTCCTGCGGCCGGCCGAACGGATCCGCCGCGCCCTGCACCACCAGCGTCGGCAGCCCCGACTCCAGCAACTCCTGCGCCCGGCTCTTCTCCGGCTTGCCCGGCGGGTGCAGCGGGAAGGCCAGCGCCACCACCCCCACCGCCCCGGTCGCCGCGCCGGTGCGGCAGGCCACCCGCGCCCCGGCGCTGCGCCCGCCGACCACCAGCGCCGGCCCCTGCCCGGCCAGCCGCTCGGCCACCGGCCGCCAGCCGAGGTCCAGCGTCCTCGGTGCCGACGGGCCCAGCTTCTTCCCGGCCACCTTCCAGGGCTGCTCGACCAGCGCCACGGTGATCCCGCGCGCCGGCAGCCGCCCGGCCAGCGCCGCCAGGTCCCGGCTGTCGATCGCACCGCTGGTGCCGTGCCCGAGCGCCAGCACCGCCCGCGGGTCGGCCGCCCGGTGGTAGGTGATCCGGGCGTCCCCCGCCCCGGTGGGGACGAGCTCGGTGGTCCTCACGACAGTCACTCCAGCAGGTTTCAGAACAGGGTGGTCTCGTACTCGACCTCGGCCCACGGCTCCGTGAGCTCCGGGCCGTCGTTGCGGATGTTGCCGACCGCCGGCGAGACCGGGGTGGCCAGCAGCGCGCCGGGCGGCGGGGGTATCAGCAGCCGGCGCAGCTCGTCCGGGTCGGCCTGCCCCGGGTCCAGCCACTCGTCGTAGGAGGCCGGGTCGAGGAACAGCGGCATCCGCTCGTGGATCGGCGCCAGCGACTCCTCGGCGTCGGTGGTGACGATGGTGAAGGTCACCAGCCAGGCCGCCGGATGGTCGGCCGGCACCGTCCGGTCCCGCCAGAACTCGTACAGTCCGGCCAGCGCCAGCGGGGTGCCGTCGGCCCGGGCGACGAAGAACGGCTTCTTGCGCGGCTTGCCCAGCTCGGCCGCCACCGTCTGCCACTCGTAGTAGCCGTCCACCGGCAGGATGCACCGGCGCGAGGCGAAGGCCTGCCGGTACGAGGGCTTCTCGTGCACCGTGTCCGAGCGGGCGTTGATCATCTTCACCGCCGTCTCGGCCGACTTCGACCACTGCGGCACCAGGCCCCAGCGCAGCACCCGCAGCTGCCGCACCGGCCGCGACCCGCCCCTGGGCACCCGGTCCAGCACCACGAAGGCGCTGTTCGTCGGAGCGACGTTCCAGCTGGGGGCCAACGTCTCCGCCGGATCCCACTGCTCGACGCCGAAGAGCTCCACGATGTCCTCGGGCTTGCCACTGGCTGCGAAGCGACCGCACATGCGGGCCAGCTTGCCATGCCCGGCCCGCTCACCACTTCTTCATCCCACCAGGAGAACCACCCGCTCCCGCCCGCCCGTCCCCGCATGGGAGGCTGCCCCGAACGGCCCAACGCAGCGGACGGAGGCGGAGAAGAGACGATGAGTACACAACCGACCGACCAGAACCTCGGCGCACTGTGGGACCAGGTCACCGGGACCCAGCCCGCCCCGCCCGGCTGGCTGGTCCTGGCCACCGCGGGCGTCGCCCTGCTCGCCGTCCTCGCCCGCCCGCTCTGGCACGTCACCCGCAACGCCGTGACCATCGCCCACGAGGGCGGCCACGGCCTGATCGCCCTCGTCACCGGCCGCCGGCTCGCCGGCATCCGGTTGCACTCCGACACCTCCGGCCTCACCCTCTCCTACGGCCGCCCCACCGGCCCCGGCATGATCCTCACCGCCGCCGCCGGCTACACCGCCCCCGCCCTGCTCGGCCTCGGCTGCGCCGCCCTGCTCTCCACCGGCCGGATCACCCTGCTGCTCTGGCTGGCCATCGCCCTGCTGCTCGCCCTGCTGGTGCGCATCCGCAACGCCTTCGGCCTGTTCACCGTGCTGGTCGCCGGCGGCGCCTTCTTCCTGGTCTCCTGGTTCGGCAGCGCCGAGGTCCAGGCCGGCTTCGCCTACCTCGGCTGCTGGTTCCTGCTGTTCGGCGCCGTCCGCCCGGTCCTCGAACTCCAGCACCAGCGCCGCATCGGCTGGGCCCGCGACTCCGACGCCGACCAGCTCGCCCGCCTCACCCACATCCCCGGCCTCGCCTGGATCACCGTCTTCCTGCTCACCGCCCTCGCCTGCCTGGCCCTCAGCGCGAGCTGGCTGCTCAAGCCGCTGTGACCCGGCGGGCGGGCAGCCGTCCGTCATCCGGCCGCAGCAGGGGCCGTTCCGGTACGGCCCCTAAACTGGCCCCCATGACCGAGACCCTGTGGCCCGCCCCCGTCGCGACCACCCCCGTTGACGCCACCGTCACCATCCCCGGCTCCAAGTCGGTCACCAACCGAGCCCTGGTGCTGGCGGCGCTCGCCGACGAGCCCGGCTGGGTGCGCCGCCCGCTGCGCAGCCGCGACTCCCAGCTGATGGCCGACGGCCTGCGCGCCCTCGGCGTCGGCATCGAGGAGAAGGTCAACAACGACTCCGGCGGCACCGGCGGCGGCGAGGCCTGGCGGGTCATCCCGACCCCCGCGCTGCGCGGCCCCGCCTCGATCGACGTCGGCAACGCCGGCACCGTCATGCGCTTCCTGCCCCCGCTCGCCGTCCTCGCCGACGGCCCGGTGCACTTCGACGGCGACCCGCGCAGCTACGAGCGCCCCCAGCACGGCGTGATCAACGCCCTGCGCGCGCTCGGCGCCCGGATCGACGACGGCGGCCGCGGCGCCTTCCCGCTCACCGTGCACGGCACCGGCGCGCTCGACGGCGGCCCGGTCGAGCTGGACGCCTCCTCCTCCTCCCAGTTCGTCTCCGCCCTGCTGCTCTCCGGCGCCCGCTACAACCACGGCGTCGAGGTCCGGCACGTCGGCGGCCCGGTGCCGTCGCTGCCGCACATCCGGATGACCGTCGAGATGCTGCGCCTGGCCGGCGTCCAGGTCGACGCCCCCGAGGACGGCGGCGAGAAGGACGTCTGGCGGGTCACCCCCGGCGCCCTGATCGGCCGCGACCTGGTGGTCGAGCCGGACCTCTCCAACGCCGCGCCGTTCTTCGCCGCCGCCCTGGTCACCGGCGGCCGGGTGACCGTGCGCGACTGGCCCAAGCACACCTCCCAGCCCGGCGACCAGCTGCGCGAGATCTACACCCGGATGGGCGGCGCCTGCGAGTTCACCGACGAGGGCCTGCAGTTCACCGGCACCGGCCGGATCCACGGCATCGAGGCGGACCTGCACGACGTCGGCGAGCTCACCCCGGTGATCGCCGCCGTCGCCGCGCTGGCCGACTCCGAGTCCCACCTGTACGGCATCGCCCACCTGCGACTGCACGAGACCGACCGGCTCGCCGCGCTCGCCAAGGAGATCAACGACCTCGGCGGCGACGTCACCGAGACCGAGGACGGCCTGCGGATCCGCCCGCGCCCGCTGCACGGCGGCGTCTTCCACACCTACGAGGACCACCGCCTGGCCACCGCCGCCGCGGTCGTCGGCCTGGCCGTGCCCGGCGTCGAGGTGGAGAACGTGGCCACCACCGCCAAGACCCTGCCCGACTTCCCGAAGATGTGGGCGGAACTGCTCGGTGAAGCGGTGGCGGACGCCTGAGCGGAGACTTGAGCCATGCGCCGCTACGGCAAGGACGCCGACGAAGACGACATCCGCAACCGCCCCGGACGCCGGGGCTCCCGGCCCCGTACCCGGATCCGGCCCAAACACGAGGACGCCGCCGAGGCGATGGTGCTGACCGTCGACCGCGGCCGGCTGACCTGCCTGGTCGACCCGGGCACCAAGCAGGAGCGCGAGATCGTCGCCATGAAGGCCCGTGAGCTGGGCCGCAAGGGCGTCGTCGTCGGCGACGTCGTCAACCTCGTCGGCGACCTCTCGGGGGACGCCGACACGCTCGCCCGGATCGTCCGGGTCGAGGAGCGCAGCTCGGTGCTGCGGCGCACCGCGGACGACGACGACCCGTACGAGCGGATCGTCGTCGCCAACGCCCAGCAGCTGGCCATCGTCACCGCGCTGGCCGACCCGGAGCCGCGGCCCCGGCTGATCGACCGCTGCCTGGTGGCCGCCTACGACGCGGGCATGGAGCCGCTGCTGGTGCTCACCAAGTCCGACCTCGCCCCGGCCGGGCCGCTGCTGGAGTCGTACGCGCCGCTCGGCATCGACTACGTGGTCACCCGCCGGGACGAACTGGAGACCGCCGGCGCCGAGGCCGTCCGCGAACACCTGCGCGGCCTCTCCACGGTGTTCATCGGCCACTCCGGCGTCGGCAAGACCACCCTGGTCAACGCGCTCGTCCCGGACCGGCAGCGGCAGACCGGCCGGGTCAACGCGGTCACCGGCCGCGGCCGGCACACCACCGTCTCCGCCCTGGCGCTGCGGCTGCCCCCGCCGCCCGGTGCCAAGCCGGGCTCCAAGAAGGCGCTGGACCCGGGCTGGGTGATCGACACCCCGGGCTTCCGCTCCTTCGGCCTCTCGCACATCGACCCGTCCCGGGTCATCCACGCCTTCCCCGACCTGGAGCCCGGCACCGTCGACTGCCCGCGCGCCTGCAGCCACGACGAGCCGGACTGCGCGCTGGACGCCTGGGTCGCCGACGGCCACGCCGAGGCCGCCCGGCTCTACTCGCTGCGCCGCCTGCTGGCCAGCAAGGAGGCCCGCGAGGGCGACTGATCCACTCGGCGGTTTTACCGTCCCATGGGGTTTCCCGGCCGTTCGAGGTGTCGGACCGCGCCGGCCTGGTGATCATAGGAAGGTCGGGCCACATCGCGGCCCGACCCGTCGATCGACAGGGAGGGCACGCGATGGCATGGGCCCTGGTGGTCCTGGCAGGCCTGCTGGAGACCGGCTTCGCGATCAACCTCAAGCTCAGCGAGGGCTTCACCCGGCTCTGGCCCACCATCAGCTTCTGCGTGTTCGCCCTGGGCAGCTTCGGCCTGCTCACCCTCTCCCTGAAGACCCTGCCGGTCGGCCCCGCCTACGCGGTGTGGACCGGCATCGGCGCGGCCGGCACCGCCGTCTACGGCATGGTCTTCCTGGACGAGACCACCTCGGTGCTGAAGCTGGTCTCGATCTCCCTGGTGATCGCCGGCGTGATCGGCCTCCAGCTCAGCGGCACGGCGCACTGACGGCGGGAGGCCGGTCGCGTCCCGCTCCGCGAGCCCGGCTGTCCCGATCCGGGTGGGCTCGCTAGGGTTTCGGACATGGCCGACTACCACGACGATCTCCGACTCGCCCACGTCCTCGCCGACTCGGCCGACTCGGTCACCCTGGAGCGTTTCCGCGCCCTCGACCTGAGGATCGAGACCAAGCCCGACCTCACCCCCGTCAGCGATGCCGACAAGGCCGCCGAGGAGCTCGTCCGCAGCGTGCTGCAGCGCGCCCGCCCGCGCGACGCGGTGCTCGGCGAGGAGTTCGGCCTGCTGGGCTCCGGCCCGCGCCGCTGGGTGATCGACCCGATCGACGGCACCAAGAACTACATCCGCGGCGTCCCGGTCTGGGCCACCCTGATCGCCCTGGTGGAGGACGGCCCGGACGGCGTCGAGCGCCCGGTGGTCGGCATCGTCTCCGCCCCCGCGATCCAGCGCCGCTGGTGGGCGGCCAAGGACCTCGGTGCCTTCGCCGGCCGCAGCCTCGCCAAGGCCTCCCGGATCCACGTCTCCGGCGTCTCCCGGATCGAGGACGCCTCCTTCTCCTACTCCTCCCTCTCCGGCTGGGAGGAGCGCGGCCGCCTCGACCCCTTCCTGGACCTCACCCGCGCCTGCTGGCGCACCCGCGCCTACGGCGACTTCTGGTCCTACATGATGGTGGCCGAGGGCGCGGTCGACATCGCCGCCGAGCCCGAGCTGTCGCTCTGGGACATGGCCGCCAACTGCGTCATCGTCGAGGAGGCCGGCGGCCGCTTCACCGGGCTGGACGGCGTTCCCGGCCCCGGCGGCGCGGACGCCGTCGCCAGCAACGGCATCCTGCACGAGGAGGCCCTGCGCCGCCTGAGCGTCTAGAAAGTGTCCGGCCCCGGCATGGTGCGGGCCCGGTCGACCGGTCCTCCGGTCGACCGGGCCCGCCGCTCAATGGGGCGCCTCCCCGGTCACTGCTTGCGCAGCTCCCGGACGGCCACCTCCAGCCGCTGCCCGTAGTCGGCGTCGGCCTTGCGGAAGTTGTCGATCGCCCGCTCGACGATGTCCTCGCGGTCGGCCGAGACCTTGGCGATGAAGCCGGCCAGGTTGGCGATCAGCCGCTGCTTCTCGTCCTCCGAGAACAGCCGGTAGAGGCTGCCGGCCTGCACGAAGTCGTCGTCCTCGGCGTGCGAGGGCGCCTCGTGGTTGCCGGTGGCGCCGGTGACCGGGGTGGCGGCCCACAGCGGGCGGCCGGTCTGCACCGGGCCGCCGAAGCTGTTCGGCTCGTAGTTCTTCCGGCGGCCGTGGCGGCCGTCGTACAGGTGGCCGTCGCGGCTGTTGGTGCGCGCCTCGGTGGCGTGCGGGCGGTTCACCGGCAGGTGGTCGGCGTTGATGCCGACGCGGTAGCGGTGGGCGTCCGCGTACGCGAACAGGCGGCCCTGCAGCATCTTGTCCGGGGACGGGCCGATGCCGGGCACGAAGTGCGCCGGGGAGAAGATCGACTGCTCGACCTCGGCGAAGACGTTGTCGGGGTTGCGGTTGAGCTCCAGCCGGCCGATCTCGATCGGCGGGTAGTCGGCGTGCGGCCAGACCTTGGTGAGATCGAAGGGGTTGAAGCGGTAGTTCGCCGCGTCGGCCGCCGGCATGATCTGGACCTGCACGGTCCAGCTGGGGAACTCGCCGCGCTCGATCGACTCGCGCAGGTCGCGCTGGTGGCTGTCCGGGTCCTCGCCGGCCAGCCGGTTGGCCTCGGCCTGGGTCAGGTTCCGGATGCCCTGGTCGGTCTTGAAGTGGTACTTGACCCAGAAGTACTCGCCGGCCTCGTTCTGCCACTGGAAGGTGTGCGAGCCGTAGCCGTTGAGGTGGCGGTAGCTGGCCGGGATGCCGCGGTCGCCGAACAGCCAGGTCACCTGGTGGGTGGCCTCGGGCGACAGGCCCCAGAAGTCCCAGACGTTGTCCGCCTCCTGGGAGCCGGTGTACGGGTCCCGCTTCTGGGTGTGGATGAAGTCGGGGAACTTCACGGCGTCCTTGATGAAGAACACCGGGGTGTTGTTGCCGACGAGGTCGTAGTTGCCCTCTTCGGTGTAGAACTTCAGCGCGAAGCCGCGCGGGTCGCGCACCGCGTCGGCCGAGCCGAGGTTGCCGGCCACGGTGGAGAACCGCAGGAACACCTCGGTCTGCTTGCCGACCTCGGACAGGAACGCGGCCCGGGTGAAGGGCGTCAGGTCGGCGGTCACCGTGAAGGTGCCGTACGCCGCCGCGCCGCGGGCGTGCACCACGCGCTCCGGGATCCGCTCGCGGTTGAAGTGCGCGAGCTTCTCGAACAGCTGCTGGTCCTGGATGAGCGCCGGGCCGCCGACACCCGCGGTCTCGGTGTTCTGGTTGTCGGCGACGGGGGCACCCGCCTCCGTGGTGAGGGTGGGGCGCAGCTCGTCCTGGGTCGTCATAAGAGGGCCTCCGCGTTATCCGGTCGTGACGACTCGATCCTAACTTGGACTTTGTCCAAGTCAATACTGGAACCAATCTCAGAGCGTGACTTACCCTGTTCCCATGAGCGACCTGCTGGAACGACTTCGCGGACGCGGCTGGCGGCTGACCTCACAGCGCCGGGTCGTGGCCGAGGTCCTCGACGGCGACCACGTCCACCTGACCGCGGACGAGGTGCACGCCCGCGCGGTGGCCCGCCTGCCCGAGATCAGCCGCGCGACCGTCTACAACACCCTCGGTGAACTGGTCGGCCTCGGCGAGGTCCTGGAGGTCGCCACCGACGGCCGCGCCAAGCGCTACGACCCCAACGCCCACCGCGCCCACCAGCACCTGGTCTGCTCCGGCTGCGGCGCCATCCGCGACGTCCACCCGCACGGCGACCCGCTCGCCGCTCTCCCCGCCGGCGAGCGCTTCGGCTTCACCGTCACCGCGGCCGAGATCACCTACCGCGGCCTCTGCCCGGACTGCACGGGCCGGGCCTAGGCCGGACAGGCCCTAGCCCCGACAGCACGGCAGCGCTACGCGCTCAGCTCCGCGTGCAGCGCGCCCAGCAGGCGCCCGGCCCGCTCCGCCACCTCGGCCGGCCCGTAGTCGGCCGCCCGGCGGCACCAGTTCTCGGCCTGCACCGGCTCGCCCCGGCGCAGCGCCAGCAGGGCCAGGCGCAGCGCCGCCCGCCCGTGCCCGGCGTCGGCGGCCCGGGTGTACCAGAGCATCGCCTGGGCCTCCCGGTCCTGCCGGGCCAGCAGCAGCCCCAGGTTGAAGGCGGCGCTGCGGCTGCCCGCCTCGGCCGCCCGCCGGTACCAGCTCTCGGCGATCTCCAGCGCGCCGTGCTCGGCCGCCCGCACGCCCATCCGCACCTGCGCCCGGCGGTGGCCGGCGTCGGCCGCGAGCGCGTACCAGTGCTCGGCCTCGGCGTCCGCGTCGCCGCGCCGGTCCAGCACCGAGGCCAGCCGGAACGCGCCCTCGGCCGACCCACCGGCGGCCGCCTGCCGGTAGCGCTCCAGGGCGCCGGCCAGGTTGCCCCGCTGCTCCTGGGCGACGGCCAGCTGCAGCGCGGCCTCGCCGTGGCCCTCGGCGGCGGCGCGCGCGTACCACTCCTGGGCCTGCCGCTGCTCGCCGCGCCCGGCGTGCAGCACGCCCAGGTTGAACGCGCCGTCCACGCTGCCGGCCTCGGCCGCCTTGGAGAACCACGGTTCGGCGCCCGACTCGTCGCCGCGCTGCAGCAGCACCACGGCCAGCGCGTTGCAGGCCTCCCGGTGCCCGGCGTACGCGGCCCGGCGGTACCACTGCTCGGCCTGCTGGTCGCGGCCGGTGGCGACGCAGAGCAGGCCGAGGTTGAAGGCGCCGTTCTGGTCGCCCGCGTCCAGGGCGGTGCGGTACCAGCGCTCGGCCTCCTTGGCCTCGCCGCGCCCGGCGTGCAGGGCGCCCAGCGCGTTGGCGGCGTTGCCGTCGCCGGCCTCGGCGGCCTCCCGCCACCAGTCGGCGGCGGCGGCCAGGTCCCCGGAGTCGCGCAGCAGGAAGCCCAGCGCGCAGGCGGCGCGCGGTTCGCCGTTCTGCGCGGACTGCCGGTACCAGCGGGCGGCCTCCTCCAGCAGCGGCTGGTCGGTGCCGGCGCGCTCCTCCAGCAGCACGCCCAGGCGCAGCGCGGCGCGGGCGTGGCCGCGCGCGGCGGCGGTGCGGTACCAGGCCTCGGCGGTCTCCTTGTCCCCGGCGGCCTCGCGCATCCGGGCCAGCCGGTAGGCGGCCTCCCGGTGCCCTGCGTCGGCGGAGATCTTGAACCAGCGCTCGGCGCGCACGTCGCGCCGGTGCTCCATCAGGTCGCCCAGCGCGTAGGCGCCGAGCGGGTGGCCGTGGTCGGCGGCGAAGTGCAGCCAGTACTCGGCGGCCTCCTCCTCGCCCTGGTCGCGCAGTTGGAGCCCGAGCGCGTGCGCGGCGGGGGCGCTGCCGGCCACCGCGGCCTGGCGCCACCACTGGGCGGCCTCGCCCCGGTGGCCCTGCTGGTGCAGCAGCACGCCGAGGTTGTTGGCGGCGGCGCGCGTCCCGGCGGCCGCGGCGGCGCGCAGGTACGGTTCGGCGTCCTCCAGGTCGCCGCGGCGCAGCAGCAGGGTGCCGAGCCGGCAGGCGGCGTCCGGGTCGCCGTCGTCGGCGGCCTGGCGGTGGCGGGCCTCCAGCGCGGCGCTCTCGCGGGCGGCCAGCGCGGTCTCGAAGCTGGTGGTGTCCAGGCCGGCCGGGTCGAGGGCGGCGGCGTGCGGGCCGTCGGCGGCCTCGGTCCCGTACGGGCCGACGGCGTCGGCGAACTGACGGGTGGACACGTGGACCAGACTGTCGGGGCCGTAGCCGGCGGCCGGGGGGCGCTCGGACAGGCCGCTGGTGCGCTGGGCGGGCAGGGCTCCGGGCCGGCTCTCGGGGCTCTCCGCCCAGGCGTCGGTGTCCGCCTCGGTGGCCGCCGCGGACTTGGTGCCTGACCCGTTCTTGCCGATCAGCCTCATGCCGACTCCCGCTCCCCCAGAGTGTCGCGGCATCGTGCCCCGACCCGCGGCCGGGGGGACCCCCAGGGGAGGCGCCGGACCCGACGACCGGTCAGCGGCCGTGCACCGTCCCCCATGTGTCCCATCGTCGCATCACCCGCTACCCGCGTACACCTGCCCCGGCCGAATTCGGGCGGGGCCGACCCGAAGCCGACGAAATTGCTTCGGCGCTTTGTCGATTTCCCGACACTCGGGCCCCACAAACCCCGTGTCGTCGTCGTTGGCGACGGTCGATAGTACCGGAGCGGTTCCCGCCGCTTCGGGGTGAAAACACCAGAGGCCCGGAGGAAGAATCCTCCGGGCCTCTGGCCACTGTGTAGCGGGGACAGGATTTGAACCTGCGACCTCTGGGTTATGAGCCCAGCGAGCTACCGAGCTGCTCCACCCCGCGTCGGTAGTTGAACCATAGCACGGGCGCGGGGTGGAACAGGAATCGGTTGTCGCAGCTCAGCGGGCTACGGGTGCGGGCTCTGCGATCCGGTCGGGGTCGCGCCCGTGCTCGGGGCGGTCGCCGGGGCACCGCCGCGGGCCGCGTCGGCCGCCTTCAGCGCGTCGCCGAGCGCCTTCTGGGCGTTGCCGTAGGCCACCCAGTCGCCGTTCTTGAACGCGGTCTGGCTGTCGTTGTACGCCTTCTCCGCGTCCCCGAGCGCCTTCTGCAGTTCGGGCGAGATCGTCCCGCCCGGCGCCGGGGTGGTCGGGGACGTGGGCGTCGTCGGGTTGGTCGGCGCCGTCGGGGCGCCCGGCGTGGAGGGCGCGGTCGGCGTGGTCGGCGGGGCCGCCCCGGCGAACACCTTCTTCAGCGCGTCCTCCAGGGTGTTCTCGAACGCCACGTTGTCGTTCCCGTACACCGCCAGGACCTTCTGCAGCGTCGGGTACTTGGCGCCGCGTCCGCGCACGTACACCGGCTCGACGTTGAGCAGCCCGCCGCCGACTGGCAGGGTCAGCAGGTTGCCGTACTCCAGCTCGGCGTCACCGCCGCTCTTCAGCGCGTAGATCTGCGAGGCCACCTCCTGCCGGGAGTTGAACTGCGACTGCACCAGGTTGGGCCCGAGCGTCTTGCTGTCGCCCGGGATCTTGAGGATCCGGATCTTCCCGTAGTCCGGCCCCGGGTCGGCGTTGACCGCCATGAAGGCCGCCAGGTTGTCCCGGCCGTTGGGCACGAAGGTCGTGGTCAGCGAGAAGCTCGCCGAGGTGACCGCCGGGTCCGGCATCCGGACCGTCAGGTAGTACGGCGGCTGGACCTGCTTGGTGTCGCTGGTCGGGTCCACCGGGATCTGCCAGATGTCGCTGCCGTTGAAGAAGGAGTTGGAGTCGGTCACGTGGTACTGGCCGAGCAGGTCGCGCTGCACCTTGAACATGTCCTGCGGGTAGCGCAGGTGCGGCAGCAGCGCCGCCGGGATGTCCGCCTTCGGCTCGACGGTGCCCGGGAACGCCTTCATCCAGGTCCGCAGCACCGGGTCCTGGTCGTCCCACTGGTAGAGCTTCACCTCGCCGGTGTAGGCGTCCACCGTGGCCTTGACCGAGTTGCGGATGTAGTTGACCTGGTTGGCGACGGTCAGCAGCTCACCGCGCTGGTTGGTCAGCGAGTCCTTGGTCGCGGTGCCCAGCGTCGTCTTCGACGAGAACGGGTAGCCGTCCGAGGTGGTGTAGCCGTCCAGCACCCAGACCACCCGGCCGTCCTGCACCACCGGGTACGGGTCGGCGTCGATCGACAGCCACGGGGCGACCTTCTCCACCCGCTCCTTCGGCGTCCGGTTGTAGATCACCTTCGCGCCGTCGGTGATCGCCCCCGCGTACAGGATCTGCGGCTCGGCGAAGCGCACCGCGTACGCGGCCCGGGTGATCGGGTTGTCCAGCGAGACCCCGCTGTTGCCGGTGTACTGGTACTGCTTGTTCTCGCCGGTCTCGGTAGTGTAGTCGATCTCCTGGTTCGAGCCGCCGACGATCGAGTACGAGGTCGTCTTCTCGCCGTAGTAGATCCGCTGCTCGTAGTCGCCCAGCGCGCCGGTGGCCGGCAGACCGGACTCGGTGAACACCGGCTGGCCCTTGTCGTTGACCTGGTTGCCCTTGGCCACGACCGCGCCGTAGCCGTGGGTGTACTTGAAGTGGTCGTTGATCCAGTTGCGCTGCACGCCGTTGAGGTCCAGCTCGCGCAGGCCGATCACGGTGTCCTGCTTGTCGGTGCCGGAGCCGTAGCGGTCCACGTCCAGGGTGTTCGGGAAGGCGTAGTAGCTGCGCTGCTGCTCGATCGACTGGAAGGTCGGCGAGACGATGTTCGGGTCCAGCAGGCGGATGTCGGCGATGGTCTGCGCGTCCGGCTTGAGCGCGTCGGCCGTCGTCGCCGCCTGCGGGCTGTACTGGGTGGTCTGCGCGTCGGCGATCCCGTACGCCTGCCGCGTCGCGTCGATGTTCTTCTGGATGTACGGCGTCTCCTTGGCCTGCTCGTTCGGCTTGACCTGGAACTGCTGCACGATCGCCGGGTACAGCCCGCCGATCAGCACCGCCGACAGCACCATCAGCCCCAGCCCGATCAGGGCCGGCGCCCAGGTGCGGCGCACCGGGGTCAGGAAGAACAGCACCGCGCAGATGATCGCGACGAAGAACAGGATGGTCTTGGCCGGCAGGAACGCGTTGGCGTCCACGTACCGCAGGCCGGTCCAGCCGGAGACCCCCTTGTACGAGCCGGTCTTCACCGCCAGCGCGTACCGGTCCAGCCAGTACGCGACGGCCTTCAGCAGCACGAACACGCCCAGCAGCACCGCCAGGTGCCCCTGCGCGCCCACGCTCGCCCGCCGGCCCGGGCCCTGCAACCGCAGCCCCCCGTACAGGTAGTGCACCACTGCCGAGGTCAGCAGCGAGACGATCACCGCGCTGAACGCGAAGCCCAGCAGGAACTCGTAGAACGGCAGGTCGAAGGCGTAGAACGAGACGTCCATGCCGAACTGGGCGTCCTTCTCGCCGAATGACGTCGCGTTCGTCCACATCAGCCAGGTCCGCCACTGGCCCGACGCCGCGGCGCCCGCCACCAGGCCGATCACCAGCGAGACGCCGATCAGCGCCCAGCGCTTGAACGGCGCCAGGCCCGACCGGTAGCGGTCCAGGCTCTGCTGCTCGACCGACATCGCCGACAGCGGCGGCCGCAGCCGGTGCGCCAGCCAGATGTTGAAGCCGACGATCACCGCCATCAGCAGGCCGAACACCGCGAACAGGCCGATCTTCGTCCACAGCTGGGTGGTGAAGACCGACGAGTAGCGGACGGATCTGAACCAGAGCCAGTCCGTCCAGAACCCGGCGAACATGACGAACAGCAGGAAGAGCACCGCGAGCACGCCCAGGGTCAGCAGGGCCACCCGCGCCCGCCGGGAGGGCGGGCCTACTCTGCGCCGGAAACCCGGCCCTGAGCGTTCCGGCATCTGGAATACCACGGTGGCACCTCAGCTGTGTCGTCTGGAGTCGGTCGGTCTTCAGGGAAACTTAACCAGGCTTTGGCCGAGTTCCCACCGTTAGCAGACGGTTACTACACCGTTCCCCGCTCCGGCCGTTCCCCGCCCCTCGGACGGCGCCCGGCGCCCGCGCCCCCGCCCGACGTGTGAGGATTGGGGCATGTCCGACGCGCCCAATGCACTCAACTCCCCCGGCTCCCCCGACGACGTCTCCAAGCTCCCCGCCGCCACCCCGCTCACCCGGGCCGCGCTGGAGATCGACGAGTACGCCGCCACGCTCGGCTGGGACCTCCCGGCCCGGCTGTTCGCCCTGGTGGACAGCGCCGCCCTGCGCAGGGCCGACCCGAAGATCGCCGCCCAGCTCGGCCTCGGCGACGACGACACGGCCGGCCTCACCCCGGTCGAGCAGGACGAACTGCCGGCCGGCATGGAGCTGGACAAGTTCCTCGGCACCATCGCCTGGCCCGACGCGGTGGCCGGTTGCGCCCTCGTCGTCGAGCGGATGATGCTGCCGCCGGGCGCCGAGCAGTCCCGCCCGCGCAACGCCAGCGACGCCCAGCTCGCCGAGTGGGTGGCCAACCACCCCAAGCGCGAGGAGGTGCGGATCACCGCCGCCGTGCTGCGTGACGGCAAGCGGGAGATCGCGCTGCGGCTGCGCTCCAAGGACACCGCCCGCGAGGTGCTGACCGGCCCGGACCTGGTGCCCGGGCTGACCAAGGCGCTGCTCGCGACCTTCTCGTAGCCGCGCCCCCGCGGGGCGCTACTTCGCGGCGCAGGACGGCAGCGCGGAGGTCTGCCCGGAGCGGATCTGCTCCAGCGACTTCAGCGCGCCGTCCAGCGTGTCCGTCTTGATCAGGGTCAGCCCGGACGGGATGCTCTTGGTCGCCTCGGCGCAGTTCGAGGACGGGGTGAAGAAGTACTCGGCGCCGGCGTCCCGGGCGGCGATCAGCTTCATCGATATGCCGCCGATCGGGCCGACCTTGCCGTCGTCGTCGATGGTGCCGGTGCCCGCCACGAACTTGCCGCCGGTGATGTCGCCGCCCGGGGTGAGCTTGTCGATGATGCCGAGCGAGAACATCAGCCCGGCACTCGGCCCGCCGACGTCCTGCAGGCCGATGTCGATCTGGAACGGGTAGGTGTGCCGGATCGCGGTGCCGATGCCGACCACCGCGAGCTCCGCCCGCTCGGCCGGCGCCTTCGGGTCCAGGTCCTTGGCCCGCACGGTGGGAACGGTGACGTCGGTCCTGCTCCCCGGGTTCGCGCCGCCGTTGCCGGAGGCGTCCTTGACCCGCGGCACCACGGTGAAGACCGCGGACTCGCCCGGCTTGTGCTTGGTGACCGCGGCCACCACCTGCTCGACCGTGCTGACCGGCGCGCCGTCGACCGCCACGATCTGGTCGCCCGCGTGCAGCCGGCCCTCGGCCGGGGCCCCGGCCGTGACCGACTTGATGATCAGCTCATTGCCCACCGGGATGCCCAGCTGGTTGAGCGCGGCGGTGCGGGCGCTGTCCTCGGAGGAGGCGAACTCCTCGGCGTTCTGCTTCTTGGCGTCGGCGTCCGTCTGCCCCTTCGGGTAGACGTTGTCGTGCGGCACGACCAGCACGTCGTCGCGCAGCCACCCGACCACCGCGTTGACCAGGCTGGGCTCGTACTTGGCCCCGGTGACCTGGACGGTGGTCATGTTGAGGTGCCCGGTGGTCGGGTACGACTCGCGCCCGGTGACGGTGATCACCGGCTTGCCCTCCTGGCTGCCGAGCGTGTTGTACGTCGGCCCCGGGCTCATCTCCGTGTACGGCACCTTCATCAGCACCGAGACGCAGAGCAGCGCTATGAGCAGCAGGGTGGCAGCGAGCATCGTCGCGGAGCGGCGTGGCATGCCTCGACAGTACGGGACGCCGGTGAGCGAGCGCCCCCCGGGCTACCGGCCGGAACCGTCCCCCTGGGCGCCGCTCCCGGCGGTGGTGCGTTCCATCGCGGCCATGAACCGCCGGTGCTCGGCGAGTGAGGCCGGGTCCCCCGTGGCCCTCGGGGCCCGCTGGGCCCAGCCCGCCCACAGCGCGGCGAGCAGGACGGCGACAACCGGAATGATCAACCAGGCGAGCGCACCCATATCAGTACTCCCAGCTCGTCGTGTCTACGAGCAGATTAACCACTCCGGCGGACAACGCGGGCAGCGCCGTCCGGGTTACGGGAGGGCCGATCGGCTCACTGCCAGGGAGTATTCGGAGCACCGGCCCGGACCCGTTCGAGTGAGAGCCCGGCGCGCCTGGCATGATCGTCGCACTAGGTGTGCGTTCGGCGCCTCTCCGCATGCGGACCGCCGCCTGGCGGCCGGGTCAGCAGCCGCCGGCGCCGACCCACTCCTCCTCGCCGTCGGTGAAGACCTGGTGCTTCCAGATCGGCACCTCGTGCTTGAGGTCGTCGATCAGCCGGCGGGCGGCCGCGAAGGCCTCGCCCCGGTGGGCGCAGGACACGGCGACGATCACCGCCTTGTCGGTGATCTCCAGCCGGCCGATCCGGTGCACCGCGGCCAGCGCCTTCACCGGGAAGTCCGCGACGACCTTCTCGGCGATCCGGCGCATCTCCTGCTCGGCGGTGGGGTGGCAGCTGTACTCCAGCGCGGTGACCGACTTGCCGCCGTCGTGGTCACGAACCGTCCCGACGAAGACGGTCGTACCGCCGGCCGCGTCGTCGCCCACCGCCTCGTACACCTCGTCCAGCGAGAGCGGGGTGTCGCGGATGGCGAGCAGGCGGATGGGGTCGTGATTCTCGGACATGCCCCCATGATTCCCCATCCCGGGCGGTTTGAGGCAAGTAGCTTCCGCATCACGATCCTGTGATTCCGCATCGTGAGAAAGCATCGGCCGGGCGCCTCGGAACCGCGGGCTTCGGGACGGCAGGCTTCGGGACGGCAGGCTTCGGAACTGCGGGCCGCCCGGCGTCCGCCCCGGAACCGCGGGCCTCAGAAACGGCGCCGTTTGCGGGCCCGGCGCACCAGCGCCGCCGTACCGACCAGCGCCACCGTCGCCCCGGCCGCCCCCAGACTGGTCGCGGCCTCCTTGCCGCCCAGCCGGCGCCCGGCCACCGCGTGCTTGCCGGCCACCTGCCCCAGCAACTCGGCCAGCACCTGCTCATTGGTGTGCGCCGGACGCCAGCCCGCCTCGTGCAGCCGGCTGCCGGACACCACCCACGGATACATCGTGTAGGCCAGGTCCCCCGCCGGGGCCGGGGTCAGTCCCAGCCGGTGCAGCCGGGCCGCCGTGCCCAGCGCCAGCGAGGCCGGCAGCTCCATCCGCCGGATCCCCGACAGCCGCTCCACGTCCTCCTGCTCCAGCCAGCCGTCGCAGCCGACCGTCACCTCGCCCTCCACCAGGCCCAGCACCGCGTACTCCAGCGCCGCCGCCAGGTCGTCCACGTGGCAGAACTGCCAGCACGGGCGGGAACCGGCCACCACCAGCAACCGCGGCGCCTCGAAGTGCCGGGTCAGCACGGTGTCCACCCCGGGGCCGACCACCACGGCCGGGCGCAGCACCGTCACCTGCAGCCCCGGGTGGGCGCGCGGCGCGCGGCGGGCCAGCCGCTCGATCTCCAGCAGGTCCCCGACCAGCGAGGCCTCCTCGGTCGCCCGCAGCTCGGAGTCCTCGGCCAGCGGCACCTCGTTGTCGGCCAGCGCGCCGTAGACCATCGCGGAGGTGCAGAGCACCACCCGGTGCACCCCGGCGGCCGCGGCGGCGGTCAGGACGGTCTGCGCGCCGCGCACGTTGTAGGCGCTGCGGGCGCGCGGATCCGACTCCATGCCGAAGTCCATCGCCAGGTGCACCACCACGTCCACCCCGGACAGCCGCTCGGCCACCGCCGGGTCCCGCACGTCCAGCACCCGCCACTGCACGCCCGGCACGTCGCCGCGCCGGTCGTCCACCGCCAGCACCTTGCGCACGTGCGGCGAGGCGACCAGACGGGCGGCGACCCGCTCGCCGAGCACGCCGGCGGCACCGGTGACGGCCACAGTAAGCGGCCGTCCGCCGTAGGCTGGAGGCGGCGACGCCGTGGTGTCCGGGGCGTCCTCTCCTCCGGTCAGCCCAGAGCGAACGTCCGAAGGCGGGGAACTCACCGGCCATCCTCCACGGTTAGCTTATGTGCGTACGGACGTGTGTCACGTACGCACATCCTGCCCGAGGCGAAGGCCCGGCGGTGCACCCGGCGCGGGCCTGCCGCGTGGGAGCCGCCCACGAGTCCCCCACTCCGCCGCTGCCCCGGGCGGGCAGCACATCCCGCCACACCCGTATGACGGCCGACCGGATCGAGGACCCCGTGAGCGACCTTCCCTTCGGATTCGGCGTTCCGCCCGAGGAGCCCGAGGACGGCAAGGCCAAGCCCGACGACGAGCAGCAGAGGAAGGACCAGGGCTCCGGCGGCTCCGACCAGGGCGGCGCGCAGCCGTTCGGCTTCGGCGCCGGCAACCCGTTCGGCGCGCTGTTCGGCATGCCCGGTGGGGCCCCGGGCGGTCCCGGCGGGGGCGACAACCCGTTCGCCGCGATGTTCGGCGGCCTCAACCCCAACGACCTCGGCGCCGCGTTCCAGCAGCTCGGGCAGATGCTCTCGTTCGAGGGCGGCCCGGTGAACTGGGACCTCGCCAAGAACATCGCCCGCCAGACCGTCGTCGCCGAGCCCGCCGAGGGCAAGAGCAAGGACCGCTCGGTGAGCGCCGCCGAGCACTCCGCCGTGGCCGAGGCCGTCCGGCTCGCCGACCTGTGGCTCGACGGCGTCACCGAGTTCCCCTCCGGCGCCGGCACCGCCGTCGCCTGGAGCCGCGCCGAGTGGATCGAGGCCACCCTCCCGGTCTGGAAGGACCTCGTCGACCCGGTCGCCGAGCGGGTCGGCAACGCCATGGGCGGCGTCCTGCCCGAGGAGATGCAGGCCATGGCCGGCCCGCTGATGGGCATGATGCGCTCGATGGGCGGCGCCATGTTCGGCACCCAGATCGGCCAGGCGCTCGGCGCCCTCGCCGGCGAGGTGGTCGGCTCCACCGACGTCGGCCTGCCGCTCGCCCCGGCCGGCAAAGCCGCGCTGCTGCCGCAGAACGTCGCCGAGTTCGGCGAGGGCCTGAACGTGCCCACCGACGAGGTCCGGCTCTACCTCGCCCTGCGCGAGGCCGCCCACCAGCGGCTCTTCGCCCACGTGCCGTGGCTGCGGGCCCACCTGCTGGGTGCCGTCGAGGCCTACGCCCGCGGCATCAAGGTCGACACCTCCCGGATGGAGGAGCTCGTCGGCCAGCTCGACCCGAACAACCCGGAGGCGCTCCAGGAGGCGCTGGCGGGCGGGCTGCTCCAGCCCGAGGACACCCCCGAGCAGAAGGCCGCGCTCGCCCGCCTGGAGACCGCGCTCGCGCTGCTCGAAGGCTGGGTCGACGCCGTCGTGCACGCCGCCGCCGAGCCGCACCTGCCGCAGGCCGGTGCGCTGCGCGAGACCGTCCGCCGCCGCCGCGCCGCCGGCGGGCCCGCAGAGCAGACCTTCGCCACCCTGGTCGGCCTGGAACTGCGCCCGCGCCGACTGCGCGACGCCGCCCGGCTGTGGGCGCTGCTCGCCGACGCGCGCGGCATCGAGGGCCGCGACGCGCTCTGGCAGCACCCGGACATGCTGCCCACCGCCGCCGACCTGGACGACCCGGACGCCTTCGTGCACCGGGGCGGCGCCGACGACCTGGAGGGCGGCCTCGACTTCGACGCGATCGACAAGCTGCTGGGCGAGGCCGCCGCGGGCGGCACCGCCGCCAAGCCGGACCTCACCAAGAACGACGGGCCGGCGAAGAGCGACGAGCCGAAGCAGGACGACGGCGGCACCGACGGGAAGGGCGAGCCCAGCGCATGACGGTCACCGACACGGGGGCGTCCGCAGCCCTGCACGCGGACGCCGTCCGCGCCCTGACCGGGTGGCGGCCCGCCGAGGAGGAACAGGAGCGGCTGCGGCGCGACTACCTGACGCACCTGGCCGAGCAGCCGGAGGGTCTGTACCGGTCCTGCCTGCCCGCGCACATCACCGCGAGCGCGGCGGTCGTCGACCCGGCGGCCGGGCGGGTGCTGCTCACCCTGCACCCGAAGGTCGGCATGTGGCTGCAGATGGGCGGGCACTGCGAGCCCGACGACCGCGACCTCGCGTCGGCCGCGCTGCGGGAGGCCGTCGAGGAGTCCGGCATCCCCGACCTGGTCCTGCTGGAGGTGGACGGCGCCCCGGTGCCGGCCAAGCTGGACCGGCACCTGGTCCGCTGCACGGGCAAGGACAAGCCGGAGAACACCCACCTGGACGTCCAGTACATCGCGGTGGCACCGCCCGGTGCGCAGGCACTGATCAGCGAGGAGTCGCTGGACCTGCGCTGGTTCGACTACGACCGGCTGCCGGAGCTGACCGACCACTCGGTGCGGGATCTGGTGGCACGGGCACGCCGGCTGACCAGTTGAGGTGAGACACCAAGAGGGGGCGCGGGCCTTATCGGCCCGCGCCCCCTCTCGCCGTTCCCACGTACGACCGGTCGTCAACCGCAGGAGCAGGCCGGGTCGACGCCCCGGTCGGCGTGCCGGGCGCCGGGGATGTGCGGCAACCGGGCCGCCGAGACCACGCCCTCCAGATAGCCGCGGGCCCGTTCGGTGCGGGGGTAGGCCTCCAGCAGGGCCCAGAACGCCGGTCCGTGGTCCGGCACCAGCAGGTGGGCGAGTTCGTGCAGCAGCACGTAGTCGAGCACGTACTCCGGCATGCCCTGCAGGCGGTGGGAGAGGCGGATCGTCCCCTCACTGGGGGTGCAGGACCCCCAGCGCGAGTTCTGGTTGGTGACCCAGCGGACCTGGACGGGCTGGGCGCGATCGCCCAGGTAGGCGGCCGACAGGCCGCGGGCCCGCTCCATCAGGGCGTCGTCCCCGAGGATCCGGCGGCTCTCCTGGGCGGCGAGCTTCTCCAGCATCTGCGCGACCCAGCGCTGCTCCTCGGAGTGCGACATCCGGGCCGGGATCAACACGATCGTGCGGTCGCCCTCGCGATAGGCCGAGACGGTGCGGCTCCGGCGGGCGCTGCGGCGCACCTCCACCCGGCCACGGTCGTGCGGCTCCGGTGGCGCGGGCGCGGCGGGTGAGTGCTGCGGTGACGCGGGCCTCGACTGCTGATCCTGGTCCGGGCGCCCACGCGTGCTCGGCGCCGCCACTTGCGACCCGGACGCTGCACGGGCACGCGGACGCGACGCCGATGGATGGGAGTCCCGCTCGGCTGCCATGGCACACGACGTTACCCGGTACCACTGACAGAAGTCCGCTGCCGTGGCCGAAATCTTTCGTGGAGTGATCGGGAACGAAAAGTCGACGGAGGGTGTCCGGAAACCGACATCGGAGGGGGTGTGCAGTTATCCACAGGGCCCACGAACAGATGGTGTGATCATGAGCCCGAGTCTGTGGATAACTTTGCGCACGACGTCGGCGCGATAGGGCATGCTGCGGTCAGCCGTCCGGAAACGATCGGAAGGGAGATCGCCGTGCGCCTCGTCCTGAAGCCCGCCCTGTCCCGCAGCTGGCGGGACTCCGACACCCTGCAGTTCGGCACCGTCACCCGCTACGCCGGGGTGCTCGGCCAGGCCGACAAGACCCTCTGCGACTTCCTCGGCCTGGTCGACGGAACCCGCGACCGACCGGAGCTCCTGGCGGCCGGCGAGCGGATCGGCCTCGGCCGGGAGCCCGCCGACGCACTGCTGACCGACCTGGAGGAGACCGGGTTACTGGACGACGCGGAGGCGACCGACACGGCGCTGGCCCGCTTCCCCCAACCGCACCGGGACATGCTCGGGCCGGACCTCGCCTCGCTCTCCCTGGTCCACTCCGGCCCGGGCGCCGCGCCGGCGGTCCTGGCCCGGCGGGCCGACATCCGGATCGAGGTCCGCGGCGCGGGCCGGGTGGGGGCCGCCGTGGCGGCCGTACTCGCGGCCGGCGGAGCGGGCGCGGTCACCGTTGTGGACGGCGGCCGGGTACGCCCCGGCGACTGCTCCCCCGCGGGGCTGCCGCCGGGAGACGTCGGGCGGCTGCGGTCGACGGCCGCACGGGAGGCGGTGCAACGAGCCTCGGCCCGACCGCTGGTGCCCGTGCCCCGGCGGAAGGCCGACGGGCCGCCACCCGATCTCGTGGTGCTCGCGCCCAGGGACGGGAGCGGGGCGTTCGCCGGTGGGACGTACGAGGCCCGACTGCTGCTCCGGGCCGGGGTGCCGCACCTGTACGTGGGAGTGGTCGAGGAGTTCGGGGTGATCGGGCCCCTGGTGCTGCCGGGGGTGTCGGCGTGCGGACACTGTCTGGTCCTGCGCCGGGAGGACGAGGACGCCGCCTGGCCCCGGGTCCTGGCCCAGCTGGCGGACGGCGGGCCCGGCCGGGCGCGCACACCGGCCTGCGACACCGCGCTGGCGACGACGGTGGCCGGGCTGGCGGCGCTGCACGTCCAGGTCTACCTGGACGGCGGGCGGCCGCCGAGCGTGGACGGGTGGTGCGAGGTGTCGGCGAGCGACGGGATGCCACGGCGTCTGCGCCTGCGCGGGCATCCGGACTGCGGGTGCCTCTGGCAACCGCTGCCGCCGAGGTAGGGAGGAGGAGAACCAGCGGAACGTGCCGGGGCGTCGACTCGGCGGCTGCGAGGCTCGGCAGCCGCCCGACCCGAAGCCACGGCACCCGGGCCGACGCCCGGCCAGGCGAGCCCATGGCCAGGCGAGCCCATGGCCCGCGCCCTGCCTTGGGGCAGGGCGCGGGCCGGTCGAAGCCGGGATCCGCCATTGCGGGCGGGCGGTGGGTGCGGGAGGTGGTGGGCAGGAGGGAGGCGGAGGAGGGTGGGTGGGGGGCGGGGGGAGGGGGCCCCAGTAGAGCGTCACAACACGCCGAAGGCCGGTGCCCCCAGGGCACCGGCCTTCTCGGTGAGGTGGACCGCCCGGGCCCGCCGGAGTCAGACGCCGATCCCGGCGCCCTCCGCCGGCGCCTCCGCCGCGACCTCCTCCGCCTTCCGGTCCCGCATCAGCAGCGTGGCCACCAGCGCCGCCGCCAGCACACCGACCGCGCTGACCGTGAAGGTCGTCGACATCGCCGAGGTGAACGCCTCCCGGACGGTCCGGACGAGCCCGGCGTCCCCGTTGGCCAGCGCCAGCGCCCCGCCGATGGAGTGCTTCGCCTCCTCCGGCATCCCGGCCGGCATCCCACTCGCGAAGCCGCTCGACAGCAGCGAGCCCAGGATGGCGATGCCGAGCGCGGCACCGGCCTGCTGGATGGTGTCGTTCAGCGCCGAGCCGACGCCCGCATGCTCCGCCGGGATGGTGCCCATCAGCGCACCGATCGCGGCCGGCATCGCCAGGCCCGCACCGAGACCGAGCAGTCCGAGGGCGACCGCCGGGATGGCGAAGCCGGTGTCGGTGGTGACGGTGGTCAGCAGGGCGAAGGAGCCGGCCATGACGAGCATTCCGGCGAGGATGAGCAGGCGGTTGCCGATCTTGGCCGCGAGCTTGGCGCCGACCCCGTTGCCGACCAGCGCGGCGATGGCCAGCGGCACGAACGCGAGTCCCGCCTTGACCGGCGAGTACCCGAGCACGAACTGCAGGTACTGGGTGAGCACGAGCAGCAGGCCGCCGTTGCCGATCTGCACCAGGGTCAGCGACAGCGAGCCCCCGCTGAAGTTGCGCTGCTTGAAGAGCACCAGCGGCACCATCGGCGCGGAGGTGACGTTCTCCCACACCACGAACCCGCCGAGGCCGAGCACCGCGACGGCCAGGGTGACCAGGGACTGGCCGCCGAAGGCACCGTGCTGCGGGATCTCGATGATCCACCAGACCAGCGCGGTCATGCCGACCGCGGACAGCACCGCGCCGAGCGGGTCGGGCTTCTGCCACGGGCCCTTGGACTCCGGCATCAGCAGCAGGCCCGCCAGGATCGCCAGCGCCACGACCGGGACGTTGATGAAGAAGATCGAGTGCCAGGAGAAGTGGTTGATCAGCACGCCGCCGAGGACCGGGCTGCCGACCAGCCCCAGCATCGCCACCGAACTCCAGGCGGCCATCGCCTTGTTGCGCTCGTCCTCGTCGAAGACGGTGATGAGGATCGACAGCGTCGAGGGCATGATCAGCGATCCGCCGACGCCCATCGCGACCCGCGCCGCGATCACCTCGCCGGGGTTGGTGCAGAAGGTCGCCGCGAGGGAGGCCGCCCCGAAGAGCAGCAATCCGATGATCATGATCTTCCGGCGGCCGAAGCGGTCCCCGAGGCTGCCGGAGGTGAGCAGCAGCCCGGCGAAGACCAGGACGTAGGAGTCGAGGATCCACTGGGTGTCCTGGGCGCTGGCGCCGAGGTCCGCTGTCATCGAGGGCACCGCGACCGTCAGCGCCATGCTGTCGACCACCAGGACGAGCGAGCTGAGGCACAGCACGATCAGGATCCACCAGCGGTGCGGATTACGACCTTCGACCACCTTGCGGGCTTCCATCAGCCACCCCTCCATTCTGCGCACACCGTTCCCCCGGTGCGCACTCCGTTCCTGCTCTGCGAACACTGTACGCATGCCGGAACAGTGTGCGCAACACCAGACTCCTGTACGCTCGATGCGAACGGTGTACGCAACAAGCAGGAGCAGAGGGAAGGGGAGCCGCCATGGCCGCCGAGACGAACCCGATCCCGTCCGTATGGGCCCGCCGACAGCGCGAGCCCGACCAGCCCGCACTCAGCCGGGCCGCGATCGTCCGCGAGGCGATCACCATGCTGGACGCCGAGGGCATCGAGGCCCTGAGCATGCGCAAGCTCGCCGCCCGCCTGAACGCGGGCGCCACCTCCCTCTACCGGCACGTGGCGACCAAGGACGAGCTGATGGAGCTCGCGGTGGACGAGGTCTTCGGCGAGATCACCCTGCCGCCCGCCGACAGCCCCGACTGGCGCACCGCCGCCACCGAGGCCGCCGGGGCGTTCCGGGCGACGGCCCTGCGCCACCCCTGGCTGTCGTCCGTCCTCGGCCAGGCCGGCCTCGCCTACCTCGGCCCCAACCTGATGTCCTACGGCGAGCGGCTGACCGCCTTCTTCGCCTCGGCCGGCTTCCCCGAGCCGGCCCGGGCGATCGACACGGTCATCTCCTACGTCGTCGGGATGAGCACCACGGAGGCGGCCTGGCTCACCACCGTCGCCCGGGCCGGCGAGAGCGAGGCCGAGTTCATCGCCCGTCTGATGCCCGCCGCCCAGGAGGCCACCGCGGGCTTCGACCACCTCACCGACGCCTACACGGCCGCCGCCGCGGACCCGGACCCGGCCGCCGTGCGCGACGCCAAGTTCGCCTACGGCCTCGACGTGGTCCTGGACGGTCTGGCCCTCCGCCTGCCCCGCTGACCGCCGCCCCGGCTCCCCGCGCCCGGCCCGACCGGACCGAGCCGCCCGGCTCCCCCGCACCGGACCAAGCCGCCCAACTCCCCCGCAAAGGGACGGCGGCGGCGGCCCGCGCACGGTGCTCCCCTCCCCGCCCGGCGAAATACCGCCGGGGGCGGGGTGGGGAGCGGGCACAATGGCCTAGTGATGGTGGGCCGTCCGGTGTCGGGGGGCCAGGGAATTGGAGGCCCGGGTGAGCGATCTTCCGCGCAAGGCAGTGACCCGCACGGCACGGCTCGCCGCCCTGCCGCTGGGGATAGCCGGTCGCGCCACGCTCGGGCTGGGCAGGCGCATCGGCGGCCGCTCCGCCGAGGTGGTGACGGCCGAGCTCCAGCAGGCCACCGCCGACCAGTTGTTCAAGGTTCTGGGCGAACTCAAGGGCGGGGCGATGAAGTTCGGGCAGGTGCTGTCCGTCTTCGAGGCCGCGCTGCCCGAGGAGGTCGCCGGTCCGTACCGGGCCGCGCTCACCAAGCTGCAGGACGCCGCTCCCCCGATGCCCGCCGCCAAGGTGCACACCGCGCTCGCCCAGCGGCTCGGGGACGACTGGCGCGAGCTGTTCCGGGAGTTCGACGACCGGCCGGCGGCGGCCGCCTCGATCGGGCAGGTGCACCGGGCGGTCTGGCACGACGGGCGCCGGGTCGCGGTCAAGGTGCAGTACCCGGGCGCGGGCGACGCACTGCTCGCGGACCTGACGCAACTGAGCCGGGTGGCTTGGCTGTTGGGCCCGCTGATCCCCGGGCTGGACATCAAGCCGCTGATCACCGAGCTGCGCGAGCGCGTGTCGGAGGAGCTGGACTACGAGCTGGAGGCGCAGGCCCAGCGCCGGCACGCCGAGGAGTTCGCCGACGACGCGGACATCCTGGTGCCCGGCGTGGTGGCGCAGGCCGACCAGGTGCTGGTCACCGAGTGGATGGACGGCACCCCGCTGGCCGAGGTGATCGCGAACGGCACCCAGGAGGAGCGCGACCGCGCCGGGCAGCTGCTGGCCCGGTTCCTGTTCGCGGGCCCGTCCCGGACCGGCCTGCTGCACGCGGACCCGCACCCGGGTAACTTCCGGCTGCTGAAGGACGACGGCCCGGCGTCGGGCTGGCGGCTGGGGGTACTGGACTTCGGCACGGTGGACCGGCTGCCGGGCGGGCTGCCCGAGCCGATCGGGGCGTCGTTGCGGATGGCGCTGGACGGCGACGCGGCGGGCGTGCTGACGATGCTGCGCGAGGAGGGCTTCGTCAAGCCCTCGATCGAGCTGGACCCGGACGCGGTGCTGGACTACCTGCTGCCGATCATCGAGCCGGCCGCCGTGGACAGCTTCCACTTCACCCGGGCCTGGATGCGCGCCCAGGCGGCCCGGATCGCCGATCCGCGCTCCCCCGCCTACAACCTGGGCAAGCAGCTGAACCTGCCGCCCGCGTACCTGCTGATCCACCGGGTGACGCTGAGCACCATCGGAGTGCTCTGCCAGCTGGGCGCCCAGGCGCCGTTCCGGGCGGAGATGCTGGCGTGGCTGCCCCGGTTCGCCGAGCAGGAACCCGCGAAGCCGGCCGGCCGCAGGACCGCGAGCGGAAAGGCCGCCGGCCGCACCCGCAAGAGCTGACCCGGACGCAGCAACGGCCGCAGGCCGCTCCCCATGACGGGGGGCGGCCTGCGGCACGACGGGGGTGAAACGCGGGGAGGCCCCGCGCCGCGACTACATCAGCGCGACGGCGAGTGCCTTGCGGGCCCGCAACGAGGCACGCTCGGCCCGCTGCTTGAGCCGGCGGGCCCTGGCGACCCGGGTGACGAGGCGTTGGTGCTCCGCCTCGTGCAGGCGCTCTTGCATATGGGCCCGGGCCAGGGATTCGTGGAGAAGTTGCATTTCGAGGGTCCTGTTCTGGATCTGAAGTTCGGTGGTCTGCTCGGCGCGGACGGTCGGATCGATGGCGGCGGCGGTCATGTGGTGGTCCTGCTCGTGGTGCGTGCTCGGGAAAGGGACTGGTCGGGCTGCGTCGGCCTTGGCGGCGGCGATCCGGACGGAACGGCGGAGGGAGGTGTCCAGCAGGGGCTGCTCTCCCCGGCGGACGGCCCTGGCGCCGTGGGCGGGGTTCACGCCATGACCTCGGTCTTGCGCGGACGGCCACGCGGCCGCTTGCGGGCCACGACGACGCCCTGGACGAAGAGCTCGCCACCCCAGACGCCCCACGGCTCGCGCCGCTCCAGCGCGCCGGTCAGACAGGCGTCCTTGACCGGGCAGGTGCCGCAGAGGGACTTCGCGTACTCGACGTCGGCGGGCGTCTCGGCGAAGAAGACCTCGGGGTCGAAGGCGCGGCAGGGGATGGGGAGCCCGAGCGCCTCGGCCTGCTCGATGGAGCTGATCTGCATGGAAGGAACCTCCGGGGGGTCGGCCTGGTCGGCCTTGGTGATCTGGCTTGTCGGCGGTACGGACGGGATGGGCGGTGTGATGACCGTGGACACTGTTGGCGTCTTCCTCGTCTTCTCAGTGGTTCCGGCCCAGATGGCTGGTGGGTCTGGGCCGGAGGCCCCGGGGGGCCTGGGTGGTCTTGCGTACCGGACAAAACAGAAGGGCCGCGGATCCCGGTGTGACGGGTTCCGCGGCCCTGGAGGTGCCGACCTGACGCTTGCTCAGGTTCGTTCTCTCCAGGGTTCAGGCCCGCGGAAGGCCCGCATCCGGATGGCCTTGGCGCCCGCGAGGGCCGCCATGGCCTGGTTGATCTGCTGCTCGTTCTGCTTCTGGGCGTTTCCGGCACCGATGACCTGCGCATAGTCGCCATGCATGGCGGCGGCTACGAGTGCCTTCGGTGCCTGGGTCGGTCGCTCATCGCGCAGGGAGCGCGACGTGCCGAACGACGCCCAGTCGCGGGACAGACCGGTCTCGACAGCGGTGCCTTCGACGTTCCTGCCGGCCACGCCGCAGAGATCAGTGTGTCCAAGGGCACTGACAGCGGGGACGACGGAGACACCGGTGGTGTCGAGACCCAGACCGGTTCCACCGAGCTCGGCGAGCGCCCGCAGACGGGCGGCACGCAGGGAGGCAGCGACAACGGTCTGGCCAGTCAGTTTGGTGATCATGATGTTTCCCACTGTCTTCGCCTCCTCTCGGCGTCTCGCGGAGCCCGGTTCCCCCGGCTCCGAATGTTCGGATGTCTGTCTCGGTGAAGCTGTTGGGTGTGGGGGATTCGGCACAGGTGTCACCCCGTGCGATCGCGTCCCCTTGACCGCTCCGGCAGGCTATTGCGCTCCCGGTATGCCGCGCAAACTATTTTTCGCGGCGGGTTCCGAAGTCCCCCGAGCGGCCCCCGGGCGACTCGCCCTGACCGCGCCCGGACCGGCTCACGCCGGATCGACCGGCTCGCCGTCCTCGACGCCGTCCGGATCCTCCACGGGCTCCTCCCCCGCACACAACGAGAGCACGGCGGCCCCGTACTTGTCCAGCTTCATCGCACCGACCCCGGAGATGACCGCCAGCTCCTGGCGACTGGCCGGCACATCCTCGGCGATCGCCATGAGCGTCGCGTCGGTGAACACCACGTAGGCCGGTGCTCCCTGCTTCCTGGCCTGCCCGGCCCGCCACTCGCGCAGCCGCTCGTACAGCGCCTCGTCCATCGTGGACGGGCAGCTCTCGCAGCGGCGCAGCTTGCGCTCGACCGCCTCGGTGAGCACCTTCTCGCAGACCCGGCACTTGACCGGCCCGCGGACCCGCCGTCCGGCGGAGCGCTCGCCGGGCTCGACGCCCCCGCGCCCGCCCCGCCCGCCGGTGCGCGCGCCGGGCGCGCTGGAGCCCGGGCGCAGCCCGTCCATGAAGCGGCTGGGCTTGCGGCTGGCGCGGCCGCCCGGGGAGCGGCTGAGCGCCCAGGAGAGCGAGAGGTGCTTGCGGGCGCGGGTGACGCCGACGTAGAGGAGCCGGCGCTCCTCCTCGATCTGCTCGTCGGTCTTGGCGTAGATGATCGGCAGGGTGCCCTCGGTGAGGCCGACGAGGAAGACGGCGTCCCATTCGAGGCCCTTGGCGGCGTGCAGCGAGGCGAGGGTGACGCCTTCGACGGCGGGGGCGTGCTGGGCGGCGGCCCGGGCGTCGAGTTCGGCGACGTAGGCGGCGAGGTCGGCGGCGTGGCCGGCGGCGGCGCGGGTGCGCTCGAACTCCTCGGCGAGCCGGACGAGCGCGGCGAGGGACTCCCAGCGGTCGCGGACGGCGCCGGAGCCGGCGGGCGGTTCGGCGGTGAAGCCGCGGGTGGCGAGGACGGCGCGGACCTGGCCGGCGAGGTCGGGGGCGTCGGCGGTGAGCGGGTCGGCGGCGGCCCGGGCGGCGCCGCGCAGCAGGACGCCGGCGTCGCGGACCTCGGGGCGTTCGAAGAACCGCTCGGCGCCCTTGAGCTGGTAGGGGACGCCGAGGTCGGCGAGGGCCTGTTCGTAGACCTCGGACTGGCCGTTGGTGCGGAACAGGACGGCGATCTCGCTGGCGCGCACGCCGGCGGCGAGCAGGTCCTTGATCCGGCGGGCGGTGGTCTCGGCCTCGGTGGGCTCGTCCTCGTACTCGGTGTAGACGGGTTCGGGGCCGGCCTCGCGCTGGGAGACGAGTTCGAGCCGGTGCCGGGCGGCCTCGCCGCGGGCCTGGGAGAGCAGCCCGTTGGCGAGGTGGACGACCTGCGGGGTGGAGCGGTAGTCGCGGACCAGCTTGACGACCGTCGCCTCCGGGTGGCGGGTGCGGAAGTTGAGCAGGTAGTCGGGGGTGGCGCCGGTGAAGGAGTAGATGGTCTGGCTGGCGTCGCCGACGACGCAGAGGCTGGCGCCGCCGCCGGGACCGGTCCACTGGTCGAGGAGGCGCTGCTGGAGCGGGGAGACGTCCTGGTACTCGTCGACGGTGAAGTGCCGGTACTGGCCGCGGACCTGGTCGGCGATGTCGGGGCGGTCCTCCAGGATGGCGGCGGTGAGCAGCAGGACGTCCTCGAAGTCGATCACGCCGCGGCGGCTCTTGGCCTCCTCGTAGACGCGGTAGACCTGGGCGGTCTCGGCCGGGTCGCGGGGGGCCTCGCGGGCGGACTTCTGGACGGCGGCGGGGTAGTCGTCGGGGCCGATCTGGGTGACCTTGGCCCATTCGATCTCGGCGGTGAGGTCGCGCAGTTCGGTGCGCTGGACGCGCAGGCCGCAGCGGCCGGCGGACTCGGCGACGAGCTGGACCTTGCGTTCGAGCAGCGAGGGGACGGGCCCGCCGACGGCGCGCGGCCAGAAGTACTGGAGCTGGCGCAGGGCGGCGGCGTGGAAGGTGCGGGCCTGGACGCCGTCGGCGCCGAGCTCGCGCAGCCGGCCGCGCATCTCGCCGGCGGCGCGGGCGGTGAAGGTGACGGCGAGGACCTGCTGGGGCTGGTAGACGCCGCTGCGCACGCCGTAGGCGATCCGGTGGGTGATGGCGCGGGTCTTGCCGGTGCCGGCGCCGGCGAGGACGCAGACGGGCCCGTGCAGGGCGGTGGCGACGGCGCGCTGCTCGGGGTCGAGCCCGGCGAGCACGGCGTCGGGGCCCGTGGCGGCGGTGGGGTCGGCCCAGAGGGAGCCGTGGGGGCCGTCGGACGGGCTGCCGCTCAAGAGGTCTTCCTGCATGCGTTCCATCCTCTCAGCCCGCTGGGACAACCGGGGCGGGGTTGTCCACAGGCCCGGTGTGATCGCAGGATGATCGCTGCGCACCGGGGCGCGCGAGTCCGTTCGTGCGCCGCCGTCTGCGCCGGGGCGGGGCCGTGCGGAATGACCGCCGCGCGGCGGGCGTTCCCGCCTTGAGACCGTACGCCCTCTTCCTGAAGGAGCCTCCTCGATGTCCGGCAGCGTGACGATGTACAGCACGACCTGGTGCGGGTACTGCAACCGACTCAAGAGCCAGCTGGACCGGGAGGGGATCGGCTACACGGAGATCAACATCGAGGAGGACCCGGCGTCGGCGTCCTTCGTCGAGTCGGTCAACGGCGGCAACCAGACGGTGCCGACGGTGCTGGTGACGCCGAACGCCGGCGGCGAGCGGGTCGTGATGACCAACCCGAGCCTGCTGCAGGTGAAGAAGGCCCTCGGGGTCTGAGCCGGCCGGGGCCCGGGTCGGCGCGCGTCACGGCGCGTCGGCCCGGGCGGGGTCGACGGGCGCGGCGGGCGCGGGCAGGGTGGTGCGCGCCGCGAGGTCGCCGATGCCGTAGACGAGCCGGCTGCGGTCGGCGGAGTAGCGGGTCTCGACGACCCGGACGGGCCCGCGCCGGTCGAAGGTGACGCGGGTCTGCACCATCAGCGGCACGCCGGGGCCGCCCTGGAACCACTGGGCCTCCTCGGGGCCGGGCATCCGGGCGACCAGGTGGTCGACGGCGCCGATCTCGGTGCGGCCGAGTCCGTTGAGGACGGCCTCGTCGCCGCCCTCGACCGGGTCGGGTTCCATCAGCGGGGTGCCGGCGGCGAGTCCGGCCCGGTAGTGGCTCTCCTCGATCGAGTAGGGCTCGCGGTCGAGCAGGCGCAGCTGGCGGCGGACCACGATGGCCTCGCCGGGGCGCAGTCCGAGCCGTTCGGCGATGTCCACCCGGGCCCGGACGATCATCATCTCGAAGTCGCTGGTGAGTTCGCGGCCGGCCTCGGCGGCCTCGCCGAGGTAGACGGCGGAGGGCAGGGCCAGGCAGTCCCGGGGGGTGGGGGCCAGCGTGGGGCCGTAGGCGCGGTGGTCCAGGACGGGGTGTTCCCGCAGGTAGGTGCCCTTGCCCTGGAGGCGGACCAGGCGGCCTTCGTTGACCAGGACGTCGACCGCGAGCCGGACGGTGTTGCGGGCGACTCCGTACTGGCGTTCCAGTTCGCTCTCGACCGGCAGCGCGGCGTCGGCGGTGAACTCGCCCTCGGCGATCCGGCGGCGCAGGTCGGCGGCGAGGCGCTGGTATTTGGGGGATTGGGCGGTGCCCCGGGGGATTGTCACCCGAGTGAATGTAGCGAGCGCGACGGCGGGGTTTCAGCCGTTTCCGGCAATGTCGTCCGCGCGGGTTGACGGCGGATGCCGGGTGGCGTGCGGCGGTAGCAGAACTGGCCCGTCCGGCCACGAACATCCGATCGTGGTGGATTCGGGAGGGGATGGAAAAGAAAAACGGGGGCGCGCGGCATAATCCGCACGCCCCCATTCGGACAAGGATTACCAGCGCGCCGCCGACGGCAGCGGTCCGCCGTACCAGAGCTCGACCAGGTGGCGCGCGATCGAGATCCCGGACGGCGGCAGGATCTCCCCCGCCTCCATCCCGGCCTTCAGCTCCTCGCGGGAGAACCAGCGCGCCTCGGCCAGCTCCTCGCCGTCCACGGTGATCTCCGTGCCGCCCGGCAGCGCCCGGCCCGTGAAGCCGAGCATCAGGCTCGACGGGAAGGGCCAGGGCTGGCTGGCGACGTAGCGCACCTCGCCGACCTTCACACCGGCCTCCTCCTGCACCTCGCGCACCACCGCCTGCTCGATCGACTCCCCCGGCTCGACGAAGCCGGCCAGGGTGGACCAGCGGCCCTCCGGCCACAGCGCCTGGCGGCCGAGCAGACAGCGGTCCTGCTCGTCGGTGATCACCATGATCACCGCCGGGTCGGTGCGCGGGTAGTGCTCGGCCGCGCAGGAGGTGCAGCGCCGCACGTGCCCGGCGCCGGCCTTCTCGGTCGGGTGTCCGCAGCGCGAGCAGAAGCTGTGCAGCCGGTGCCAGTGCTCCAGCGCGACGGCGTGCACCAGCAGTCCGGCGTCCCGGTCCGACAGCAGCGCGCCGACCTCGCGCAGCCCGGCCGGACGCGCGTCGCCGTCCAGCCGTCCGGGCAGGCTCTCCCCGGCCAGCGCGAAGTACGAGACGCCGTCCTCGTCGGTGCCCAGGAAGTACCGGTCCCCGGTCTGCGGCGCCTCGAAGGAGGGCAGCAGCACGAGTTCGGTGCCCTGCGCGGTGTCGACGACGAACGCCTCGCCGCCGGCGATCGGCAGCACCCGGGTGGCCGGGTGGCTCCAGGCGGCCGCCAGCCAGGGCTCGTCGAACCGGTGCTCGGCCGCCCGGTCCACCCCGGCCCGGGCCAGTGCCAGGTTCAGTGGGCGTTCGGTCTCAGGCACGGTGCTCACTTCGTTCCATCCCCACGTGATGAATCATCCGGATGAGTGATCTGACTGCCATGGTGTGCTCGCGCGGGCTCCCCCGGCGGGCCGGACGGGCTCACGCGCCGGGCCGGAAGTTCTCGGCCAGGTCCCCCCACAGGTACGCGGCGGTCTCCACGCCCTTGGCCAGCAGGTCCAGCTCGACCTTCTCGTTGACCGAGTGCCAGCCGTCCGAGGGCACCGAGATGCCGAGGAACAGCACCGGCGCGCCGAGCACGTCCTGCAGGTCGGCGGCGGGGCCGGAACCGCCCTCGCGGGTGAAGAGGATCTTCTGCCCGAAGGCCCGCCCCATGGCGCGGACGGTGGACTGCAGCGCCGGGTGGTCCAGCGGGGTCAGGCAGGGCCGGGTCGCGCCCGGGAAGGCCAGCTCGTAGCGGACGCCCTCGGGCACCCGCGCGGCCACCCACTCCCGGACGGCCTCGCGCACCTTCTCCACCTCCTGCCCGGCGACCAGCCGGAAGGACAGCTTCAGGTGCGCCGAGGACGGCACGATGGTCTTGCCGCCGGGACCGGTGTAGCCGCCCCAGACGCCGTTGACCTCCGCGGTCGGGCGGGCCCAGACCCGCTCCAGGGTCGAGTACCCGGCCTCGCCCCGGGTGCCGTACGACTTGGCGACCCGCAGCCACTGTGCCTCGTCGAAGGGCAGTTCGGCGAACAGCTCGCGCTCGCGGTCGGTCAACTCGATCACGCCGTCGTAGAAGCCCGGGATGTCCACCCGGCGGTCGGCGTCGTGCAGGGCGGCCGCCAGTTCGGCGGCGACCTCGGCCGGGTTGGGGACGGCGCCGCCGAAGGAGCCGGAGTGGATGTCGGTGTCCGGGCCGTACAGGTCGATCTGGGCGTCGGCCAGGCCCCGCATCCCGGTGCAGACGGTCGGCGTGGTCTCGGACCACATGCCGGTGTCCGAGATGACCACCACGTCGGCGGCCAGCCGCCCGGCCTCGCGCCGGACCAGGTCGGCGAAGTGCGGCGAGCCGGACTCCTCCTCGCCCTCGATCAGGAGCTTGAGGTTGACGGCCGGCGCGGTGCGCCCGGTGGCGGCCAGGTGGGCGCGCACGCCCAGGGTGTGGAAGAACACCTGGCCCTTGTCGTCGGCGGCGCCGCGGGCGAACAGCTGCTTGCCGACCACGGTCGGGGTGAACGGCTCGGTGTCCCAGCCGTCCTCCTTGGCGGCCGGCTGCACGTCGTGGTGCCCGTAGACCAGGACGGTCGGCGCGGACGAGTCCCCGGAGGGCCACTCGGCGAACACCGCCGGCAGACCGTCGGTCTCCCAGACCTCCGCCACCGGGAAGCCGGTGTCGCGCAGCTTGGCGGCCAGCCACTCGGCGGAGCGCCGCACGTCGCCGGCACGGCCGGGGTCGGCGGAGACCGAGGGGATGGCCAGCCACTCGGAGAGGTCGGCGAGGAAGGCGGCCTGGTGCTGGTCGATGAAGGCGCGGACGACGCTGTCCGGAGTTCTCGTCATACGGACGACTTTAGTTCGCCCGTGCGGGTGCCCGCCCGGGCCGTCCGGCTGCCGGGCGCCGTCGGGGCTGTAACCTCCGTCACCCCCGGCCGCGCCCCGGGGGTGACCGGGGCGCGGACGGGGGTGACGGGAGGGCGCGGGGCCCTCAGCCGGAGCGGCGCAGCAGCGAGATCCGCGAGCGGGTGAGCAGCGCGGCCAGGCCCGCCGCGAGCAGCGGCAGCACCACCACGGTGATCGCGAGGGTGGTCCACGGGAAGACCACGACCGACTTGTTGGCGATCACGTCGGCGGGCATCCCCGGTACCGTGGCCGCCGCGCCCTGGACCTTGCGCAGCGCCACCGCCGGCACGATCCCGCAGACCGTGCCGAGCACGGTGCCCATGGCGGCGATCACCCCGCACTGGAAGCCGGACAGCGTGCGCCGGATCCGGGGCTCGGCGCCGACCGCCGCGAGGGTGGTCAGGTCGCGCTGGGAGTCGGCGGCGGCGAGGCCGGTGGCGATGCCGGCCGCGCCGAGGGCGACGATGGCGGCGAAGATCGACAGCCCGAGGCTGATCAGATCGGCCCTGGACTGGTAGCCGCGCTCGATCGAGAGGACGTCCTGGTCGGTGAGCTTGGCCAGCGCCCCGTTGGCCTTCTGCTGGGCGCCGTCGGAGGGGGCGCCGTCGGGCAGCCAGACCGAGCCCGCCGGGGAGGTGGTGAGCCCGAGCCGGGTGGCGGTGTCGGGGCTGATCACGGCGGCGCCGTTGGCCGGCACCGTCGCGGACACGAGGACGGCGTCGACGGCGATCTCGGTGTGGCCGCGCTTGCCGGGGGACGGCGCGTCGCCCTGGTCGAACGGATCGTTCAACTCGACGGCGACCTTGCCGTCCTTGAGGTAGCGCGCGTCGAAGACCACGGCCTTGCCGGCGGCGAGGGCCCGGCCGGCGGCCGGGTCGGTGACGCCGAAGAGGTTGTGCAACAGGGTGGCGTCACCCGCGCTGAGGTCGCCGTAGGGGCTGCCCCGGTGGCCCATGCTCTTGCAGCGCGGGTCGGTGGTGAGGAGGCGCCCGGTCTCGACGGGGCCGAGGTCGTCGTTGTCGACGACGGGGCAGCGCAGCTCCTTGGGCAGCTCGACCCGGATGTAGCCGCAGCTGCCGCCGGCGGAGCAGTCGCCCTTGTAGCTCACGCGCTGGACGTCGGCGCGCGGCCCGAGGGCGGGGATGTTGCGCTCCACCTCGTCGCGCATCTGCGGCAGCAGCTTGCCCTCGGCGGCGGGCAGCCAGCCGCTGCCGATCAGGACGGCGCCGGAGGGGGCCGCGGCGACGTACTCGCGACGGCCCTCCTCGTCGTAGCTGGCCGTGTAGACGCTGACCGCGACGGTGCCGGCGACGGCGGCCATCACCGCGGCGACGGCGGGCGCGGTGCGGCCGCGGTGGCGCACCGAGTCGCGCAGGGCGAGCCGGGGGCCGAGCGAGAGCCAGCGGCCGAGCCGGCCGAACAGCCCGACCAGGTAGGGCGTCAGGGCGACCATGCCGAGTTCGGCGACGGCCGAGCCGCCGAGGACGGCCAGGCTGCGGTTGGCGAAGCCGCTGGTGGCGCCGAGCAGGGCGAGCGCGGCGCCGCCGCCGACCATCAGCAGACCGAGCAGGGCGAGCTTGCGGCTCGGGGGCTTGAGCGAGTCGCGCCCGGTGAGCGCGGCGACGACGTCCTGGCGGGAGGCCTGGACGGCGGGCACCACGGCGGCGAGCAGGCCGGTGACCAGGCCGACCAGGAGCACGCCCAGCAGGTCGAGCGGCTGCAGGTTGAAGTGGCCGAAGCGCTGGCCGGCGTACTCCTCCGCCTGGGTGCGCAGCAGGGCGACCAGTCCGATGCCGAGTCCGAGGCCGACGACGGCGCCGGTGACGCCGAGGACGATGCCGCCGCCGAGGACGACGGCACGGACGTTGGCGCGCTCACCGCCGCCCGCGGCGAGCAGGCCGAGCTGCCGCCGGGAGCGCCGGGCCCCGACGGCGAAGGCGGGGCCCGCGAGGAGGACGATCTCCAGCAGGGCCATGCCGACGACGGTGGCGAGGATGACGACGGAGGTGCGGTCGAGGTAGCCGGTGCTGCTGCCGCCGTGCTTGTCGGCCTCGACGTAGTAGGGCACGTCGGCGCGGGCCGGCGGGTCGAGCAGGACGGCGCGGGAGGCGAGGGTGAAGCCGTAGCCGCCGAGCTCGGTGACCTTGGACCAGTCGAGGGTGGCGCCGGCGGGGAGCTTGACGAGCCAGCGGGTGGGCTCGTCGGTACCGGCGTTGCGGCCGGTACCGGCGCCCGTGAGCTTGGCGACCTTGCTGATCAGGGTGCCGGGCCGGGCGACGATCTCGGTGGCCGTCAGCTCGCCGGGGTACTCGACGACGCCGGTGATGGTGAAGGGGGCGTCCTCCAGGCCGCGCACGGTGGTCTGGTCGCCGATCTTGAGGCCGGAGCGGGAGAGGAACTCCCCGGTGACGGCGGTTTCGCGGTCGGTGGCCGGGGCGCGGCCCTTCACCAGGTTGACCCGGCCCTTCCAGACCGGGTCGGTGAGGTCCAGCTCGGTGGTCCGGGCGCTGAGCAGGCCCTGGGCACTGCCGGCGGCGGTGAAGGGGCCCTGCCGCTCGGGCACGAGGGTGGCGCCGGGCGGGAGCAGTTGCCGCGCCAGTTCGGCGGGTTCGGTGTCGAGGCTGCGCTGCTGGACGGGGGTGTACCGGGGGGCGGCGCCGTCCTTGGCCTCGTACTTGGGGCTGTTGACGGTCATGCCCTTTTCGGGGTCGGGCGCCTGCAGGACGGTGGCGCCGCGTTCGACCATCTCCAGTTCGCCGTCGGCCTGGCCCATGACGCGCACGACGTGTTCGGCGGGTTCGAGGTCGGCGCTGCGGAAGACCACGTCGGCGCCGGTGACCCCGAGGACGGGCAGCGCGACCATGGCGATGACCAGGGCGCTGCGGCCCTTGGCCCGCAAGGCGTCGCGGCGGGCGATGCGCAGGGCGACCCGCCAGGCGCTGAGCTTCACTCGTCCACCTTCACGCTGTTGGTGGCGGCGGTGACGAGCAGGCTGGCGGCGTCCTGGCTGACGCTCTCGTCGACCATGCGGCCGTCGCGCAGGAAGACCACGCGGTCGGCCCAGGCCGCGTGCCGGGCCTCGTGGGTGACCATCATGGCGGCGGCGCCGGCGTCGCAGCGGGCGCGCAGGACGGCGAGGACGGCCTCGCCGGTGGTGGAGTCGAGGGCGCCGGTGGGCTCGTCGGCGAGGACCAGTCGGCGGTCGCCGATCAGGGCGCGGGCGATGGCGACGCGCTGCTGCTGGCCGCCGGACATGTCGTCGGGGAAGCGGTCGGCGAGCTCGGGGATGCCGAGTTCCTCCAGGGCGGCGAGCGCCTCGCGGCGGGCGGCGCGGGCGGAGAGGCCGTCGAGTTCGCGCGGCAGCGAGATGTTCTCGCCGGCGGTGAGGGCCGGTATCAGGTTGTAGTCCTGGAAGACGTAGCCGACGGAGCGGCGGCGGACCTGGGCGAGCCGCTTGCGGGTGAGCCCGCCGAGCGCGACGCCCTCGACGAGGACCTGGCCGTCGGTCGGGGTGTCCAGTCCGCCGGCGAGGGTCAGGAGCGTCGACTTCCCGGAGCCGGACGGGCCCATGACGGCGACGAACTCGCCGGGGTGGACCTTGAGGTCGATGCCGCGCAGGGCTTGGACCTGCGCGGCGCCTTGGCCATGGACTCGGGTGACGTTCTCCAGGTGCAGTACCGGCGTCTGCCGGGCCGGTTGGGTGTGGGACATGGTTCCCCCCTTGTGCTGGTGGTGGGCTCGGCGTCGGGTCCGAGTCGGCGGTTCGGGTGGCCGTCGCGGCCGGGCGCGCTCAGGCGCGCAAGCGGCGGCGGGCGGGCGGGGCGGGCGTGGCGCCGCCGTCGCGGGCGGCCTCGGCGGCGCGGGCCTGTTCGGCCTCCGCGTGCTGGGCGAGGCGGGTCTCGCAGTGGTCGAGCCAGCGGATCTCGGCCTCGGTCTGGAAGATCAGCTGGTCGAGGACGAGCAGCCAGGCGAGGTCGTGGCTCGCCGAGGACGCGACGCCGGGTCTCGGTTCCCCGGCCAGCGCGCGGCCCTTGAGCCGGGTGTAGTCCTGGAGCGCCTTGATGCTGTGCCGGCGCTGGCCCTGGACGACGGTGGAGACGTCCACCCCGGGGACGGTGACCGCCATGGCGAGCTTGATGGCCAGTTCGTCGCGCGGCGGGTTGGTCCGGGGCACCGGGGTGTCGAACCAGGCCCGCAGCTCGGCGCGTCCCGATTCGGTGACGGCGTAGAACTGGTGGCCCTCCTCGTCCTCCCCGGCGGGCTCGACCAGCCCGTCCCGTTCCAGCCGGGACAGCGTGGTGTAGACCTGCCCGACGTTGAGCGGCCAGGTGGCGCCGGTGCGCGCCTCGAACTCGGTGCGCAGCTGGTAGCCGTAGCGCGGGCCCTGGTCGAGCAGGGCGAGCAGACCGTGACGGATGGACATACCGAGTATGTATACCCGGTATGCCCTACGGCCTCAAGCTGCGCCCCCTCCCCCGGCGACCGGGTACCGTCGTGCGGTGTGAGCCAGTTGCGCATCGCCACCTTCAACCTGCTGCACGGTCAGCCGCTCGCCCCGGACGGCGCCCCGCGGCCCTACCCGGCCGACGCCGGTGGGCCGCTGGCGGAGGCGGTGACCGCGCTGGACGCCGATGTCCTGGCCCTGCAGGAGGTGGACCGCCACCAGTCCCGCTCCGGCGGCACCGACCAGGCCGCGGTAGCGGCCAAGGCGATGGGGGCCGCCGACTGGCGCTTCGCCGCCGCCCTGCACGGGCGCCCGGCACCGGTCGCGGGCTGGGTGCCGGAGCCGTCCGCGCCCGGCGGCCTGCGGGTGTACGGGCCGGGCGACGTGGGCGACGGCGCCGTCCCCTCGTACGGCACGGCGCTGCTGACCCGGCTGCCGGTGCGGCACTGGCGGGCCCGCCGGTTCGCCCCGGCGCCGTTCGGACTGCCGCTGCGGGTGGCCGGCCGGCGCGGGCTCACCCCGGTGCCGGACGAGCCGCGGGCGGCGCTGGCGGCCGTACTGGAGGGCGAGCACGGCCCGTTCACCGTGGTGGCGGCGCACCTGTCCTTCGTCCCCGGCTGGAACATGGCGCAGCTGGCCGGCATCCGGCGGTGGATCGCGGACCTGCCGCAGCCGTACCTGGTGCTGGGCGACTTCAACCTGATCGGCGCGGTGCCCCGCACCGTCCTCGGCGGGGCGACCGCGCTGGAGCGCACCGCACCCCGGGCGCGGGTGCGGGAGCTGCGGGCGGCCCGGCGGGCCCGGCCGGCGCTGGCCGAGCCGCGCCGGCGCCGGGTGCGCGAGCCCCGCGCCCGCCTGCAGGGCTGGCACGACCTGGCCCGCACCCCGACGTACCCCTCGCACCGCCCGGCGGTGCAGTTCGACCACGTGCTGGCGATCGGCGTGCCGCGCGCCGCGGTCGGCCCGGCGGCGGCGCCGCGCGCGGCGGTGTCGGACCACCGGCCGCTGCTGGTGGAGGTCGGCCTCTGAAGCCGGCGGGCTCCGGTTAGCTCTGGGTGGTGTGGGTCAGGACGCCGTTCTGGTGCGGGAGTTGGGCCCCGATGGCCGGGGGTGGCTCGTACTGGAGGAGCAGCATGGCCGCGTCGTCGCCGAGTTGGCGGCCGACGTGGCGCACCACGTCCTCGTGCAGGCGCTGCAGGACGTCCGCCGGGCGGCCGTCGGCGCAGCGCGGCAGGCGTTCGGCGAGCGGGTAGAAGGTGCCGGAGCGGTCACGGGCCTCGATCACCCCGTCGGTGAACAGCAGGACCCGGTCGCCGGGCCGCAGCGGCACCCGGTGCACCGGCGGCCGGACGTCGGCCGGGTCGAGGACGCCCAGCGGCGGTACGGTCTCGGCGAGTTCGAGCGGCCGGACGTCCTCGCCGCGCAGCAGCAGCGGGGCGGGGTGGCCGCAGTTGACCAGTTCGGCGGTGCCGTCCGCTCCGACGCCGATCAGCACCAGGGTGACGAACTCCTCCTCCACTCCCGGGTGGTCGTTCTCGTGCAGGGCCCGGTCGAGGCTGACGGCCAGCCAGCCGGCGACCCGGTCCAGCGCGGGCTCCTGGTGCGCGGCCTCGCGGAAGGCCCCGAGGACGGCGGCGGCCGTCTCGACCGCGCCGAGGCCCTTGCCGCGGACGTCGCCGACCACGGCCCGGACGCCGTGCCGGGTGTTGACCACCTCGTACAGGTCGCCGCCGATCCTGGCGTGCGCGGCGGCGGCCTCGTAGTGGACGGCCGCCCGGACGGTGCCGACCCGCTCGGGGACGGGCCGCAGCAGCACCCGGCGGGCGATCGAGGCGACGAGTTGGGCGTCGGCCAGCGCCCGCTCCTGGCGCAGCCGAAGGGTGGCGCTGACCCAGCCGATCGCGGCGACCAGCAGGATCGCGAAGACGCTGGCGGTGTGCACGGACTGGTCGAGCGTGTCGCTGCGCAAGGCCATCAGGAAGGCCACCGCCTCGGTGAACAGGCCGATGGCGAGCGGGTACCAGGTGCGGTGGCTGACCACGGCGGCCAGCGCGGGGACGGCGGTGAGGGCCGGTTCGACCGTCACCTCGGTGTTGCTGACGTAGTCGAGGGCGACGATCAGCGCCATGCCGATGAAGGGCAGCGCGAGCGCCGTCCTCGGCCAGGTGCCGGTCACGCCCGGAGCAGGTCCCGGGGTCGGCCCGGTGAACCGCTCTCTGATCCATCCGGTCGCGCTCAACGTCGTTACTCCAGCAGAAGACGCCGGTGCCCGGGGGCACCTGCGGTGATGACTGAGGGTCAGGGAATGCGGGCCTCGCTGGCGGCCGGAGCACGGGGGTTGACCGGTTACCGACCCCACAATAGGCGCGAAACGTGCATGACGCACAGGTTTCGGGCGTTGCCGTGATGACTTGAATGCTCTGCGTGACTCATTCTTCACTGTTCCCGATCAGGAGCCGTTCCAACTCTTTTCGGTCGGGAAGTCCTGTCGGACGGACGATCCGCCCGCTGCGGACGTACAGGAAGGACGCCGTGACCTGCTCCGGCGGAACGCCCGCCTGCTCGGCCCAGGCGATCCGGTAGACCGCGAGCTGCAGCGGGTCGGCGGTCTCCTCACGGTGGGTCTTCCAGTCCACCACTTCGTAGCGTGACGCGCCACCGGCCACTGACGACACGTCACCGTCCCGGTAGACCGCGTCGATCCGGCCGCGCACCACCCGCCCCCCGAGCACCAGGTGGAACGGCGCCTCCACCCGGTGGGGCCGGCGCTGGGCGTACGGGGTACGCAGGAACGCCTCCTTGAGCCGCTCCAGGTCCTGCTCGTCCTCGATGCCGTCGTCGTCGGCGCCGGGCAGCGCGCCGGGCTCGATCAGCAGCAGCGGTTCGATCCGGGACTGCACCCAGGCGTGGAAGCGGGTGCCGCGCCGGGCGGCCGGCTGCGGCGGACGCGGCATCGGCCGGGCCAGGTCGTGCGCGAAGCCGTCCGGGTCGGCGGCCAGCCGCAACAGTTGGGTGGCGGACAGCGCGGCGGGCAGCGGCACCTCGCGGGCGGTGCGCCGGGAACGCTCCAACTCGCCCAGCAGCGCGGCGAGATCGCGGTCCCAGGAGGCCACCTGGCGCTGGTCCTCGGCGGCCATCGGCTCGGGTTCGGGGGCGGGCGCGCCGGCCAGTCGGGCGTGCACCACCTCGGCGACCCGGCGGCGGGCGTGCTGGGCGGCCGGGTCCAGCGGAAGCGGCCAGGGACGCTCGACGGGGGCGGCCAGCGCCGGGTTCTCGACGCCCTTCTCCGGCTGCTCGGACCAGTGCTCGACCTCCCCGGCGCCGGGGAGGTCGCAGTGCTCGCGCAGCTGCTCCAGGAAGGCGGACGGGCCGCGGACGGTCTTCTGGCTCGGCCCCCACCAGTGCCCGGAGGCCAGCAGCAGCGTGCGCGGGCGGGTGAACGCGACGTAGCCCAGGCGCAGCTCCTCGGTGCGGGAGTGCTCGGCCAGCTGCTGCTTGAACGCGGTCATGGACTTGCCGTTCCACCCGCCGCGCACGTCCGGCAGGGTGGCCGCGTCGCCGCGCAGGGCGTGCGGGAGCACCCTCTTGGTACTGGTCCAGCGCTCGCGCGCGGTGCCGGACGGGAAGGCGCCCTTGACCAGGCCGGGGACGGCGACGACGTCCCACTCCAGGCCCTTGGACTTGTGCGCGGTGAGCACCTTCACGGTGTCCTCGCCGCCGGGCAGGCTGCTGTCCAGGCCGCGCTCGTACTCCTGGGCCGCGCGCAGGAAGCCGAGGAAGGCGGCCAGGCCCGGGTCGCCGTCGAGGTCGGCGAAGGAGGCGGCGACGTCCAGGAAGGCGTGCAGGGTCTCGCGCCGCCGCGCGGCCAGCGCCTGCGGGGAGGCGGCGAGTTCGACCTCCAGGCCGGTGACGGCCAGCACCCGGTGCAGCACGTCCATCAGCGGGTCGGCGAGCGAGCGGCGCAGGTCGCGCAGCTCCTGGGCGAGGCGGGCGAGGCGGACCCTGGCCTCGGCGGAGAACGGCAGCTCGTCGGGCTGCTCCGCGTCGAGGAAGGTCTCCACCGCGTCGGCGAGCGAGACCACCTCGGTGGGGTCGGCCTCGGCGACGGCCGCCGTCAGCGCCTCGACGCCCTCGGGCCGGGCGGTGCGCACCAGGTCGGCGGCCCGGCGCCCGAGCAGGGCGAGGTCGCGCGGGCCGATCCGCCAGCGCGGGCCGATCAGCAGGCGCACCAGCGCGGCGTTGGCGGTCGGGTCCTGGAGCACCTCGCAGACCGCCACCAGGTCGGCCACCTCGGGCAGTTGCAGCAGCCCGCCCAGGCCCACCACCTCGACCGGCACCTCGCGGGCGACCAGGGCCGCGTGGATGTCCGGGAAGGCCGCGCCGCCGCGGCACAGCACGGCGATCCGGCCGGGCGCGGTGCCGGTGCGCACCAGGTGGGCGATCGAGTCGGCGAGCCAGTCGACCTCCTCGGCGTGGGTGGGCAGCAGCGCCGCCCGCACGAAGCCGTCCCGCTCCGCGCCGGGGGCCGGGCGCAGCGCCTCGACGCCCTCGTGCATGGCCCGCAGCGGCGCGGCGAGTTCGTTGGCGAAGGCGAGCAGCCGCCCGCCGCTGCGGCGGTTCTCGCTGAGCGCGTAGCGGGCGGCGGGGCTGCCGTCGGACTTCGGGAAGTGCCGGGGGAACTCGTCGAGGTTGGCGACGGAGGCGCCGCGCCAGCCGTAGATCGCCTGGCAGGGGTCGCCGACGGCGGTGACGGGGTGGCCGGTGGCGCGGCGGCCGGAGCCGGCGCCGTCGGGGCCGGCGGTGTCGGGGCCGGCGCCGAACAGGCCGGCGGTGTCGGGGCCGGCGCCGAACAGGCCGGCGAGCATCAGCCGCTGGGCGACCGAGGTGTCCTGGTACTCGTCGAGCAGCACGACCCGGAACTGGCCGCGAAGCAGGTCGCCGACCTCGGGCCGCTGCTGGGCGAGCCGGGCGGCGGCGGCTATCTGGTCGCCGAAGTCCATCAGCCCGGCGGCCTGCTTGCGGCGCCGGTAGTCCTCGACCAGGCGCAGCAGCTCCAGCCGGGCCCGGGCGGTGACGGGCACGGCCCGCAGGTCGTCGTTGGTGAGCTTGACGGTGGCGAGGGTGTCCAGCAGGTCCTCGTCGTGGGCGCGCAGGACGTGCGGTTCGACCAGGTGCTCGGCGAGTTCGCCGTCCAGCGCGATCAGGTCGGCGACCAGGTTGGCGAAGGTGCCGGTGAGCGCGGGGAACGGGCCGCGGGCGGTGCGCAGCACCTTGGCGGCGAGCTGGAAGCGGGTGGCGTCGGCGAGCAGCCGCACGTCGGGTTCGACACCGATCCGCAGGCCGTGCTCCTTGAGCAGCCGGCCGGCGAAGGCGTGGTAGGTGGAGATCTCCGGTTCGCCGAGCGGCTCCGCGTCTCCCTCCTCGGCGACGCCGGCCCTCAGCAGGGCGGCGCGCACCCGCTCGGCGAGCTCGCCGGCTGCCTTGTTGGTGAAGGTGAGGCCGAGCACCTCCTCGGGCCGTACGGCGCCGGAGCCGACCAGCCAGACGACGCGGGCGGCCATCACCGTGGTCTTGCCGGAGCCGGCGCCGGCCACGATCACGGCCGGTTCCAGGGGGGCGCCGATGGCCGCCATCTGCTCCCGGTTGAACGGGATGCCCAGCAGCTCCTTGAGCTGGTCGGGATGGCTGAGCACGGCGGTCACCCCGCAACGTTAACCGGAGCGGCGGACAACCTTCACTCGACGAGTTGCGCCCCGTCCCGCTGGGCGGAGCAGCTGCGGCGGAAGGCGCAGCGGTCGCAGCCGCTGCCGGTCTGCGGGACGAAGCGCTCGGCGAGGACCTTGCCGGCCGCGTCGGCGAGCAGGTTCTCGATCCACGGCTCGCCCTCCGGCGGGTCCTGCCGCTGCACCTTGGGGGCGTCCTGGGCGGCCTTGGCGGCGGGCTCGCGCAGGTGGACGAGTTCGGCGCCGCCGGTGGCCGGGGGGCGGTCGGCGAAGCCGGGCAGCTCGTTGAGCGCCCCGGCGCGGACGGCGAGCTGGTAGACGGCGAGCTGCTTGTGCTCGGGCAGCGACTTGTCGGTGGGGATCTGCTTGCCGGTCTTGAAGTCGACCACGTAGGCGCGCCCGGCGGTGTCCTTCTCGACCCGGTCCATCGAGCCGCGGATGCGCACCGAGACGCCGCCGACGTCGAGGGTGACGTCGAAGCCGTGCTCGGTGGCGACCAGGTCGCGGCCGCGCTCCAGCACGTGCCAGTTGAGGAAGCGCTCCAGGGCGGCGCGGGCCTCGGTCTTCTCCTGCTGGGACTTCCAGGGCGCGTCGAAGGCCAGCGCGTCCCAGACGGTGTCCAGGCGTTCCATCAGGACGGCGAGGTCGGCGGGGGTGCGCCCGGAGCCGACCTCGTCGGCGAGCGCGTGCACGACGTTGCCGAAGCCCTGGGCGGCGGAGCCGGCGACGCGGGCCTTGACCTCCTTGTCCAGGAACCACTGCAGCGAGCAGCTCTCCAGCTGCTCCAGGCCGCTGCCGGACAGCCGTACCGGCAGGTCGGCGCTGCGCAGCGGCTCGGGGGCGGCGGTGGGGTCGTCCAGGCCCCACCAGCGCTCGGGGCGGGCGGCGGGCACCAGCGGCAGGCCCTCGTCGTCGGTGGCGGCGGCGAGGACGGCGAGCCGTTCGGCGGCGGCCCGGCGCAGTTCGGGCGAGCGGGCCGGGTCGACGGTGACGGCCCGCAGCTCGGCGATCAGCGCGGGGACGGACAGCGGGCGGCGCGGGCGGTGGGTGACGTCCTCGACGGTGACCGGCGGGGTGCGGCGCACGACCCGGCCGGTGCGCGGGTCGACGTCCTCGCGGTAGAGCTCGCGCAGGAAGCGGGAGGGTTCGTCGCCGTCGTCGGCGGGGGCCTTGACGGCGGTGACGATCAGCCGCTCCCTGGCGCGGGTCGCGGCGACGTAGAAGAGCCGGCGCTCCTCGCCGAGCAGGGCGCCCGGGGAGAGCGGTTCGGCGAGGCCGTCGCGGCCGATCCGGTCGGCCTCCAGCAGGGAGCCGCGACGGCGCAGGTCGGGCCAGAGGCCGTCCTGGACGCCGGCGACGACGACCAGGCGCCACTCCAGGCCCTTGGCGCGGTGGGCGGTCATCAGCCGGACGGCCTCGGGGCGCACGGCCCGCACGGTGAGGGTGTCGGCGGCGATGTCCTGGGCGTCGAGCTCGGCGAGCAGGTCGAGGGCGCCGCGGTGGCCGGTGACCTGCTCCTCGGCGCGGGCGGCGGTCTCGAACAGCGCGCACAGCGCGTCGAGGTCGCGGTCGGCGTTGCGGCCGGCGGCGCCGCCGCGCAGGGCGGCCCGCTCCAGGCGCTCGCGCCAGCGGCGGCTGCCGTCCCACAGCTCCCAGAGCGCCTCCTCGGCGGTGCAGCCGCCGGACAGCCGCTCGCGGACCTTGCGCAGCAGGGTGCCGAGGTCGCGGGCCCGGCGGGCGTGGGCGGGGTCGAGGGCGACCAGCCGCTCGGGCTCGGCGAGGGCCTCGCGCAGGAGGTCGCCGGCCGGGCGCGGGGCGGCGGGGTTGCCGTCGGCGCGCAGGGCGGCGCGCTCCTCCTCGCGCAGGGCGCGGCCGAGGCGGCGCAGGTCGGAGCCGTCGAGGCCGCCGAGCGGGCCGGTGAGCAGGGCGTGGGCCAGCTCGGTGGTGAGCGGGTCGGGCGTGTCCGGGTCGCCGTGCCGGTCGCGGGCGGCCTGCTCGGCGCAGACCCGCAGGGCGAGCAGCAGCTGGGCGACGGCCGGCTCCTCGCGCAGCGGCAGGTCGTCGCCGTCGATCTCCAGCGGGACGCCCGCCGCGCTGAGCGCCCGCCGGACGCCGGGGATGGAACGGGCGCCGGCCCGGACGAGGACGGCCATCTCGCCCCAGGGCACGCCGTCCTCCAGGTGGGCGCGGCGCAGCAGGTCGGCGATCGAGTCGAGTTCGGCGCCGGGGGTGGGGTAGGTGTAGACCTCGACCCGGCCGCCCTCGCGGGAGGGCAGCAGCGCGCGGTGCTGGGCGAGCTTGTCGGCGGGCAGCCGGCCCATCGGCATCCGCCGGGCGATCTCCCGGGAGGCGGCGAGCAGGACGGCGCCGGAGCGGCGGGAGACGCGCAGCACCTTGACGTCGGCGGGGCCGCCGTCGGCCCGGCGGAAGGTCTGCGGGAAGTCGAGGATGCCGTTGATGTCGGCGCCGCGGAAGGCGTAGATCGACTGGTCGGGGTCGCCGACCGCGACGAGTGCCCGTCCGCCCCCGGCCAGCTGGCGCAGCAGCCGGACCTGGGAGGGGTCGGTGTCCTGGTACTCGTCGACGAACACCACCTCGTAGCGCCGCCGCAGTTCCTCGCCGACCTCGGGGCGTTCGGCGAGCAGCACGGCCCGGTGGACGAGTTCGGCGTAGTCGAGGACGCCGCGCAGGTCGAGCACGTCGAGGTAGTCGGCCAGGAAGTGCGCGGCGGCGGCCCAGTCGGGGCGCTGGACGCCCTGGGCGAAGCGCTCCAGTTCGGCCTCGCCGAGGCCCAGCTCGCGGCTGCGGGCGAGGACGGCGCGGACCTCGTCGGCGAAGCCGCGGGTGGTCAGGCAGGCCCGCAGGTCGAGCGGCCAGTGGATCCGGGAACTGCCGAGCCGGGCGTCCTCGGCGCCGCCGGCCAGCAGTTCGCGGACCATGACGTCCTGCTCGGGGCCGGAGAGCAGCCGCAGCGGCTCGGCGTAGTCCTGCGGGTCCTGGTGGGCGCGCAGCAGGGCGTAGCAGAAGGAGTGGAAGGTGGTGGCCTGCGGGGCCGCGGCCGAGGCGCCGAGCCGGCCGGACATCCGGTCGCGCAGCTCCATCGCGGCCTTGCGGCTGAAGGTGAGGACGAGGATGCGCTCGGGGTCGGTGCCGTCCTCGATCCGCCGGGCGACCGCCTCGACCAGCGTGGTGGTCTTGCCCGTCCCGGGGCCGGCGAGCACCAGCAGCGGGCCGCCGTCGTGCTCGACCACGGCGCGCTGGTACTCGTCCAGCACCGGCGGGGCGGGCTGGACGAGCGGGCTGCGCACGAGCCGGTACGGAGAACTCACTGAACGGATCCTGGGGTTGTGCTGGAGGCGTGGTCGAGCGGGCCCGCCGGGGCCCGCCCGCATCGAGCCTACGATCCCGCCCCGTCAATCCCGCCCGTGCGGCGGATTCCCCGGGAGTTCCCGGCCGTCCCAGCGGGCCCGCCGCAGGTCGACCCGGGGCGGGTCGGCGAGCTCGCGCAGCGGGGTGCCCTCCTCGCCGTAGTGGGCGAGGGCGCGGTGCTCGTGCCCGGGCAGGAAGCGGCCGTCGGCGCGGATCACCCGCCACCAGGGGACCGAGCCGCCGTACAGGGCCATCACCCGGCCGACCTGCCGGGGGCCGCCCTGGCCGAGGTACTCGGCAACGTCCCCGTAGGTCATCACCCTGCCGGGTGGAATCCGCTCGGTCAGGTCGAGCACCAGTTCGGCGAAGGGTGGCAGGGCGTCCGGGAGGCCGTCGTCTGTTACGTCCGTCACCTGCGGCATTCTTCCTCACGGGCCCACACCCGAGGCCCCGTACGAACGATCCGCCGCGCCCGATCCGCCCCCTGTCCAGCACGGGGCGCCAGGGCATGCCACCATCTTCGGGGCGGTGAGTGGTGATACGAGGACAAGACCAGATGACCGGGACGGCTGACGTGGGCGTGGACAAGGACTCCGACGAGTCCGCCGCCGCCGTACCCTCGGCTCCCGGTGGAGGGCCCGCAGCCGGGCCGACCCCGGAAGTCTCCCTGATCAAGGACCTGACGATCAAGACCCCCGCGCCCACCGAGGCCCCCGAGGAACCCGCCGCACCCACCGGAGCCGCCGCGGCCCCCGGGGAACCGACCGTCCCCGCACCCGCCGCCGAGCCGCCGGCCCGGCGCCCGCTGCCGGACTACCACGACCCGCTGGACGACACCCCGCACCTGGACGTCGACGAGCCGCTGCTCGCCGCCCGGGCGCACCGCCCGTCCGACCTGATCCGCTTCCTGGCCGGCGTCTGCGGCATAGTCGCCGTCTTCGTGCTGGCGGGCATCGCCACCTCGACCACCACCGGCATCGAACAGGACATCGCCACCAACGCGCCGCACTTCTCCGCGGTGCTCTCCACGATCACCGGCCTGCTCTCCAGCGTCGCGGTGCTCGCCGTACCGCTGGCCTTCGCGGTCGAGCGGCTGATCAAACGCGACGGCCTGCGGGTCGCCGACGGCGTACTCGCCTCGGTGCTCGCCTACGGCGTCTCGCTGGGCATCGACTGGTGGGTGGCCGAGGGCGCCTCCGACCACATCCGGGACGCGCTGACCCGGCTGCCGATGGACAGCAACGGCACCCTCACCGACCCGGTGCACGGCTACCTCGCCCCGGTGATCGCCTACATGACCGCGGTCGGCATGTCGAGCAGACCGCGCTGGCGGGTCGCCCTGTGGGTGGTGGTGGTCTTCAGCGGGATCACCGAACTGCTCGGCGGCTACACCACCCCGCTGTCGCTGCTGCTCACCGTCCTGATCGGCTGGTCCGTCGCCTACGGCACGCTGTACGCGATCGGCTCCCCGAACATCCGGCCCACCGGCCAGCACCTGATGATCGGCCTGCGCAAGGTCGGCTTCACCCCGCAGAGCGCCCACCGCGCCCCGGACGCGCCCGGCGGCACCCGCCGCTACTACGTGACCCAGCAGAGCGGCCCGCCGCTGGACGTCCACATCATCGACCGCGAGCAGCAGGCCTCCGGGTTCTTCTACCGGGCCTGGAGGCGGCTGCGGCTGCGCTCGGTCGCGGTGCGCCGCAGCCCGCAGTCGCTGCGCCAGGCGCTGGAGCAGGAGGCCCTGATCGCGTACGCGGCGGCCGCCTCGGGCGCCCGCGCGCCGCAGCTGGTCGCCACCTCCGAACTGGGCCCGGACGCCGCGATCCTGGTCTACGGCAAGGTCGAGGGCCGCATCCTGGACGAGCTCTCCGACGACGAGGTCACCGACCTGGTGATGGCCTCGCTGTGGGAGTCGGTGGCCGCGCTGCACGAGCGCCGGATCGCCCACCGGCGGCTGACCGGCGAGTCGCTGCTGGTGGTGGACGAGAAGACGGCCTGTCTGGTCAACCTCTCCGGCGGCGACATCGCCGCCACCGACCTGACCCTGCGCATCGACGTCGCCCAGCTGCTCACCACCTTCGCGCTGCGGATCGGCCCGGAGCGCGCCGTCGCCACCGCCAACGCGGTGCTCGGCGCCGACCGCGTGGCGCAGGCGCTGCCACTGCTCCAGCCGGTCGGGATGAGCCGCTCCACCAGGATCGACCTCACCCGGCTCGGCAAGGAGCGCAAGGCCGCCGCCAAGGCCCGGGCGCTGGAGCAGGTCGCGGCCGGCGAGCGCACCCAGCAGCAGGCCGAGGAGGACATCGCGGCGGCCGGCGAGGACCTGCTGAGCCGCATCCGCGGCCAGATCCTGCAGATCGCCCCCGAGGCTCCGATGGAGCCGGCCAAGCTGGAGCGGCTGAAGCCGAAGAGCCTGATCATGGTGATCGCGCTCACCTTCGCCGCCTACCTGGCCCTGACCACCATCAAGCCGGCCCAGCTCAAGCTCTCCCAGATGGACTGGGTCTGGGCCGCGGTGGCCCTGGCGGCGGCCGCCTTCAGCTACGTCGCCGCCGCGATGAGCCTGACCGGCTTCGTCCCGGAGAAGCTGCCGTTCCGGCGCACCGTCGCGGCCCAGCTGGCCGGCTCGTTCGTCAAGCTGGTCGCGCCCGCCGCGATCGGCGGCATCGCGCTCAACACCCGCTACCTGCAGAAGGCCGGCATCCGCTCGGGCCAGGCGGTGGCCTCGGTCGGCGCCTCCCAGCTGGCCGGCCTGGCCGGGCACCTGCTGCTGCTGTTCAGCTTCGGCCTGATCACCGGCAGCCAGACCAACGGCGACCTCTCCGCCTCCCGCGCGGTGATCATCGGCGTGCTGACCGCCGCCGTGCTCGCCCTGGTGGTGGCGGCGGTCGCGCCACTGCGCCGGTTCGTCCTGGGCCGGCTGCGCTCGCTGTTCTTCGGCGTCGTCCCGCGGATGCTCGACCTGATGCAGACGCCCAGCAAGCTGGTCACCGGCTTCGGCGGCATCCTGCTGCTGACCCTGTCCTTCACCGCCTGCCTGGACGCCTCGGTGCAGGCCTTCGGCGGCAACGTCAGCTTCTCGGCGGTCGCGGTGGTCTTCCTGACCGCCAACGCGGCCGGTTCGGCGATCCCCACCCCGGGCGGCATCGGCCCGGTCGAGGTCGCCCTGATCGGCGCCCTGACGGTCGCGGACGTGTCGCCGGCGGTCGCCACCCCGGCGGTCTTCCTCTACCGGGCGCTCACCTTCTGGCTGCCGGTGCTGCCGGGCTGGATCTCCTACAACATGCTGCAGCGCCGCGGCGCGCTCTGAGCCCGGATACGCGGAAGGGCCCGCCGAGGCGGGCCCTTCGCAGTGGTGCGACTCAGTAGACCGGCTTGTGCGGCTCGATCTGGTTGACCCAGCCGAGCACACCGCCGCCCAGGTGGACGGCGCTGGCGAAGCCGGCCGCCTTCACCACGGCCAGCACCTCGGCCGAGCGCACGCCCGACTTGCAGTGCAGCACGATCTTCCGGTCCTGCGGCAGCTTCTCCAGGGCGTCGCCCATGAGGAACTCGTTCTTCGGGATCAGCACCGCGCCGGGGATGTTGACGATCTCGTACTCGCCGGGCTCGCGGACGTCGACCAGGAAGATGTCCTCCTTGTCGTCCTGCCACTGCTTGAGCTGCGCCGAGGTGATGGTCGAACCGGCGGCGGCGGCCTGCGCCTCCTCCGACACGACGCCGCAGAAGGCCTCGTAGTCGATCAGCTCGGTGACCGTCGGGTTCTCGCCGCAGACCGCGCAGTTCGGGTCCTTGCGGATCTTCACCTGGCGGTAGTTCATCTCCAGGGCGTCGTAGATCATCAGCCGGCCGACCAGCGGGTCGCCCACGCCGGCCAGCAGCTTGATCGCCTCGGTGACCTGGATCGAGCCGATGGACGCGCAGAGCACGCCCAGCACGCCGCCCTCGGCGCAGGAGGGGACCATGCCCGGCGGCGGGGCCTCCGGGTAGAGGCAGCGGTAGCAGGGGCCGTGCTCGGCCCAGAACACGCTGGCCTGGCCGTCGAAGCGGTAGATCGAGCCCCACACGTACGGCTTGCCGAGCAGCACCGCGGCGTCGTTCACCAGGTACCGGGTGGCGAAGTTGTCGGTGCCGTCGACGATCAGGTCGTAGCCGGAGAAGATCTCCAGGACGTTGGAGTTGTCGAGGCGCTCCTCGTGGAGGATCACGTCGACGTAGGGGTTGATCTCCTTCACCGAGTCCCGCGCCGACTCGCCCTTGGAGCGGCCGATGTCCGACTGGCCGTGGATGATCTGGCGCTGCAGGTTGGACTCGTCGACCACGTCGAACTCGACGATGCCCAGCGTGCCGACACCGGCGGCGGCCAGGTACATCAGCGCGGGCGAGCCCAGGCCGCCGGCGCCGACGCACAGCACCTTGGCGTTCTTCAGCCGCTTCTGCCCGGCCATGCCCACGTCGGGGATGATCAGGTGGCGGGAGTACCTGCGGACCTCGTCAACGGTGAGCTCGTCGGCCGGCTCGACCAGGGGTGGCAACGACACGGGGACTCCGATGGGTGTCTTGTTCAGGTGGCCAGGACCACCCTCGTGGCGGGGTCGCTGCTCCGCCGCGCGGGTGGCTCCTTACGCCAACAGTGTCATGCCCCTCCGTTATTCCGAGACAGCTCGTCCGATGGGCGAGACGCGCGGCGTCGGATCGTGGGACCGCCCGCCGGACCCCGGAAAGCGCCCCGGGCCTGTGCCGACGGGCCAGGGGCGCTCCCGGCGTCCGCTCAGACCCGGCAGGCCGTCTCCAGCCAGACGTCCCCGAGCGACTCCTCCAGCGGCACCTGTGTCCGCCAGCCGAGACGGTCCCGGGCGGTGCGCACGTCCGCCTGCCGCCACGGCACCGGCTCCCCCGCCGCGACCCGGCCCTCCGGGCGGTGGCCCTCCACCCGGTGGCCCGGCAGGTGGTGGCCGGGCAGGTGGTCGCCGCCCGGCCCGCCGGCCTGCGCGGGCAGCAGGACCTGCCGGTTCTCCTCGACGATCGCCCCCTCGAAGCCGGACGCCCGGACCAGCAGCTGGGCGGCGTCCCGGGCCCGGACGGCGTGCCCGCTGCCGATGTTGATCACCCCGGTGGCGGCCGACACCGCCGCCGCCTGGATCGCCCGCGCGACGTCCCGCACGTCCACGAAATCCCGGTATCCGGACAGGTCCGGCATGCGCACCTGGGCCTCGTCCCGCTCCAGCGCCCGCCGCAGCCCCTCCGCGAGCCGCCCGAACAGCGAGGCGGTCGGCGCCCCCGGGCCCACCACGTCGAACACCCGCAGCACCGCCGCGTCCAGGCCGGAGGCCAGCACCAGCTCCGTCCCGGCCAGCTTGGACACCCCGTACGGGCCGACCGGCCGCGGCTCGGCCTGCTCCGACACCGGCACCCCGCCCGGCACCGGGCCGTACTCGGCGGCCGAACCGACGTGCACCAGCCGGGCCGGCTCCCGGCTACGCCGGATCGCCTCGCAGACGGTGGCGACGGCCAGCGTGTTCGACCGGATCAGGGTCCGCGAGCTGCCGTAGGTGGCGCCCGCGCAGTTGATCACCACCTGCGGCGCGACCGCGTCCAGGAACCGGGCCAGCGCACCCGGACTCCCGGTGGTCAGGTCGAAGCGGATGTCGGCCGAGTCGCGCCGGCCGAGCACCGTCACCTGCAACTCCTGGTCCATCAGCAGACGATCGGTGACCCGGCGGCCGATGAAGCCGTCGGCGCCCAGCAGCAGCACCCTCATCGGGGGCGTCCTTCCACGAAGCGAGGTCGGGGACGACCTGGCGGACTGAAATCAACAACGGGACGAACCAGGACAGGAACGGGACGGCGCTCAGCGGTGCGAGCCGGCCCGGCCGAGCACGGCCCAGGCGTACGCCAGCAGCCCGGCGGCGACCGCGCCGCCGCCGAGCAGCCCGGCCGTCGGACCGGTACGGCCCAGGGCGAGCAGCCCGAGGGTCGCGGCGGGACCGGCCAGCGCCCCCGCCGCCGCGGCCGCGGTCCGGCCGCAGCGGGCCAGCAGCGCGGGCAGCACCAGCAGCAGGCCCAGCACGCCCTGCGCCGCCCACTGCGCGGCGCCGGCCCGCTCGGCCGCCAGGTGCAGCAGCCCGCCGCCGTGGCCCGGCCCGGGGCGCGGCGCGACGACGGTCAGCACCGCCAGCGCGGCGAAGGTCAGCACCGCGAGCACCGCCAGGTGCAGGGCGACCGCCACCGGCAGCACCGGCCGCATCCGGGCCCGGAACCCGGCCAGCGTGGCCGCCGCCCCGAGATGGCCGCGGCCGACCTGCCGGTACCAGTGGGCCGCCCGCTCGGCCGCCCCGGCCGACACCGCCCCGGCCAGCACCAGCGCGGCGGTCAGCGGCCGGTCCCCGCCCGGCGCGGCCAGCGGGAGCAGCAGCAGCGCGGCCAGGCCCAGGCCGTACCCCAGCGCCGCCGGGCGCCACCGGGAGCCGGCCCGCCGCGGCGCCCGCGCCGGGCCCAGCCCGTCCGCCGCGCGGCAGGGGCCGGTGTGCGGCGGGCCGGGCTCGGCCGCGGGGTCCGCGGCCAGGGCGGGCGCGAGCACCAGCGGGACGGCGGCGGGCAGCAGCACCGTCCAGCGGGCGCCGAGCGCGACCACCGCCGCGCAGGGCAGCGCGGCCAGCGCGGCGGCGGTCAGCGTCGCCCGGGCGGCGGCGGCGCACTCCCGGCCGCGCGGCGGCTCCGGCGCGGGCGGGCGGCGGGGCACCCGCGCGTACAGCTCCTCGGCGAGCGAGAACAGGTCGGCGTGCCGACAGCGTGCGGCGGCCTCCGGGCCGAGCCCGGCCTCCTCCAGCCCGGCGGCGATCTCCAGGGGGTCGACGGCCCGCTCGCACAGCGCCCGGTGCTCGGCCATCACCTCGCGGACCGGGTCGCCCACCGGGCGCCCGGCGCCGCCCACCGCCGCGCCGCCGGCCATCAGACGGCCTCCGCGAGGGCGCCGGGGCGCTCTTGCGCGCCGGCGTCGCCGCCCTCGTCCGCCGAGCCGCCCGCCCCGTCGGACCCGGCCCGCCCGTCGCGGCCCGCGTGGCCGTCCGGACCGCCCGGACCGCCGGGGCCGCCCGGGCCGTCCTGGGCCTCCGCGGCACGCCGGCCGTCGGCGAGCCAGTACTCGGCGGGCCGGGCGAACGGGCGCGGCGGCTCCCCCGCCACGCCGCCGCCCCCGCCGTCGGGGAAGGCCGGGTACTGCGAGACCAGCTCCAGGTAGATCTCCCGGAAGGCGCCGATCACCGGCTCCACGGCGAAGCGTTCCTGCGCCCGCAGCCGTCCGGCCAGCCCGAGCCGGCCCCGCCGCTCCTCGTCGCGCAGCAGCGCCAGGCAGGCGCCGGCCAGCGCGCGCGGGTCCCGGGCGGGCACCAGCAGCCCGGTCGGCCCGACCACCTCGCGGGCCACCCCGACATCGGTGGACACCACCGCCCGGCCGCTGAGCATCGCGTCCGCGAGCAGCCGGGGACTGCGCTGGGACAGCGCGGAGAAGACGGCCAGGGTGCCGCCCGCCCAGGCCTCGGCGAGCGAGCCGGGCCGACCGGCGAAGTCCACCGCCGCCGCCGCCAGTCCCAGCCGCTCGGCGACCGCCGCGCAGTGCGCCCGGTAGCCGGGCACGGCCTCCTCGCCGTGGATCACCAGCCGGGCCTGCGGCAGGTCGGCGCGCACCTGCGCGAAGGCGTGCAGCATCAGCTCGGTGTCCCGCCCCGGCTCCAGCGCGCCCGCCCACACCAGGGTCGGCACCGCGGGCTCGGGCCCGGCCGCCGGGCGGGTCACCGCGGGCGTCCCCTCGTACACCACCCGGGTGCGCGCCGGGTCGGCCCCGCAGCGGCGCTGCCACTGCTGGTCGTGGACGCTGCCGGGGGTCAGCACGGCCGCCTGCCGGTAGGTCTCCTCGGTGAGCGCCCGGAAGAACGCCAGCAGCAGTGCCCGCACCGGCCACCGGTACGGCGCCTCGCGGTGGCCGAGGTACTGCTCGCGCAGGTGCAGGCCGTGCTCGGTGACCACGAACGGCACCCCGTGCAGGTGACGGGCCGCCAGCGCGGGCAGCGCCGCGAGGCCGCCGCCGACCACGTGGCACAGGTCGACGGCGCCGAGGCCGCCGGGCCCGGTGCCGTACCAGGGTGCGGACAGCGGCCGCAGGCACTGCTCCAGCAGGTCCGCCGCGACCAGCACGTCGCAGACCAGCGGCTGCCCGGCCGAGGTGTCCGCGCCCGGCAGCCGCCAGACCCGTTCCAGGGTGCGCCGGGCGTGCGCGGAGCCGAGGAAGGCGGGCAGCGTGCCGTCCTCCCGGGCGAGGGCGGCCAGCCGGTACAGCCCGGCCCCGAAGCCGGCCCGCTGGCCCGGCATGACCAGCGCCCCGACCAGCTCCTCGTACGCCCGGGCGTACTGGCGCTTGCGCAGCGCGCCCGGCGACCGCCCGCCCGGCCGGCGCCCCCACAGCGCCAGCTCGCGCACCCCGCGCCAGGCGGGCGACAGCCGCTCGGCGCCGCCCCGGCCGCCCGGGCCGGTCACCAGGTACAGCTCGAACCCGTGCTCCGGCAGGCCCTCGGCCAGCCGGTCGCACCAGCCTCCGGCGCCACGCCGGGAATGTGGCCGGGCACCCTCGGTGAGCAGGGCAACGCGCACGGGAGACCTCCAGGGCAGAGCGGAACGCGGGCGGATCGACGGATGGCTTGAGCGGCCGGCGTGGTCACCCGGCGTGGTCCCGCGCGGCGGCGGGGACGGTCCGGGGCCGAGGAGCCCGGTCGGCCGGGTACGACACCGTGACGCCCCCGGGGCGGGGCACCACCACGTGGCGGCGCGGCCGTCCGGCCCGACGGTCCGGCCGCGCCCTCCCGCGATCCGTTCCCCCGGGCGCACGCCCGTTCCGGCGGTCGGGCCCGACCCGCCGGGACCCCTGGGTGCGGCCGCCCTCGGTTCCTCCGGCGGCCGCGACCTCCCCCACACCTGTTCGGTCCGACAGCAGAAAGGTAGGACCGGCCCCGGGCAATCCATCGGTCACCTGCCTGGTTGCCACCTGAACGAGTGAACCGTCGTGACCTCACCCCGAACCGGGCCGTTATCCGGCCTCCGCGGCGGCCGGTTCCAGCGGCCCGTTCCGGCCATCCGTTCCGACCGCCCGTTCCGGCGGCCCGTTCCCACCGGTCAGCTCGCGGCCAGCAGCTCCCGCACGGCGCGGGCGACCTGCTCGGGGTGCTCCATCATCGCGACGTGGCCGGACTCCGGCAGCACCAGCAGCCGGACGTCGGCGAAGGCCGCGCCGGCCCGCCGGGCGGAGCGGTAGGAGACGAGCTTGTCGCGCAGCCCGTACACCAGCAGCACCGGTGCCCGCACGTGCTCGGCCTGTCGCCACAGCGCCTGCTCGCCGCGCTCGGTGTACGCCGAGACGATGCCGCGGGCCGAGCCGGTCAGTGCCTGCAGCGCGTGCGGCACCTGCAGCCGGCGCCGGTACTCGGCCACCGCCTCGGCCCTGGCCGCCGGGGAGAGGCCGCCCGGGTCGCCGTAGACCAGCCGCAGCAGGTCCTCGGTGGCCTCCTCGGGGCCGCGTCCGTTCGCCGGGAGGCGGCGCAGCAGCGCTGGCGCCCCGGGCAGCGCGAGCAGGCCGGTCGGCCAGGCGGAGCGCTGCGGCGGCAGTTCGGGCAGGGCGGGCGAGACCAGGGTGAGGCTGCGGACGAGGTCCGGACGCAGCGCGGCCAGCCGGACGGCGACGGCGCCGCCGAGCGAGTTGCCGAACAGGTGCACCGGCCCGCGTCCGGCGGCCTCCAGGTAGCCGATCACCGCGCGGACGTGGCCGGAGACGCTCAGGTTGCCGTCGGCGGGCGGGCCGGAGCGGCCGAAGCCGGGCAGGTCCACGGCCTCACCGTCGATCAGGTCGCCGAGCCGGTCCATCAGGGCCGTCCAGTTGCCGGCCGAGCCGCTGAGGCCGTGCACGAACAGTCCGGGCTCGCGTCCGTCGCCCTCCCCGCCGGTGGCCGGCCGATGCACCGCGAGCACCGCGCCGGGGATCTCGACCGTACGTATCTGCTGCTCAGCGCTGCTCATGGTGGACGATGGTAGTGAGCCCCGGGCCGGGGACCGTCGGGGGCGGTCCGGCCGTTTCACCCCTTGTCACACCACTGCCGACGCCGAGGTCAGCGCCGTATTGTGGGCTCCTGACAAGGAGGCCGAGGTCCTTTTCTCACTCCCGCCGAACGCGGAAGCGGTTACCGAAAAGTAGAATCGGCCCTCTTGCCAGCCCCGAACAACCCGAAGTGAGGAGCGCCGTGACGGCCATCCAGGAGGCGCAGGAGCGCCCGCGCGGTGCCCGCCTGCCGCGAAGCGCCCGTCGTGAACAACTGCTCGGTGCCGCCCAGGAGGTGTTCGTCGCGCAGGGTTACCACGCGGCCGCCATGGACGACATCGCCGACCGCGCCGGGGTCAGCAAGCCGGTGCTGTACCAGCACTTCCCCGGGAAGCTGGAGCTGTACCTGGCGCTGCTGGACAAGCACTGCGACGCCCTGGTCGAGTCGACCCGCGAGGCGCTGTCGACGACGACCGACAACAAGCTGCGGGTGGCCGCGACGATGGAGGCGTACTTCAACTACGTCTCCAGCGAGTCCGGCGCGTTCCGGCTGGTCTTCGAGTCGGACCTGACCAACGAGCCGGCCGTGCGCGAGCGGGTCGAGCGGGCCTCCGAGGAGAGCGCGACGCTGGTCAGCAAGGTGATCCAGGAGGACACCGACCTGCCCGAGTCGGAGTCCAAGCTGCTCGCCGCCGGGGTCTGCGGCCTGGCCCAGATCACCGCCCGGTACTGGCTCTCGCAGGGTCTGGAGATCCCCCGCGACGAGGCGGTGCGGCTGGTCGCCAGCCTGGCCTGGCGCGGTCTGAAGGGCTTCCCGATGCACCCGGTCGCGGAGGACGGGGAGGCTCCCTCCCAGCAGGGGTGATCCGGCGACCTTCGCCGCCGTGGTGATCTCGTGCTCTATGGTGAAGCCGTACGGCGCGGTCGTCGCGAACGCTTGTCCCAGGCGGTCGGGTGTCCGCGCGTGGAGGCTGCAACCCCGGAGGGACGGAAGCCGTGGAGGTCAAGATCGGCGTGCAGAACACGCCGCGCGAGATCGTGATCGAGAGCTCGCAGACTGCCGATGAGATCCAGAGCGCGATCGCCAAGGCCCTGGAGGGTTCGGAGAAGCTCTTCGCGCTGACCGACGAGCACGGCCGCCGCGTCATCGTCCCGGCCGAGCGCCTGGCGTACGTGGAGATCGGCGAGCAGGCCGCCCGCAAGGTCGGTTTCGGCACCCTCTGAGGCGCTGCCCGAACTGCTCATCCGGTGCCCCGCTCCCCCCAGGGAGCGGGGCACCGCTGCGTGTACGGCCGGGTGGGGCGGGGTACGGCGACAGTGCGGCCGTCGGCGCCGCGCGCCCGTCCTCCGGGAGGCAGTCTTGCTGGTCGAATCGATCACCTTCGCCCTGGTCGGCCTGGTCACGGGCCTGGTCGCGCTGCTGGCCCGGCCCTCGTACTTCCGGACGGCCCGCACCCTGACCGTGGGCACCGCGCTGGCGGCGGCGCTGCTCGGCGGGGTGGTCACGCACTTCTGCCTGGAGGGGCGTTACCCGGCGGGGTCGATCGTGGCCGCCGCGGTGGCCTCGGCGGTGCTGACCGCGACGCTGGCCCGGCCGGACCTGGCCACCGGGCTCGCCCCGGCGCACCGGCACCACCCGCACCGGGGCGGCGCCCACCGCGCGCCGCGGCACCACCGGCCGGCCTGACCGGTCAGCTGGCCAGGCCCAGGGCGGCCATCCGCCGGGTGTGCGCCTCGGTGATCCGGTTGAACATCTTGCCGACCTCGACCAGGTCGAAGCCCTGCACCTGGACGCCGCCGACCAGCAGGTTGGACAGCGCGTCCCGCTCGGCGACCACCCGCTGGGCCTGGCTGAGCGCCTCGCCCATCAGCCGCCGGCCCCACAGCGCGAGCCGACCGCCGGAGCGCGGGTCGGCCTCGATGGCCTGGCGCACCTTGTCCACCGCGAACTGGGCATGCCCGGTGTCGGACATGACGCCGAGCACCAGCTCGCGGGTGTCGTCGTCGAGCCGGACGGCGACCTCGCGGTAGAAGTCGGTCGCGATGGCGTCGCCGACGTAGGCCTTGACCAGGCCCTCCAGCCAGTCCGAGGGCGCGGTCATCCGGTGGAACAGCTCCAGCGGCTCGACGAACGGGCGCATCGCCTCCTGCGGGTCGGCGCCGACCTCGGCGAGCCGGTCGTGCAGGCGCTGGTAGTGCTGGAACTCGGCGGAGGCCATCCGGGCCAGGGCCGCCTTGTCGGCGAGGTCCGGGGCCAGCTTGGCATCCTCGGCGAGCCGCTCGAAGGCGCTCAGCTCGCCGTACGCGAGCGCGCCGAGCAGATCCAGCACCGCCGCCCGGTAGCCCGGGTCGGCCGAGCACGCGGCCCAGTCCCCGATCGAGCCGGCCGCGGCGTCCTGCGTCTCACCATGGGTCTCCATGACCCGTCACCTTAGTGCCGTCCGCCCGGCTCCCCCACATGGAGCGGCCGCCGGGCGGCACCCGGGTGACCGGCCGGAATCCCCCTTCCGGGCCGGGTCGGCGGGGGCAATGTCAGACGCGTCACGTGTTCGAGTCGTCGCCTGACTGTATGGTGGTACGGAGCCCCGTCGTGCTCGCACGGTGTCACCACCGTCTTGGTGTCCCGCGCAAGCCCGCTCCGTAGCGGCACCGTCCATCCGGACGTGTCCGCACCGGAGCCACGGGTACTCACGTACGCGGATGCCCGGTCGGAGAGCCGATCGGCTCCGACCATGGCTTGGACTTCAAGCCTTGGCACCGCATCAGTGGCCGAGCGAGGGCCGCCGAGACCGCGCCCCCTGGCGAAAGGTCCCGCGCAGGTCCCTCACGGGAATCCTCCCCGACGCCGCCGGCGACGCGCCCCGTACCAGGGCAGCGCGCACCGGCCGGCCGCAGGGACCGGCGCGGTTGTGCGTCCGCTCAGCTGCATCAGGGCCGCCCAGGCCCGTACGCAGCCGTGCGGCTGCCCGCCCGCCGCTCGCTCTCGGCCCCTCCACACGGAAGAGGCAGCACCCTGTCCACCACCGCTGAACCCATCAAGACGACGTTCCGGGACCTGGGAATCCTCCCGGAGACCGCCGAGGCGCTCGAGTCCGTCGGCATCGTCCATCCCTTCCCGATCCAGGAGATGACCCTCCCGGTCGCGCTGACCGGCCACGACGTCATCGGCCAGGCCAAGACCGGCACCGGCAAGACCCTCGGCTTCGGCCTCCCGCTGATCGAGCGGGTCGTCGTGCGCGCCGACGTGGACGCCGGCCGGGCCACCGAGGAGCAGCTCTGCGGGTCCCCGCAGGCACTGATCGTCGTCCCGACGCGTGAGCTCTGCACCCAGGTCACCAACGACCTGCAGACCGCCGGCAAGGTCCGCGACGTGCGCGTCCTGGCCGTCTACGGCGGCCGCGCCTACGAGCCGCAGGTCGAGGCGCTCGCCAAGGGCGTCGACATCGTGGTCGGCACCCCGGGCCGGCTGCTGGACCTGGCCGGGCAGAAGAAGCTGAACCTGTCCAAGGTCCGCTCGCTGGTCCTCGACGAGGCCGACGAGATGCTCGACCTCGGCTTCCTGCCGGACGTCGAGAAGATCATCACCATGCTGCCGGCCAAGCGGCAGACCCTGCTGTTCTCGGCCACCATGCCGGGCCAGGTGATCAGCCTCGCCCGCCGGTACATGAGCCAGCCGACCCACATCCGGGCCGCCGCCCCGGACGACACCGGCACCACCGTCGCCAACACCGAGCAGCACATCTTCCGTGCGCACTCGCTGGACAAGGTCGAGCTCGTCTCGCGCATCCTGCAGGCCGACGGCCGCGGGCTGGCGATGATCTTCTGCCGGACCAAGCGCACCGCCGCCGACGTGTCCGACCAGCTGACCCAGCGCGGCTTCGCGGCCGGTGCCGTCCACGGCGACCTCGGCCAGGGCGCCCGCGAGCAGGCGCTGCGGGCGTTCCGCAACGGCAAGGTCGACGTGCTGGTCTGCACCGACGTCGCCGCCCGCGGCATCGACGTCGAGGGCGTCACGCACGTGATCAACTACCAGTGCCCCGAGGACGAGAAGACCTACCTGCACCGGATCGGCCGCACCGGCCGGGCCGGCGCCTCGGGCACCGCCGTCACCCTGGTCGACTGGGACGACATCCCGCGCTGGCAGCTGATCAACAAGGCGCTCGAGCTGTCGTTCAACGACCCGGAGGAGACCTACTCCACCTCGCCGCACCTGTACGAGCTGCTGAAGATCGCGCCGGGCACCAAGGGTGTGCTGCCGCGTTCGGAGCGGACCCGGGCCGGGCTGGGCGCGGAGGAGGTCGAGGACCTCGGCGAGACCGGCGGACGCGGTGCGCGCACCGCGCGGGGCCGGGGCACGCGGAGCGGTCCCGGCCGCACCGATGCCGCCGAGGCCGCCGTGGCCACCGAGGAGAAGCCGCGCCGTACCCGTGAGCGCCGCCGCACCCGGCGGGGCTCGGCGGTCGCCGAGGGCGAGGCCGGTACCGCCGCCGAGACCCCGGCGGCCCCGGCCGTCGAGGGTGTCGAGGGCGAGGCCGCACCGCGCCGCCGTCGCCGTCGCTCGCGCGGCGCCGGCGAGGCCGCCGTGGTCGCCGAGGCCGCTGCCGTGGTCGCCGAGGCCGTCGTGGTGACCGAGGCCGCCGTGGCTGCTCCGGTCGCCGAGGCCCCGGCCGCCGAGGTCGTCGCCGAGAAGAAGCCGGCCACCCGGACCCGCACCCGCAAGCCGAAGGCGGAGGCCGTCGAGGCCCCCACCGCCGAGGCGGTCGCCGAGACCGCGGTCGCGGTCGCGGAGAAGCCGGCCACCCGGACCCGCACCCGCAAGCCGAAGGCGGAGGCCGTCGAGGCCCCCGCCGAGGCCCCGGCCGCCGAGGTCGTCGCCGAGAAGAAGCCGGCCACCCGGACCCGTACCCGCAAGCCCAAGGCCGAGGCCGCGACCGCCCCGGCGGCCCCGGAGGCTGCGGCCGCCGACGCCGCCGCCGAGGTCCCGGCCCCGCGCAAGCGCACCCGCGCCCGCAAGGCCGCCGCCGCGCCGGAGGCCACCCCGGAGAGCTGACGCACCCCGCCCCGGAGGGGGCGGGCCGGGCCCCTGACGGCCTGGCCCGCCCCCTCCGGCGTTCCTGGATAGGCTCGGGATCACCGGCCGGGTCCCGCCCGGTGATCTTGTCGGATCAGCCGGGCGGGCCCTATCTCGCCCGCAGGAGAGCAGCCCATGAGCACCCCGCCGTTCCTCACCCTCCCCCGCTGTGCCCGGGCGCTGCGGCTGTCGACCGCCCGCGGCGCCTTCGCCGCGCTGCGGGCGGAGCCGGACGGGCCGGTGCGCGGCTCGGCGCTGCTGGTCCCGGGCTTCACCGGCAGCAAGGAGGACTTCATCGCCCTGCTGGAGCCGCTGGCGGCGGCCGGCTACCGGGTGACCGCCGTCGACCAGCGCGGCCAGTACGAGACCGGCGGCCCGGACGACCCGGCCGCGTACGCGGTCGAGGCGCTGGGCGCGGACGTCCGGGCGCTCACCGAGGCCCTGGCCGCGGACGGCGGGCCGCCGCCGCACCTGCTGGGGCACTCCTTCGGCGGCCAGGTGGCCCGGGAGGCGGTGCTGGCCGCCGCCGCGGACGGCCCGCCGTCGTGGCGCTCGCTGACCCTGATGTCCACCGGCCCGGGCGCGATCGACCCGGCCGAGGCGGCCCGCACCAAGCTGCTGCTGGACGTGCTGCCGGTCATGAGCCTGGAGGAGATCTGGCAGGTCATGCGACAGCTGGAGGAGGGCAGCGGGGACCGGCGGCAGCGCCCGGAACCGGCGGTCGAGGAGTTCTTGCACCGCCGCTGGCTGGCCAACGTGCCGCTGGCGCTGACCGTCACCGGCGGCCATCTGGTCACCGCGCCGGACCGGGTGACGGAGCTGGCCGCCGCCACCGCCGAGTTGCCCGTGCTGGTGCTGTCCGGGGTGCGGGACTACGCCTGGCCGGTGCCGGAGCAGACCCGGATGGCGGAGCGCCTGGGAGCCCGCCGGGTGGTCGTCGAGGACGCCGGCCACTCCCCCAACGCCGAACGGCCGGCCGCCACGGCCGAGGCGCTGGCCGCGTTCTGGGCCTGACCGGACCGATCCGGAGAGTGGTCTGAACCACTTCTCGAAGTTCGACCGTCCTCGACACAGGACAAAATTCGTTAGTTACGGTAATCTTTGATTCTGTCCGGGAATCATCGCCGGCCTCCGCGTCGGCGCGAATCAGCCGAAACCTGGACTTTACGGTCGAGCAACGGCCCGGAAGCACCACCACGTCACCGTGGTTCACGAGGCACCAGACGCACCAGGCAAGCAGGGGGAGCCCTTGCCGCAGCAGACCGCCACGCGCACGAACCGAACGATCCGGCCGCACCGCCGGACCCGCAGGACCCCGAAAGGGCTGGTACCCACTCAGCCGCAATCGCCCCGACCGACGGGGCCAGGAAAGGAGACGCCCATGACGAAGACCATGCGCTTCGAGATCGTCCGACTGGACGACGCCAACGGCTCCGCCGCCGACCGCCTGATAGCCGACGTCGAGACCGTCCGCGAGGTCGTCCAGGCCGCCGCCCGCACCGGCGAGCGCCTGCTCATCCGTCCGTGCCCGACCGTCTGACCACGCGCGGCGCCTCCGACCGGGAGACCTCACCCGCCGCCGACGAGCCAGGAGCATCCGATCCGGACGTTCCGATACCCGCCTGACGCCCCGTCACCGCGATCGCCGATGACGGGGCGTCAGTGCGTCCGGGCCCGGCGCCCCCGACGTTTGCCGCCGCCCGCCACGGGACATCCCCCAACGGGAACCGCCCGTACCGCGCCCCACCCCGCGTCGGACGGGCCCCGCCACCGACAGGTGCCGCCGCGCCCTCCGTACGGGTGATCGTCCTTGACGCGGCGGTCCGGAGGGAGGAGCGTTGTCGGCTATGAGGGGCGAGCCAAGCTGCCCGAGGTGCGCCGGTCGGGTCCGCGCCCCCGGTCTGTTCTCAGACACGTGGCAGTGCGACCGGCACGGAGCCGTGCACCCGATGCAGCCCGTCCTGCCACCGAGCGTGGAGGCCCTGGGCGTCGCCGTCGCCCGTTCGCAGGTCCCCGTCTGGCTGCCCTGGCCGCTCCCGGTCGGCTGGCTCTACACCGGCATCGCGCACGTCGGTGACGACGTCTCCGGAGCCCGGGCCACCGCCGTCGCCTGCTCCGGCCCGGCGCCGCTCGGCGGCTTCGGCGAGCTGGTGCTGGTCGCCGAGGAACTGGGGGTCGGCCTCGGCGCCCGCTACGCCGGGCTGGCCGGACCCGACCCGGGCGACTCCGTCGGCCTCTACAAACCCGCCGACGCCAAGCTGATGGCCGCCGGGCGGCCCACTCCGATGTTCCACGTCCCGGACGCCCCGGTCGACCGCGCGGTGTTCGCCGGCGAGGCCCGCGGGCTCTGGCTCTGGGCGGTCGCCTGGCCCGAGCAGTCCGCCCTGGTGATGTACGACGAGCTGGTCCTCACCGACCTGCGCGAGGCCGGCGCCGAACTGGACCTGCTCCCCTGCGGGGCCCTCTCCCCCCGCCTGCTCGGCTAGGGCCTGTCCTATCCTGGGCGGCACCCACGAGCCTCCAGGAGTCCGCCCCGTGCGCATCGACCTGCACGCCCACAGCAATGCCTCCGACGGCACCGACACCCCGGCCGAGCTGGTCGCGGCGGCCGTGGCCGCGGGCCTGGACGTCGTGGCGCTCACCGACCACGACACCGTCGCGGGCCACGCCGAGGCCGCCGAGGCGGTGCGCGCGCTGCCGGTCGGCACCCGGCTGACCGTCGTCCCGGGGGCCGAGCTGTCCTGCGCGGTGGGCGGCGTCAGCATGCACCTGCTGGCGTACCTGTTCGACCCGGACGAGCCGGAGTTCGCGCGCGAGCGGGAGCTGGTGCGCACCGACCGGTTCCGGCGCGGGCGGGCGATCGTCGAGCGCTGCCGCGAACTCGGGGCGGACATCAGCTGGGAGCAGGTGGCGCGGATCGCCGGGGCGGGCTCGGTCGGACGGCCGCACATCGCCAGCGCGCTGATCGAGGCGGGCGTGGTGGCCACCGTCTCGGACGCCTTCACCCCCGAGTGGCTGGCCAACGGCGGCCGGGCGGACGTGCGCAAGCACGAGACCGACCCCGTCGAGGCGGTCCGGCTGGTCCGGGCGGCCGGCGGGGTGCCGGTGTTCGCCCACCCCGGCGCGGTCAAACGCGGGCGGACCGTCCCGGACCAGGTGATCGCCGACCTCGCGGCGGCCGGGCTGGCGGCGCTGGAGGTGGACCACACCGACCACGACGAGCAGACCCGGGTGCGGCTGCGCGGCCTGGCCGGCGAGCTGGGGCTGCTGGTCACCGGCTCCAGCGACTACCACGGCACCCGCAAGACCGTCCGACTCGGCGAGTACACCACCGATCCGGCGGTGTACGAGGCGCTGCTGGCGCAGGCCACCGGCGCGAAGCCGATCGGGGCCTGAGGGCCGCGCGCCCCGCGTGCGGGGGCGCGGCGGCGGGGTGCCGGCCCGCCCCGCACGCCCCGCCCCGCACGCCCGACCCGTGCGACCGACGCGTGCGCCCGGCCCCGGTCCCGCCGCTGAGCCGTCGTCAGTCCAGCCGGACGCCGCGCCGGTCCGGATCGCGCAGGTCGGTGCCCTGGTTCAGCCAGCGCTCCTGGAGCGCGGCCGCGCCGTGCACCCGCTTCCAGCCGGCCTCGTTGGGCGTCATCGGCAGCAGCGGCAGGAAGCGGACCGGGTCGGCCGGATCGGCCAGCTCCAGGTCCGGCACCAGGCCGCCCGGCTCGGCGGCCAGCACCGAGGTGAACGGCGCGCCGTCCCAGAGCGGGGCGCCCAGGTCGAGCGAGCCGCCCGGGGCCACCACCAGGCCCTCGACCTGCGGCGTCGCGGCGAGGGTGGCGAGGCCGCGGAGCACGCTGTCGCGCCCGCCGCGCACCGTCAGCACCAGTTCGGCGCGCGGACCGCGCAGTTGGTCGGCGACCGGTGCGGTCGGGTCGGCCATCGGCGCGGCGGACATGCCGAGCGTCGCGTACCGGACCAGGCCGTCGGCGTCCGGTCCGAAGCGCAGCACCTCGATCCGGTCGGTGCCGAGGAAGGTGACCGCGGCGCGGCCGCTCGGCTCGCCGAAGGTGGTGATCAGCCGGGCCTCGACGGCGGCCAGCACCGCCTCCCGGGAGAGCGCCGGGGAGCTGCCGCCGTGGGGTTCGCCGAAGAGCGGGAAGTCGTGCGCCATGCCGGTGAGCGTAACCCGCGGGGGCGAACCGGCCGCGGACGGGCGACCCCGGGCAAAGCCTTGGGAAAGCCCGGGCACCGATGGCCGGTCAGATGTTAGGGTGAGCGACTGGCCACCGGGAACGCTTCGTCCCCGGGGCAGCGGCGCGAAGGAGGTGGTTGCGGTGGATACCGGCCGACCATGCAGTACCGGCAGCTCTACCCGGCCCCGTCTTCCCCGTACCCCTCGCCACGCAGGCTGAACCGGCTGAACCAGCCGAGGTAGCCCGGGCAGGCCGAACGCGGACGGACCGGCCGGGAGAGCACCCCGATCCCCCTTCACCGGTGTTCTTCGCCGTCGCACCACGGCCGCCCGTTCCTCCCCCGCCTCCGACCGGGGGACTCCGACGCCGCTGTGCGGCGGCTCCTGTCCCAGGGAGCCTGCCATGTCGATGATCAACAGCCTGCGCGCCGCCGTCCGCACCAACCGCCGCCGTTCCGCGGTCGGCGGGTACGACGCCGTCCCGATGGGCGCCGGCTCGGCGGTCGTGGACTGCGCGGTCTACCAGCACGGCAAGCGCAACGGCGAGACCTGCAGCCCCCGCGAGGCCGCCCGCCGCGTCAAGGCCGCGCACCAACTCCCGGAGGGCAAGGGCTCGTTCAGCTGGATCGGGCTGCACGAGCCGACCGAGGCCGAGTTCGAGGGCATCGCCCAGCGCTTCGGCCTGCACCCGCTCGCGGTCGAGGACGCGGTGCACGCGCACCAGCGGCCCAAGGTCGAGCGCTACGACGACGTGCTGTTCGCCGTCTTCAAGACCATCCGCTACGTCGAGCACGACCAGCTCACCCCGACCAGCGAGGTCGTGGAGACCGGCGAGCTGATGGTCTTCGCCGGGCGGGACTTCGTGATCACCGTCCGACACGGCGGCCACGGCTCGCTGCAGGAGCTGCGGCACCGGCTGGAGGCCGACGCGGACGAGTCCGGGCTGCTCGCCAAGGGCCCCTCGGCGGTGCTGCACGCGATCGCCGACCACGTCGTGGACAACTACCTGCTGGTCACCGAGCGGCTGCAGAACGACGTGGACGAGATCGAGTACGGCGTCTTCTCGGCCAAGGGCGGGCGCAGCGCCGACGTCGGTCGAGTTTACCAACTCAAGCGCGAGGTCCTGGAGTTCAAGCGCGCCGTGGTGCCGCTGCTGCGCCCGATGCAGCAGCTGTCCGAGCCGCTGCAGCGCCTCGTCGACCCGGACATCCAGAAGTACTTCCGGGACGTCGCCGACCACCTGGCCCGGGTCACCGAGCAGGTCCACAGCTTCGACGAGCTGCTCAACTCGCTGCTCCAGGCCAACCTGGCGCAGGTCTCGGTGGCGCAGAACGAGGACATGCGCAAGATCACCGCCTGGGCGGCGATCTTCGCCGTACCCACCATGATCACCGGTGTGTACGGCATGAACTTCGAGTACATGCCCGAACTGCACCACAAGTACGGCTATCCGATGGTGCTCGGCGGGATCGTCCTGATCTGCGTCGGGATGTACCGGGGCTTCCGCCGCAACGGCTGGCTCTGAGGCGTCCTCAGCGGCGGCCGCCGCGGGCGACCAGGACCAGGCCGATCAGGATCAGCACCACCGCCGGGTAGGCGGCCGCCGGGGGCCACTGACCGAGCCAGAGGGCGGCGATCAGGGCCGCGCCCGGGGTCTCCAGCAGGATCGCGGTGGAGGTGATCGACGGGCCGAGGGCGCGCACCACGCGGTTGCTCAGCGAGTGGCCGAGCAGCTGGGCGGCCACCATCAGCAGCACGATCTGCCACCACACCCCGGCCGGCCAGCCGGACAGCGGCGCCCCGGCGACCAGACAGATCGCCAGCAGGCCCACCGCCGTGGTGGCGTAGCAGACCAGGGTGTACGCGGTGGTGCTGACGGTCTTGCGGACCTCCGCGCCCAGCAGCACGTACCCGGCCGCCGCCAGGCCCGCGCCGAGGGCGAGGGCGTCGCCGAGCAGCGCGCGCGGGGAGAGCGAGAGGTCGACGCCGGTCAGCACCAGCACGCCGGCGAAGGCCACGCCCGTGCCGAGCCAGACCATCCGGGGTGCGCGGACGCCGAACAGCCGCATCAGCAGGATGGTCCACAGCGGGGTGGTGGTGACCAGGGCGGTCGCCGAGGCCACCGAGGTCATCCGCAGGCTGGGCATCCAGAGCGCGAAGTGCACCGCGAGCAGCGCGCCGGCCGCCGTCGCGAGCAGCAGCGCCCGCCGGCCGATCCCGCGCAGCTCGGCGCGGTGGCGCAGCAGCGCGTACGGGCCGAGGACGCCGACCGACATGACGTTGCGCCAGAAGGCGATCGCCAGCGCGGGTGCGGCGGTGGCGCTGATCAGCGGGCCGGACAGCGAGATGCCGGCGATCGAGACCGCGAGCAGCAGCAGGTCGAGGGTGGGCAGCGGGTGCGCCGGCGGCGCGGCGGTGGTGGCGGCGGCGGGTGCGGGGGCGGTCGCGGGCCGGGCGGCGGGCACGGCGCTCCTCTGCTGGTCACGTGGGCTGGGGTCGGGCGCTCCTACGGTAAGGCCCGTGGAAAGGCGATGGAACTGTCGCCCGACGGCTGAGACACCTCGCGGACGGGAGAAGCCGTACGCTGTGCGCCATGGACCGTACGACCGCCGCCGCGACCGCCGACGACCTCCTCGACCGGGCCCTGCTGGAGGAGGCCGCGAAGAAGTCCGGCCTGCTCTGGGTCCGAGCGGACGGCCAGGAACAGTCCCGCCCGCTCTGGCACGCCTGGTACGACGGCGCGGTGGTGGTGGTCGGCGACGGCGGCGAGCAGCCGCTGCACGGCCTGACCGCCGGATCCGGCGCGGTGGTGACCGTCCGCAGCAAGGACAAGGGCGGCCGGCTGACCGGCTGGAACGCCCGGGTCTCGGAGCTGACCCCGGGCGGCGAGGCCTGGCTGGGCGCCGTCGAGGAGCTCAAGGGCAAGCGGCTGAACGCGCCCGACACCGACACCATCGCCGACCGCTGGGCCCGCGAGTGCCGGGTGCTGCGGCTGGAGCCGGCCGGCGCGCTCACCGAGCGTCCGGGCACCATGCCGGACGGCTCGCACGCCGCCCAGCCGATGCCCACCCCGGCCACCACGCGGCGCCCGATCCCGGCCGGCCTGCCCAAACTGCTGTTCAAGCGCCGCTAAAGATTCACGCCCGGGACTCCTCGGATGTGTACCGTGCCTCGTCGGGCCGGGCCCCCGAAGCGCGGGTAGCCTTGGCCGCGGGTGCGCCCCGGCGTACCAGGCACCGCGTCGAACGAGTCGAGGGAGTTCATGGCAGGGCCAGGCACCCGGGTCTTCATCTCCCATCTCTCCGCCCTCGCCGTCTTCGACCCGAACGGCGACCAGGTCGGCCGGGTCCGGGACGTGGTCGTCTCGCTGCGCCTCGGCGGACGCCCGCCGCGGGTGCTCGGCCTGGTGGTCGAGGTGGTCGGCCGGCGCCGGATCTTCCTGCCGATGACCCGGGTGACCAGCCTGGAGTCCGGCCAGGTGCTCACCACCGGCGTGATCAACCTGCGGCGCTTCGAGCAGCGCCCGTCCGAGACCCTGGTGCTCGCCGAGCTGCTGGACCGCACCGTCACCTGGTCCAAGACCGGTGAGGACGTCACCGTGCTGGACGTCGGGATGGTGCAGACCCGGCTGCGCGAGTGGGAGATCAGCCGGGTCTTCGTCCAGGTCGGCCGGGCCGGCCGGCTGCGCAAGGGCAAGGGCGAGCGGCTCACCCTGGACTGGCAGGACGTCACCGGCTTCGCGCTGCCCGAACAGGACCAGGGCGCCGCCAACCTGCTCGCCACCTTCGACCAGTTGCGCGCCGCCGACCTCGCCAGCGTCATGCACCACCTGTCCGCCAAGCGCCGCGCCGAGGTGGCCGCCGCGCTCGACGACGAGCGGCTCGCCGACGTCCTGGAGGAGCTGCCCGAGGACGACCAGGTCGAGATCATCGGCAAGCTCAAGGACGAACGCGCCGCCGACGTCCTGGAGGCGATGGACCCGGACGACGCCGCGGACCTGCTCTCCGAACTGCCCGACGACGAGGCCGAGCGGCTGCTCCAGCTGATGGAGCCGGAGGAGGCCGAGCCCGTCCGCCGCCTGCTGTCGTACGAGGAGAACACCGCCGGCGGTCTGATGACCACCGAGCCGGTCGTACTGGAGCCGGACGCGACCGTGGCCGAGGCGCTCGCCCGCATCCGGGTCTCCGACCACAAGCCCGCGCTCGCCGCGCAGGTGTACGTCTGCCGGCCGCCGAACGAGACCCCGACCGGCAAGTACCTGGGCACCGTGCACTTCCAGCGGCTGCTGCGCGAGCCGCCGTACGTGCTGGTCGGCTCGCTGGTCGACGACGACCTGGACCCGCTGCCGCCGGACACCCCGCTGTCGCTGATCACCAGCTACCTGGCGACCTACAACCTGGTGTCCGCGCCGGTCGTCGACGAGGCCGACCACCTGATCGGCGCGGTGACCGTCGACGACGTGCTCGACCACCTGCTGCCGGAGGACTGGCGCGAGTCCGTGCTGCACGGCCACGACGACGCGGGGGAAGACGACCCGAGGGAAGAGGTGCACGGTGGACGCTGACCGCAAGGGACGGCGGGACGAGTCCCCCCGCCAGCGCCTCCAGAGCGAGCTGCGGGAGCTGCGCCAGCTGCGCGAACTGCGCGGCCGCGAGGGCGGCCGGGACCGGCGCACCGAGATCTCCGTGGCGGGCCCGGCCCGCACCCGGCTCGACCAGCCCCGCACCGCCCGGCCCGGCCTGATCACCCTGCCCTCCTACGACCCGGAGGCGTTCGGCAAGCTCTCCGAGCGGATCGCGCGCTTCCTGGGCACCGGCCGGTTCATCGTCTGGATGACGGTGGTGATCATCGTCTGGGTGGCCTGGAACACCCTGCTGCCGGAGAACGTGCGGTTCGACAGCTACCCCTTCATCTTCCTCACCCTGGTGCTGTCGCTCCAGGCCTCGTACGCGGCCCCGCTGATCCTGCTCGCGCAGAACCGCCAGGACAACCGGGACCGGGTCAACATGGAGCAGGACCGGGCCCGCAGCGACCGCAACATCGCGGACACCGAGTACCTCACCCGCGAGGTCGCGGCGCTGCGGCACGGGCTCGGCGAGGTCGCCACCCGTGCCTTCATCGCCTCCGAGCTGGGGAGCATCCGCTCCGAACTGCAGTCCCTGCTCAAGGAGATCGACGAGCGCCGGGAGCCCTCCGAGACGCTGTGACCGGCGGCACGCTACCGGCGGGTTAGGGGATCCGCCGAGCGCCGTACCATCAAGACATGGCCAACGAGACAGAGGTCGCGGCCGGCGTCACGGAGGACTCCGTGCGCCAGGCGCTGGCGACCGTCAACGACCCGGAGATCAACCGCCCGATCACCGAGATCGGCATGGTGAAATCGGTCGAGATCGCCGAGGGCGGCGCGGTGCGCGTCGCGGTCTACCTGACCGTCTCCGGCTGTCCGATGCGCGACACCATCACTACCCGGGTCCGCGAGGCGGTCGGCAGGGTCGCCGGCGTGACCGGCGTCGAGGTCGAGCTCGACGTGATGAGCGACGAGCAGCGCAAGGAGCTCTCCCAGCTGCTGCGCGGCGGCGCCCCCGAGCGGGAGATCCCGTTCGCCAAGCCGGGCACGCTGACCCGGGTCTACGCCGTCGCCTCCGGCAAGGGCGGCGTCGGCAAGTCCTCGGTGACCGTCAACCTGGCCGCCGCGATGGCCGCCGACGGCCTGAAGGTCGCCGTCGTGGACGCCGACATCTACGGCCACAGCGTGCCGCGCATGCTGGGCGTCGAGGGCCGGCCCACCCAGGTCCAGGACATGATCATGCCGCCGCAGGCGAACGGCGTGAAGGTCATCTCGATCGGCATGTTCACCCCGGGCAACGCCCCGGTGGTCTGGCGCGGCCCGATGCTGCACCGCGCGCTCCAGCAGTTCCTGGCCGACGTGTACTGGGGCGACCTGGACGTCCTGCTGCTGGACCTGCCGCCCGGCACCGGCGACATCGCGATCTCGGTCGCGCAGCTCGTGCCGAACGCCGAGATCCTGATCGTCACCACCCCGCAGATGGCCGCCGCCGAGGTGGCCGAGCGGGCCGGCACCATCGCGGTGCAGACCCACCAGAAGATCGTCGGCGTGATCGAGAACATGTCCGGCATGCCGTGCCCGCACTGCGACGAGATGATCGATGTCTTCGGCACCGGCGGCGGCCAGATCGTCGCGGACGCGCTCACCCGCACCGTCGGCGCGACCGTCCCGGTGCTCGGCTCGATCCCGATCGACGTGCGGCTGCGCGAGGGCGGCGACGACGGCCGCCCGGTCGTGCTCGCCGCCCCCGACTCCCCGGCCGGCGCCGCCCTGCGCGCCGTCGCCGGCAAGCTCGGCGGCCGTCAGCGCGGCCTCTCCGGGCTCTCCCTCGGGCTGACGCCGAAGAACAAGTTCTGACGGCGGATCGGCCTGACCGACCCGAAGGGGCCGGGTGGTTTCGAACCACCCGGCCCCTTCGGCGTCCTCACACGCCCTAAGGCCGGGCGTAGGCGGTCAGGTCGGGGACGGTGGAGAAGCCGGTGCCGTAGGCGCTGACGCCGCGCCCGTAGGCGCCGAGCAGGACGCCGGGGGCCTCGCCGGCGAGCACCCAGCCGTACTCGGACTCGCGGTAGCGGAAGGGCTGCGGCAGGCCGTTGACCGGCAGGCTGAGGGTGGACCAGCCGGGGCCGGCCAGGTCGTCGGCGAGGTCCCAGGCCAGGGCGCTCTGCTGGTCCAGCCAGTCCTGGCGCAGCGCGCGGTCGAGTTGGCCGGGCCAGGTCGACGCGAGCAGGCCGGAGCCGGCCAGCCAGGCGGCGGAGGAGGCGGAGGTCGCCTCCAGGATGCCGGTGTTGTCGGCGCTGCGACGGCTGTCGCGGCGGGCCACCGTGACCACGACCGCGAACCTGCGCATGTCGCGCGGCTCGTACTGCCGGGCCGGCTCCTCGCCGTGGCCGAGGGTGCCGTAGTCTACGCTGCCGGCCGCCCCGCCGCGGGGGCCGCCGGCGCCGGCCTGCATCAGGTAGCGGCGGCCGGTCCAGCCCTCGTCCAGGCCGTACCAGGGGAAGTCTGCGGACAGGTAGGGCATCAGCGGGTCCGCCGGGCCGGCCTGCCCGCCGACCACCGGACCGCCGGCCGTGGCCGTCGTCCCCACCGCCTGACTCGTCGCGTCCATCCCCGGGCCTCCTCAACCGCACGTGTGCCTGCCGTGGCGCGCTCCCATCGTGGCGTACCGCGCCGTCCCCGGGGGCCGATCCTGGTCCGCGACAGCGCGGAATGTGACGGACGGCTCAGCGGGAACAATCAGCACAATAGCGGCGCACACGCCGCCGCCCCGCTCAGCCGGGCGGCCGGGCGGGGCGGCGGTGTCGTGCTACGGGGCCCGCGCCGGGGCGCGGCGGCGACGGGACCGGGGTCCGGTCAGGTCGCGTCGGGGTCGAACGGGGGCCGCTCGCCGGGCTGCAGCAGCGCCCCGGTGGAGGTGGCCGCCGGGGCGGCGGCCGCGGCGGCGGGCTTCTCGAAGCTGACGCTGCCGCTGCGGCCGTTCACCGGCGCCGCCGGCTTGTCGTCCAGGACGGAGCGGATGTCGAGCGAGTCCTTCATCTCCTTGAGGCCCAGCGGGTCCTCCTGGCCGCCCATGAGCTGCTTGCGGACGAAGGTCTTGGGGTTCAGGTCCTCGAACTCGAAGTCCTTGAACTCGGACCCCAGCTCGCTGCGGATGTCCTCCTTCGCGTTGTCGGCGAAGGAACGGATCTTCCGGATGAAGCCCATGGTGTCCTGGATCAGCTTCGGCAGCTTGTCCGGTCCGAAGATGATGATCGCCATCACGACCAGGGTCAGGAGCTCCAGCCCGCCTACATCGCTGAACACCTAAGCTCCCTAGCTCGTCGGACGACGGTCCCTACAGGGTAATGGCCATCGGCGGGTCCCTGGTCCACGCTGTGATGAAGCCGTGGTAAAGACCTGCCGATGGCCAGGGCCGTCTCGACCGGGGTGCGAGATCCGCTCTAGCGGGTTTGTTGGCGCAGTGCCGGGAGGCCGACCGGGTTCCGGTCCGGGGCGGGCGGCGGGGTCGCGGCGCGGGTCGCGGCGACGGGGTGGGCCGGGAAGTCCACCGGGATCTGTGCGGTCATCGGGACCAGGCCGCCGGTGCGGCCGGTGCTGGAGCCCGGGCTGACCGAGGTGCTGTGCTGGTCCTCGCCCTGGGTGCTGAGGCCTCCGACGCCGCCGAGCGTGACCGCGGCGACCGAGAAGGCGCCCGCGGCGGCGAAGACGAAGCGGCGCCCGCGCGGCGCGGCGGAGCGGACGGCGGCGGCTGCGGCCGGACGGGGCCGGACGGGGCTCTCGGGGCGGGCCACGGCCTCGGGGCGGCCGGTGCGCCGGCCCATCAGCGGCCGCAGCACCGCGCCGCCGCGTCCGAAGGCCCGCGGGTCGATCCCGGGCACCGGGGTGTCGGCGCCGAGCGCGCCCGCGCCGAATGAGGCGCCTGCGCCACGGCCGAAGGAGCCGCCGGTGAGCCGGCTGCCGCCGAGCGTGCCGGAGGCCGTGACCCCGCCGCCGGGCAGGTCGTCGTCGTCACCGCGGGTGCCGCGGCCGGTGGGCCAGTCGGTGTCCGCCGGGTCGTCGTCGGGCAGGCCGCCGACGGCCATCAGGCGGGCCATCAGCCCGGCGGACGGGCCGGGTGTGCCGGTGCGGGTCAGCAGGTGCTTGACGGCCCGGCCCTCGTCGGCCTCGGCGAGGCACTGCGGGCAGGTCGCCAGGTGGGCCTGGACGCGCTCGCGCGAGTCGTGGCCGAGTTCGCCGTCCAGGAACGCGGAGAGGCGCTCGCCCAGGTGGTGTTCCTCGGCGGCGGGCTCTGCGGCGCGCACCGGCACCGCGCGCAGCGCCGTTTCGCCCGGCAGCGGGAGTGCGGGCAGCAGGGGCTCACCGGGTTCGTCGCTGCCGCGGCGGCCGGGCAGCGCCCAGCCCCGCCGGGCCGCGGACCGGCCGGACGCGTCCGACTGGCCCGGCCCGGACCGGCCGGTTCCGCTCACGATCGCCTCCGTCCGCGCGCACCCGGCGCGAGCGCGCCCTCGACGGCGGCGGCGCCCACCGGCACCGGCTCCTCCGAGCCGCCACGGCGCTCGCGCCCGGGGGCCGAGCCGGGGGCGCGGTGCTTGAGCGCGGCGCGCAGGTGCGAGCGGCCGCGGTGGATGCGGCTGCGGACGGTGCCGAGCTTGACGCCCAGCGTGGCGGCGATCTCCTCGTAGGACAGGCCCTCGATGTCGCAGAGCACCACGGCGGCCCGGAACTCCGGGGCGAGGGTGTCCAGGGCGTGCTGCACGTCGGCGTCGAAGTGGGTGTCGCTGAAGTGCTGGGCCGGGCTGGGCTCGCGGGAGGCGAGCCGCTCGGCCGCGTCCTCGCCGAGCGCGTCGAAGCGGATGCGCTGGCGGCGGCGGACCATGTCCAGGAACAGGTTGGTGGTGATCCGGTGCAGCCAGCCCTCGAACGTGCCGGGGGTGTAGGTCGACAGCGAACGGAACACCCGGACGAAGACCTCCTGGGTGAGGTCCTCGGCGTCGTGCTGGTTGCCCGTCAGACGGTAGGCGAGGCGGTAGACGCGGGCGCTGTGCGCCTCGACGATCTCCTCCCAGGAGGGCGGAGTCCAGGTCTGCGCGTCGGGGCCCTCGGTGAAGGTCGCGAGGGCGGGAGCCTCGGTGGTACCGGCGGCCGGCGTTTCGGCGGCGGGCTGGTCCAGGTCGGAGTGCGCAGGCTGGTTCATCACGGGCTTCGGCGTACGGGCCGACGCGGTGCCGCGGGTGTGCCGCCGCACGGGGACGTCGCCCTCGGCCACACCTCCTCGGTCGGCTCTTCTGCCCAGCAGGGCCACCACCATATCCACCTCACCCGTCAAGCCCGGATAAAAGTGCCCGGGAGGTCTCCCGTACCCGGTCCTTGGTGACAACGGCCCGCCGCCGTACGCGGTTCCCGGTCGGCCAGTAATCTGTGCCAGGAAATATCGACTTCCCCCGGCACCGGGCCGTCACCCGGGGCTCCGAAAGAGGCAGCCATCAGCGAGTTCGGGCCCGCGCGCGTGGCCCTCGCCGACACCTACGTCGGCGAGGACGCGGTGTTGACCTACGCCCGGGCCCAGTCCGCGCGTACCGGGATACGGGCGATCGGGCCCAGCGGCGGGGCGTGCCTGCGGCTGCTCGCCGCCGCACTGGACGCCAAGGCGGTGGCCGAGATCGGCACCGGGACAGGCGTGTCCGGGGTGTACCTGCTGCGCGGGATGCGGCCGGACGGCGTGCTCACCACGGTCGACTCGGAGCCGGTGCGCCAGCAGCTGGCCCGCGAGGCGTACCACGCGGCCGGGTTCGCGGCCAACCGCTCGCGGTTCATACCGGGCCGGGCGCTGGACGTGCTGCCGCGGCTCGCCGACGGCCAGTACGACCTGGTGTTCTGCGACGGCGACCCGGCCGAGTCGCGGGAGTACCTGGCCGAGGCGCTGCGGCTGCTGCGGCCGGGCGGGATGGTCTGCTTCGAGGGGGTCTTCCAGGAGGGCCGACTGGCCGAGCCGGAGCTGCAGGACCCGCAGACGGGCGCGGTACGCGACCTCGTCCAGGCCGTCCGGGAGAGCGAGGCGCTGCTGCCGGCACTGCTGCCGGTCTCGGACGGGCTGCTCTGCGCCGTCAAGCGGTAGCGGCCCGCCCGCGGGCGGCGGCCCTCAGACCGACCGCGGCCCGCGGGCCCGGACCCCGGAACGTCGCGGGGCCCGGGCCGACGTGACGTCGTACCCGGGCCCGGCAGCACATCTCCAGGAGATGACGAGCACCCGTTGCGGTCAGCCGCAGGCCTTCTTCAGGGCCTCGCCGAGCGCGTCGGCCTCGTCAGGCGTGAGCTCCACCACAAGGCGTCCGCCGCCTTCGAGCGGAACGCGCATGATGATGCCCCGTCCCTCTTTGGTGACTTCGAGCGGGCCGTCACCCGTCCGCGGCTTCATGGCCGCCATGCTCGTTCCCCTTCCTGCAACCGCTCAGCTACGCACCGGCAGTCCGTCCACCGCCGGTATCGAACGCATTGATCGGAAGCCATTATCCCGCATGCCACGGCCTGATGACCAACATCACTCTCGGTGCAACATCGGCCGGACCGCCCCCAAGCGCCGCAATTGCTGTCATAAGCCCCGGCGTGGCGGCGGTGCGCGCGTCGCCGAAAGGTGCGATACCTCACACTCCCCAGCCGGCCGGGTGCTCCGGCATCCTGGCACACGACCGACACCGAGCCGAGAACAACCGAGCCGAGAACAAGGGAGCCCCTCGCCCATGTCCGATTCCGTGCTGTACGAGCTGGACGGCGGCCTGGCCGTCATCACCATCAACCGCCCGGAGGCGATGAACGCCCTGGACGTCGCGACCAAGGTCGCGCTGCGGGACGCCGTGGTCGCCGCGGCCGCGGACCCGGCGGTGCGCGCGGTGCTGCTGACCGGGGCCGGCGAGCGCGCGTTCTGCGTCGGGCAGGACCTGAACGAGCACCTGACGATGCTGAAGCGGGCCGAGGAGACCGGCGAGACCGCGCTGGGCACCGTCGCCGAGCACTACAACCCGTTGGTGCGGGCACTGGCCGGGATGCGCAAGCCGACCGTCGCCGCGGTCGGCGGGGTGGCGGCCGGCGCGGGCGCCTCGCTGGCCTTCGCCTGCGACTTCCGGATCCTCTCCGACCGGGCGGGCTTCAACACCGCCTTCGCCGGGATCGCCCTGACCTCCGATTCGGGCGCCTCCTGGACGCTGCCCCGGCTGGTCGGGCACGCCAAGGCCACCGAACTGCTGATGCTGCCCCGGACGGTGAAGGCCGCCGAGGCGATGGAGCTGGGCCTGGCCACCAGGGTGGTGCCGGCCGAGGAGTTCGCCGCCACCGCGCGGACCTTCGCCCGGGAGCTGGCCGAGGGCCCGACGCTGGCCTACGGCGCCATCAAGGAGTCGCTGGCGTACGGCGCTTCGCACTCGCTGGACGAACTGCTCGACAAGGAGGACGAGCTGCAGACCCTGGCCGGCGAGAGCGAGGACCACCGGATCGCGGTCCGCGCCTTCGTCGCCAAGGAGAAGCCCACGTACCTGGGCCGCTAGGGCCTGTCTCCGCGGGTCCTAGCCCGTACGCGCGGTGCGGACGTGGCAGTCCGCCAGGTGGTCGTCGACCAGGCCGCAGGCCTGCATCAGGGCGTAGGCGGTGGTCGGGCCGACGAAGCGGAAGCCCTCCTTCTTCAGGGCCTTCGCGAGCGCGGTCGACTCGGGCGTGACGGCCGGCACCTCCCCCAGCGTGCGGGGGGCCGGCCGGTCCGGGGCGGCGGCGAACCGCCAGATCAGCGTGTCCAGGCCGCCGTCCAGGTCGCGGGCGACCTTGGCGTTGGCGATCGACGCCTCGATCTTGGCCCGGTTGCGGATGATGCCGGTGTCGGCGAGCAGCCGCTCCACGTCCGCCTCGCCGAACTCGGCGACCTTGGCGATCTCGAAGCCGGCGAACGCGGACCGGAAGCCCTCCCGGCGGCGCAGGATGGTCAGCCAGGACAGTCCGGACTGGAAGGCCTCCAGGCAGACCCGCTCGAACAGGGCGTCGTCGCCGTGCACCGGGCGGCCCCACTCGGTGTCGTGGTAGAGCCGGTAGTCGTCCGTCGACTCGCCCCAGGCGCAGCGGCGCAGGCCGTCCGCGCCGAGCACCGCGCCCTCGACCGGGACACTCATGCGCCCACCTCGCTGCGCTCGGCAGGGGCATTCGCCCACACGCACCTCACGATGACGAGCTCACTGCGTTCACTCATGCGCCCACCTCGCTGCGCTCGGCAGGGGCACTCGCCCACACGCACCTCACGATGACGAGCTCACTGCGTTCACTCATGCGCCCACCTCGCTACGCTCGGCAGGGGCACTCGCCCACACGCACCTCACGATGACGAGCTCACTCCGTCCGCTCACTGGTCCCCCACCGGCTTCGCGTCCTCGGGCTGCTTGGTGAGCGCGACGGCCGGCTCGACCACCTTCGCGAACTCCTCCAGGCCGGGCAGCGGTTCGGCGCCGGCGTCCGGGCCGTTGGTCGCCTCGACCGCGCCGCGCAGGTGGGCGGCGGCCTCCAGTTCGGCGATCCGCGAGTCGCGGTAGGCGAGTTCGGCGCCGAGGCGGTCCAGGACGTCGTCGACCTCGTCCATCCGGTAGCCGCGGACGGCCATCGGCAGCCGCAGGTCGTCCACGTCCGCCTTGCTCAACGGACGGTCCTGCGGCAGCCGGGCGGCGATGCGGTCCTGCACCGCCTCCGGCATCGAGCCGCCCCCGCCGAGCGCCACCAGCGCGGCGCCGCCCACCACGACGGCCATGGCGACCACGATCACCCAGAACACGAGCTGTCCTCCCGAACTCCCGGCCGGCCTGCTGCGAAGTGCCCACGACCAAACTGATCATGACAGCATGGTCCCTGTGAGGCCGGGGGCCATCATCGCACCCGCAGCGGCTGTGGAGGAGACATCGGTGGCACTGCGCCTGGGACCACGGGAATTCGGCGACGACGAGCTGGTGATCATGGCGATCGTCAACCGGACACCGGACTCGTTCTTCGACAAGGGTGCCACCTTCGCGGACGAGGCCGCGTTCGCCGCCGCCGACCGCGCGATGGCCGAGGGTGCGGCGATCCTGGACATCGGCGGGGTGAAGGCCGGGCCCGGCGACGAGGTCACGGTGGAGGAGGAGCTGCGGCGCACCGTGCCGTTCGTGGCCGAGCTGCGCAAGCGCCACCCGGAGGCCGTGATCAGCGTGGACACCTGGCGGCACGAGGTCGGCGAGGCGGTCTGCGAGGTGGGCGCCGACCTGCTGAACGACGCCTGGGGCGGAGTGGACCCGAAGCTCGCCGAGGTGGCCGCGCGCCACGACGTCGGACTGGTCTGCACGCACGCGGGCGGCGCCGAGCCGCGCACCCGGCCGCACCGGGTCGGCTACCAGGACGTGATGGCGGACATCCTGCGGGTGACCGTCGGGCTGGCCGAGCGGGCGGTGGGGCTGGGCGTGCGGCGGGACGCGGTGATCATCGACCCCGGGCACGACTTCGGCAAGAACACCCGGCACTCGCTGGAGGCCACCCGGCGGCTGCCGGAGATGACCGCGACCGGCTTCCCGGTGCTGGTCTCGCTGTCCAACAAGGACTTCGTCGGCGAGACGCTGGACCGGCCGGTGAACGAGCGGCTGCTCGGCACCCTGGCCACCACGGCGGTCTCGGCCTGGCTGGGCGCGCAGGTCTACCGGGTGCACCAGGTCGCGGAGACCCGCCAGGTGCTGGACATGGTCGCCTCGATCCGGGGCACCCGCCCCCCGGCGGTCGCCCGCCGGGGGCTGGCGTAGGGCCGGCCGGCCCTACGGTCCTGGACCTCGGTCCTAGATCTCGTTCACCGGCCGGCGGGCGTCGGCGAGGATCTTCATGACCTCGTCGATCTCGTCGGTGATGTGGAACAGCTCCAGGTCGTGCTGGGCCGCCTTGCCCTGCGCGACCAGGGTGTGCTTCAGCCACTCGTAGAGGCCGCCCCAGTACGCGCTGCCGAAGAGGATCACCGGGAAGCGGGTGACCTTCTTCGTCTGCACCAGGGTGAGCGCCTCGAACAGCTCGTCCAGCGTGCCGAGCCCGCCGGGCAGGACCACGAAGCCCTGGGCGTACTTCACGAACATCGTCTTGCGGACGAAGAAGTAACGGAAGTTCAGCCCGAGGTCGACGAACTCGTTGAGGCCCTGCTCGAAGGGCAGCTCGATGCCGAGCCCGACACTGAGGCCGCCGGCCTCGGAGGCGCCGCGGTTGGCGGCCTCCATGGCGCCCGGTCCGCCGCCGGTGATCACCGCGTAGCCGGCCTCGGCGAGGGCCCGGCCGATGGCCACGCCGGCCTCGTACTCGGGCGAGTCGACCGGGGTCCGGGCGGAGCCGAAGACGCTGATCGCGGCGGGGAGTTCGGCGAGGGCGCCGAAGCCCTCGACGAACTCGGAGGTGATCCGCAGCACCCGCCACGGATCGGTGTGCAGCCAGTCGGTCGGGCCGGTGGTGTCCAGCAGTCGCTGGTCCGTGGTGCTCGTGCCGACCTGGTCCCGGCGCACCAGCACCGGGCCCTTCTGCTTCTCGGGCCAGGCCTTCGTCTTCCGCGGCACGCCGACCTGCTCGGGGCCGTGTCCGTAGTGCTTTTCGTCTCCTGTGCCTGTCATGACGAAACCCTACGCCTGGCGATCCCCGATTTCAGGCAACAGGAGAAGGTCGGTTGGACGACCGGAAGATGGCGTTCAGCCGATGGGCGGCCGGTCGGGCCGGCCGCCCGTCGGCCCGGCGCCTCAGCCGGTCAGCCAGGTCCGCAGCCGGTCCTCGGTCTCGGCGATGGCGCTCAGCGAGCAGTGCTCGTCCCGCTTGTGCGCGAGGTTCGGGTCGCCGGGGCCGTAGTTGACCGCCGGGACGCCCAGCGCGCTGAACCGGGCGACGTCGGTCCAGCCGAACTTGGCCCGGGCCTGGCCGCCGGTGGCCGCCAGGAAGGCCTGCGCGGCCGGCTGGGAGAGCCCGGGCAGCGCGCCCGGGGCGAAGTCGGTGACGGTCAGCTCGAAGCCGTCGAAGACCTCGCGCACGTGCTTCTCCGCGTCCTCCTCGCTGCGGTCCGGCGCGTAGCGGAAGTTGACCGTGACGACGCACTCGTCCGGGATGACGTTGCCGGCCACGCCGCCGTCGATCCGGACCGCGTTCAGGCCCTCGCGGTACTCCAGGCCGTCGATCTCCACCCGGCGCGGCCGGTAGTCCGCGAGCCGGGCGAGCACCTCGGCGGCGTGGTGGATGGCGTTGTCGCCGAGCCAGCTGCGGGCCGCGTGCGCGCGCACGCCGGTGAGCCGGATCTGCGCCCGCAGGGTGCCCTGGCAGCCGCCCTCGACGACCGCGCCGCTCGGCTCCATCAGGACCGCGAAGTCGGCGGCCAGCCACTCCGGGTGCTCCGTGGCGAGGTGGCCGAGGCCGTTGCGGTGGGCCTCCACCTCCTCGCAGTCGTAGAACACGAAGGTGAGGTCGCGGTTGGGTTCGGGCAGGGTGGCGGCGAGCCGCAGCTGGACGGCGACGCCGGACTTCATGTCCGAGGTGCCGCAACCGTAGAGCAGGTCCCCCTCGACGCGGGAGGGCAGGTTGTCGGCGATCGGCACGGTGTCCAGGTGGCCGGCGAGCAGGACCCGCTCGGGGCGGCCGAGGGTGGTGCGGGCGACCACGTTGTTGCCGTACCGGTCGACGGTCAGGTGCGGGTAGCCGCGCAGAGCGGCCTCCACGACGTCGGCGAGCGCCTGCTCGTCGCCGCTCACCGACGGGAAGTCGACGAGCCGGGCGGTCAGCGCGCCGCCGTCGAGAGTGAGGTCCAGGGGCGTCGTGTTCGGGCTGCTCATGGCGCCAGCCTAGTCGCCGGCATGTGTGGCCCGTGTGGCTGTTCTGTGACACGGAACGTGACGGCCAACGGCAACCGGGGGGCGCCGCTCACCCGTCCGAGTGGGTACGGTGTCGGATCAAGAAGCAGGTGCGAGAGGGGCGACGGTGGCCAGGAGAAAGAGCGATGAGCTGGGCGAGGAGTCGGCGCCCCGCCGTCGCAGGCCGCTGCGCGCGGTACTGATCGTGCTGCTGGTCCTGGCGGTGATCGCGGTCGGCCTGTGGTGGCTGCGCGAGGGGAAGACCGAGCCCGAGGGCTGCTCGGTGAAGACCCCGGCCGGCGAGGGCACCCTGGAGATCCCGCAGGCGGCCAACGCCGCGACGATCGCCGCGGTGGCGCGCTCGCGCGGGCTGCCGGACCGGGCGACCACCATCTCGCTGGCCACCGCGATGCAGGAGTCCAAGCTGCGCAACCTCGCGGGCGGCGACCGGGACTCGCTCGGCCTGTTCCAGCAGCGGCCCTCGATGGGCTGGGGCACCCCGCAGCAGATCCAGGACCCGGTCTACGCGACCAACAAGTTCCTGGACGGCCTGGTCAAGGTCCCCGGCTACACCCGGCTGCCGCTGACCGACGCGGCCCAGGCGGTGCAGAAGAGCGGCTACCCGCAGGCGTACGCCAAGCACGAGACCAAGGCGACGCTGCTCTCCTCGGCGCTGGCCGGCCGGGAACCGGGCTCGTTCAGCTGCGTGGTGCACGACTACGCCAAGCCGGACCCGGCGGACACGGCCGCGCCCGCCGCGGGCGCCTCGGCCTCCCCGACCGCCGCGCCGGGCCGGGCCCAGGCGCTGTCCGACCGGGTGCGCCGGGAGTTCGGCCGCACGGTGACCCCGGAGACCGGGTACACCTCGACCATCAAGGGCGCCGAGAACGCGATCGCGCTGACCCCGGACCCGTCCGCCGCCGCGCTGACCTCCTCGTCCGACGCCGGGGCCGACGCCGGGGTGAGCGCCGAGCTGGCGAGCGGCTGGGAGGTCGCCCACTGGGCGGTCGCCCAGGCCCAGCAGCTGGGCATCGCGACGGTCGCCTACGACGGGAAGATCTGGCGCAAGACCAAGTCGGAGGACGGCTGGCAGCCGCAGACCTCCGGGACGTCGACCAAACTCGTCCAGGTCACCCTCGCCGCGTCCGGCAAGGGCTGACGCACTGACGTACGGGTTGCCGCCGGACGGGTGAACCCGGTCAACCTCGGTGGACGCGGCACCCGCTCCGGCGCCCCCCGGTGGAGAACCGTCACTCCCCTTGCCCGGCGCCGGGTCCACCAGGCCGGACCGGCCCCGCCGGACGACGTCACCATGGTCATACGATCCGATGGTCGGTCAGAAACTTTCCTTGCTCGGGCCGAAACCTTCTGGCTTCTCAAGCGGTAACAACGTCGTCCGCCCGGCGGACGGGACGGACCCAGACCCTTCGAGGAGCCCCATGTCTCACCCCCTCACGCGCCGGATCGCCAGCGCCGCGCTGCTCGTGGCGGCCGGAGCGACCCCGCTGGTCGCGGCCGGCTCCGCGTCCGCCCTGGGCGGCGACGCCCTGCTGCCCAAGAGCGACCTGGCCGCACCGCTGGGCCAGCTGACCAACACCGACACCGGTTCCACCCTCCAGCACACCACCCACCAGCTGGGCCAGGCCGCCGGCAGCACCGGCGCCGCCACCGTCGCCGCGGGCGTACCGGCCTCCGCCGACGCCGCCGGCGACATCGTCGCCCACCAGCTCCCCGAGGCGAACGAGAAGGCCAGCTCGCTGACCGCCCCGGTCGACCAGACCGCCGCCACCACCGGCCAGCTCTCCGCCGTCACCCCGAAGGTCGCCTCCGCGCTGGCCGGCAAGCTCGGCGAGGCCGTCACCGGCCAGGGCGTCGGCACCCGCAGCGCCGCCGCCAGCCCGGTCGGCGGGCTCTCCCAGGCCGGCTCCGTCGCCCAGGGCCTGCCCGGCGCCGACAAGCTCGCCGGCGCCGTCCCCGGCACCAACGCCGTCACCGACGCGCTGCCGCTCGGCGCCGTCCAGCGCGCGCTGCCGGCCCTGCCCGGCACCGACGTCCTGGGCCTGGCCGAGCACGGCTCGGCCAACCGCCTCGGCGGCGCCGACCTCGGCCCGAACAACCCGCTGTCCGGCCTCACCGGCGCGCTCGGCCCGGTCGGCGGCCTGCTGCACGGTGTGAACGGCGGCAGCATCAGCGGCCTGCCGCTGTAACCGTCCGCGGCATCGCGGGATCGCAGGGCATGACGAAGGGGCCGGTGTCGGTGGACACCGGCCCCTCTCGCGCTCCCCGCTAGCGGGCCGCGTTCAGCCGCTCCACGGCCGCGGCCACCCGCTCGTCGGTCGCGGTGAACGCGACCCGGACGAAGCGCTCGCCGGCCGGCCCGTAGAAGTCGCCGGGCGCCACCAGGATGCCCAGCCCGGCCAGTTCGGCCACGGTCTCCCAGCACGGGCGGTCCTGCGTCGCCCACAGGTAGAGGCTCGCCTCCGAGTGCTCGACCCGGAAGCCGTACGCCTCCAGCGCCGTCCGCAGCGCCGAGCGCCGGGCCGAGTACCGCTCCCGCTGCTCCGCCACGTGCGTGTCGTCCGACAGCGCCGCGATCGTCGCCGCCTGGACCGGCGCGGGCACGATCATGCCGCCGTGCTTGCGCACCTCCAGCAGCTCCTTGACCACCACCGGGTCGCCCGCCACGAAGGAGGCGCGGTAGCCGGCCAGGTTGGAGCGCTTGGAGAGCGAGTGGACGGCCAGCAGGCCCTCGTGGCCGCCCCCGCAGACGTCCGGGTGCAGGACCGAGACCGGCTCGGCCGTCCAGCCCAGCTCCAGGTAGCACTCGTCGCTGACCAGCAGCGCCCCGTGCTCCCGGGCCCAGGCGACGGTACGGCGCAGCTCGTCCTTGCCGAGCACCCGGCCGGTCGGGTTGGACGGCGAGTTCACCCAGAGCAGGCGGACGCGGGAGCCGTCCAGCTCGTCCACCGAGTCGTACTCGACCGGCTCCGCGCCGCACAGCCGCGCGCCCACCTCGTAGGTCGGGTAGGCCAGCCGCGGGTAGGCGACCTGGTCGCCCGGGCCGAGGCCGAGCTGGGTCGGCAGCCAGGCCACCAGCTCCTTGGAGCCGACGGTCGGCAGCACGGCCTGCGGGCCGAGCTCGGCGCCGCAGCGGCGGTGCAGCCAGCCGGCGATCGCCTCGCGCAGCTCCACCGGGCCCCAGACCGTCGGGTAGCCCGGCGTGTCGGTGGCGGCGGCCAGCGCCTTCTGGATCACCTCGGGGACCGGGTCCACCGGGGTGCCCACCGAGAAGTCGCAGAGACCTCCCGGGTGGGCCAGCGCGGTCGCCTTGTACGGCTCCAGCTTGTCCCAGGGGAAGACCGGCAGGAGGTCGGAAACGCGGCGCGCCGCCCCCGGGTGGCCCGGGAACGGCGCGCGCGTGCTGTTGGTGCTCACAGCTCAGTTTCCACCGATCGTCAGTGGTCGGCGTTCTGCGGCGGCAGAGCGGCGATAAAGGGGTGGTCACGCTCGATCAGGCCCAGCTTCGAGGCGCCGCCGGGAGAACCCAGGTCGTCGAAGAACTCGACGTTCGCCTTGTAGTAGTCCTTCCACTCCTCAGGAGTGTCGTCCTCGTAGAAGATCGCCTCGACCGGGCAGACCGGCTCGCAAGCGCCACAGTCGACACACTCATCCGGGTGGATGTAGAGCGATCGCTCGCCCTCGTAGATGCAGTCAACCGGGCACTCTTCGATGCACGCCTTGTCCTTCACGTCGACACAAGGCTGCGCGATGACGTAGGTCACGCTGTCGTTCCTCCTCGGAAGGGCCGTGGCGGCCCGTTCTGTTCTGCTCGCGTGCGCGGTGAGCGCGGCGTCGTCGATGCCCGCCCCTAGTATCGCGGGTCGGAGACCGCAAATGCACAGGAGGTGCCCAGATGACGGCAGGCGGGCCGGTTCAGGACCGTCCGGAGGTCCGGATAGATCGCTCTGACGTGGGACGACGCGTGTCCGTCCGGCGCATCTCGGAGTTCGTGGGCGACCGGCCGGTGTTCCGGGATGCGATCGGCGTGCTCACATCGTGGGACGATCATGGGTTGACGGTCGCCCCGCGCAGCGGCGAGCCGGTCTCCTTCGCCGAGAAGCTGCTGGTCGCGGGCAAGGTCGTGCCGCTCTTCCCGGCCCGCCGCGCTCCCCTGCCCGCCGCCACGCCCGTCGAACTCCAGCGGATCGCGGCCCGCGGCTGGCCCGCCGTCGAGCAGGAACCGCTCGGCGAGTGGACGCTGCGCGCCTCGGCCGGCTTCACCCGGCGGGCCAACTCGGTGCAGGCGCTCGGCGACCCCGGGCTCGCGCTGCCCGACGCGCTCGCGGCCGTCCGCGCCTGGTACGCGGCCCGCGACCTGCCCGCGTACGTCGAGGTGCTCACCCCCGGTTCGCCGGCGGACCTGCGGGCCGAGCTCGACCGGCTGGGCGCCGGATACGCGCCCACCCTGGTCCGGACGGCCCCGCTGACCGGGCTCACCCGGATCGGCTCCGGGCACGACCGGGTCCGGCTCGCACGGACGGCGGACGCGGCCTGGCTCTCGCTCTACCGGCGGGTCGGCGAGGACGAGGCGCTGGAGGAGGCCGCCCGGCAGGTGGTGCACGGCGGGCCGTCGGTCTGGTTCGCCACCGTGCCCGGCGCCCCCGGGCAGCCGCCGCTGGCGATCGGACGCTGCGTCATCGACGGGCCCTGGGCCTGCTTCGGTGCGATCGAGGTCGCGCCGTACGCCCGACGGGCCGGACTGGCCACGACCGTCATGGCGGTGCTCGCCGCCCGGGCCGCCGAGGAGGGAGCGACCGGCGGATACCTGCAGGTCGAGGCGGACAATGCCGGTGCGATCGCGCTCTATGACGGACTCGGCTTCACGACCAGTCACACTTACCACTACGCCCTTCTCCCCCAGGGGTAGCACCGCCGTCCGACCCGCCCGCCCGAGCCGCCCGCCCACCCGACTCGTCCGCTTGCCCGCCCGCCGTACGAAAGCCGTCGCCGTCACCGTGACCGAGCAGAGCAGAGACCGCTTCCGGACCGCCGCCCGTGCCGAGCCCGCCGACCCGGTGCTGCTCTGCCTGCTCGCCGCCGCCGAACACGGCCCGGTCCTGGACCCGGACGACCCGGGCGAACCGCCCAGCGTGGACGCCCTGCTCGCCGCCTGCGAGGCCGCCCTGGAGCGGCACGCGAGCGCCGTCCGGCTCGCCGTCGCCGAACGCGCCCCCGCCGGGCCGGAGGAGACCGCCGCCCTGCTCGCCGCCGTCCTCGGCGGGCGGGAGCGGTTCCACGGGCAGCAGTCCGACTACCGGCGGCTCGAATCCTCGCTGCTGCCCGACGTGCTGCGGCGCCGGCGCGGACTGCCGATCATGCTGTCCCTGGTGTGGATGGCGGTCGGGCGGCGGGCCGGGCTCACCGTCCACGGCATCGCGCTGCCCGGCCACTTCATCGTCGCCGTCGGCGGCCCGGCCGGCGGCGAGGAGTACGTGCTCGCCGACCCCTTCCACGGCGGACGACTGCTCGACCCGGACGACGCGCAACGCCTGGTCCACGCCGCCGGGCAGGAGTTCACCCCCGACCTGCTCACCCCGGCCCAGCCGCTCGACATCGTGCTGCGCGTACTCGGCAACATCCGCGCCTGGGCCGCCGACCGCCCCGAACACGCCCGCACCCAGCTCTGGGCCGCCGAACTCTCCCTCCTGCTGCCCCGCCACCCCGCCCAGCTCCGCCTCGAACGCGCCGAACTCCTCGTGCGCACCGGGGACTTCCTCGGCGGCTCGGCCGAGATGGACGCCTACGCGCAGATCCTCGACGCCTTCGACCCGGACACCGCCGCCAAGGTCCGCCAGGAGGCCCGGGCCGCCCGGCACCGCCTCAACTGAGGGACCCCTACAGCCACCCCTTCTCCCGGGCGATCCGCACCGCCTCGGTGCGGTTGCGGGCCTCGGTCTTCTGGATCGCCATCGACAGGTAGTTGCGGACCGTCCCCTCCGACAGGTGCAGCCGCCTCGCGATGTCCGCGTTCACCGCGCCGTCGGCCGCCGCGCCCAGTACGTCCCGCTCGCGTGCCGTCAGCGGGTTCGCGCCCTCCGCCAGCGCGGCCGCCGCCAGCGCCGGATCGATCACCCGCTCCCCGCGCAACACCCGGCGGATCGCCTCCGCCAGCTCCGAGGCCGGCGCGTCCTTCACCAGGAAGGCGTCCGCACCCGACTCCATCGCCCGCCGCAGGTACCCCGGCCGGCCGAAGGTCGTCGCGATCACCACCCTCGTCCCCGGTGCATGGCGGCGCAGCTCCGCGGCCGCCTCGATGCCCGTCATCCCCGGCATCTCGATGTCCAGCACGGCCACCTGCACCCCGTGCGCCAGCACCGCCGCCACCACCTCGTCGCCGCGTCCCACCTGCGCGACGACGTCGATGTCGCCCTCCAGCCCGAGCAGCGCCGCCAGCGCCTCCCGGACCATCCCCTGATCCTCGGCGAGGAGGACGCGGATCAGGGCCCCGTTCTGTGTGTCGCTCATGGCCACGACCATAGGGCGTGCACGTGTGTCCCCCGCAGCTTGCATCTCCCGTAGCTTGCGTCTCCCATAGGGGGAGACGCCAGGCTGGACCCCATGGACGGCAACGACGCCCGCTACTCGATCGGCGACCTCGCCCGGCGCACCGGGCTCACCGTGAAGACCATCCGCTTCTACGCCGACACCGGCCTCGTGCCGCCCACCGACCGCACCACCGCCGGCTACCGGCGCTACGACGTCCACGCCCTCGCCCGGCTCGACCTCGTCCGCACGCTGCGCGAACTCGGCCTCGACCTGGCCGCCATCCGCCGCGTCCTGGAACGGGAGACCCCGCTGCACGAGGTCGCCGCCGCGCACGCCGAGGCGATCGACGTCCAGATCCGCACCCTGCGGCTGCGCCGCGCCGTCCTACGGGCCGTCGCCCAACGCGCGTCCACACCAGAGGAGACGACACTCATGCACAAGCTCGCCAAGCTCTCCGACGCCGAACGCCGGCGCCTCGTCCACGACTTCATCGACGACACCTTCGGCGGACTGGACGCCAACCCGGAGTTCGTCGCGATGCTCCGCTCCGCGATGCCCGAGCTGCCCGACGAGCCCGGCGCGGAGCAGGTCGAGGCGTGGGTCGAGCTCGGCGAACTCGTCCAGGACCCGGACTTCCGCGCGGCGATCCGCGCGATGGCCGAACACCAGGCCACCGAACGGGCCGACGGCGACACCACCGGGCTGCACCACGACCTCACCGCGACGGTGCGCTCGCTGGTCGGCGCCGCGCTGGCCGACGGCATCGCGCCGTCCGCGCCGGAGGCCGACGCCGTCCTCGCCGGCTTGACCGCCGCGTACGCCGAGACCTTCGGCCGCCCGGACGACGCCGCCCTCCGCCAGTGGCTGCTCACCCGCCTGGAAACCGCCAACGACGCGCGCGCGGAGCGCTACTGGCACCTGCTCGCGGCGATCAACGGCTGGCCCGTCCCGGACAGCCTGCGGGAGGTATTCGAGTGGTTCACCGCCGCCCTGCGGGCCAGACTGGCGGCATGCTGAGCCTGGAACGACTCCGACCCGACCATGCCGAGGCGCTCCTCGCCTTCGAGGAGGCCAACCGCGCCTACTTCGCGCGCACCGTCCCCGACCGGGGTGACGCCTACTTCACCGACTTCCCGGCCCGCCATGCCGCCCTCCTCGCCGAACAGGCGGCCGGCACCTGCCACTTCCACCTCATCCTCGACCCGGCCGGCACCCTGCTCGGCCGCCTCAACCTGGTCGACGTCGAGGGCGGCGGCGCCGAGCTCGGCTACCGCGTCGGTGAAGCCGCGGCCGGCCGGGGCGTCGCCACCGCCGCCGTCGCCGAGGTCTGCCGCCTCGCCGCCACCGCCTACGGCCTGACCTCGCTGACCGCCGTCACCACGCTGGACAACGCCGCCTCCGCGGCCGTCCTCACCCGCAACGCCTTCACCGTCGTCGGGAGGCTCACCATCGACGACCGCCCCGCCCTCCGCTTCCGCCGCCACCTCGCCGACGGCGGCTGACCGCCCCGGCCACCGGGTCGCGGCACCCGGGCGGCCGTCCCGCACCCGACGGGTCGGCCGGTACCCCGGCTGTCAGCCGGTTCAGCACGCCGCCGCAGTACGTGGTGACCGGAGCGGGAAGTCGGCCGGGCCGACTTCCCGCTCCGGTTCGCGTCACAGCCAGCGCTGGGCGGCCTCGACGGAGTCGGCGCCGCTGGTGTTGAAGGCGATGGCGGCCTGGGGGGCGTGGCGGCGGACGAGGTTCACCACGTGCTCGAAGAAGGTCAGGGCCGGTTCCGGCTTGCGAATGCCGCCGCCGATGACGACCACGTCCCAGGGGCGTCCGGCGAGGGCGGCGACGATCGCGGGCTCGGCGCTCGCGTCGGGGGCGATCAGGGTCATGGCGGCGTCGATGCCGTGGTCGGCGAAGCGGGCGAGTTCGGCGTCGAGGCCGGCCCGCAGGGTGTCGCCGTCCAGACCGGGGACGGTGTGCGGGTCGAAGCCGAGTACGAGAACGGTAGCCATGTCCGGAGGGACGATCGGCCCGGGCCGCCGGGTTCCCGGGCCGAGGTCCGGGCCGGACGGTCTAGGACTTCTCGGACGGCTGCGGGGCAACCGGTGCGGCGACCGTCCGCAGGGGCACCGAGGCCCGGAGACGGAAGCCCCGGCCCCGCTCCCCCGGCCCGCTCTCCAGCCGCCCGCCGACCAGCGCCAGCCGCTCCTGCAGGCCCGAGAGCCCGTTCCCCGGCTGGGACTTGCCCGGCCCGCGCCCGTTGTCGGCGATCTCCAGGACGGCGTAGCGCTCGCCGCTCGCCTCCCAGCTCTCGTCGGCCGTGACGGTGCAGACGGTGGCGCCCTCGCCGTGCCGGACGATGTTGGTGACGGCCTCGCGCAGCGCCCAGGCCAGCGCGCCCGACTCCTCGTTGGCGAGCCCCGGCCAGGCCTCGGCCAGTTCCGGCGCGGCCTCCAGGCGCACCTGCGCGGCCGCCAACGCGGTACGGGCGGCGGCGAGTTCGACCGGCAGGGTGGGGCGGCGGAAGCCGGTCACCGCCTCCCGGACGTCGATCAGCGACTGCCGGGCGACCTGCTCGATGTCGGCGACCTGCGCCCGCGCCGCCTCGTCCTTGCCGGCGTCCATGAACCGCCCGGCCAGTTCGCTCTTCAACGTGATCAGCGACAGCGAGTGCCCGAGCAGGTCGTGCAGGTCGCGGGCGAGGCGCAGCCGCTCCTCGGAGGCGGCCAGGTGGGCGACCGCGGCGCGGGCCTCGCGCAGTTCCTTCATGGTGGCGACCAACCGCTGCAGGCCGGTCATCGCGATGCCGGAGAGGAAGGCGCTGAGCGTGAAGGTCGCGATGTCGTCCCCGCCGGCGTGGATGAGCAGGCCGACCGTGGCGGTGAGGGCCGCCATGCCGCCGAGCGCGCGGAGCGCGTACCGGGCCGGCGTGATGATCGCGACGCACACCGAGGCGTAGATGAAGAGGGTCAGGAAGGCTCCGCCGAGCACGCAGGCGGACGCGATCGCGAACACCACCATGGCCGCCACGACGGCTCGGCAGGCTCGCGGCCGCATCCCCGCCGTCGAGCGGAAGATCACCAGCAGGACGTAGCCGCCCACGAAGAACGCCAGGCAGGCCCAGCCGAGCACCTCGCCGGCCAGGCTGTGGCCCCCGTGCAGCAGGTTCCCCACCGGGTAGGCCAGGTAGATCATCCAGAGCAGCATCCAGGCGATCTTGACCAGCATCTGCCGACGGGTCTCCACCGGGGAGCCGGGGACGTTCATGAACGACGCGCGCGCCGGGCCCGCCTCCGGGTGCTCGTCGAAGGGGTGGGCCCGGCGCGCGTCATTCATGGAGGTCATCATGCCTGGCGGGTGTCGCGGCGGTACAGCGCCGCCGCGGCGACGACGAACACCGCGAGGAAGGCGGCCAGTCCGGCGACCGCGACGGTGTCCAGGGAGTGCCCGGGCTGGGTGAAGGTGGCCAGCTTGTTGTACAGGTACACCGGGTTGAACCGGGCGAACTTCTCCAGCGAACCACTCACCGGGAACCACGTCCCGCCGAACAGCGCCATCACCATGTAGGTGATCATCACGATGGTCTGCACCGAGTCCGGCGCCGCCGCGTACCCGAGCGCCACCCCGAGCGCCGCGAACACGAAGCTGCCCAGCCACAGCGCCGCCGTCAGGCCGATCCACTGCGGGGCGCTCAGCGACACGCCCTGGCTCGCGCCGACCGCGAAGACCACCAGGATCGCCGGCAGCGTGGTCACCGCGCTCGCGGCGATCTTGCCGAAGGTGTACGCCCGCCCGGGCAGCGCGGTGAGCCGCAGCTGGCGCACCCAGCCGCTCTTGCGCTCCAGCGAGATCCGCTGCGCGCTGCCGGTGAGCACCGCGCCGACCGCGCCGAAGGTGGCCATCGAGACCATGAAGTAGGTCTTCACCGGCAGGCCGCCGGCCGGCTTGGAAGAGTCGTAGGCGTGGATGAAGAAGAAGTACATCAGCGCCGGGTAGGCGATGGTGAAGAGCAGGTAGCGCCGGTTGCGGAGGGTCCGCAGGATCTCCAGCCGGATCAGGGTGGTCATCGCGCGCTCTCCTTCGCCGCCTCGTACTGGTCCTGCTCGCCGGTGATGGTCAGGAAGGCCTGTTCCAGGCCGAGGCCGGTGACCTCCAGCCCGCGCGGGTACAGACCCGCCCGGTAGAGCCCGGCGACGCTCGCGTCGGCGTCCGCGGTCCGGATCCGGACCGTCCGCACCCCCGGCACCCGGGCGGTGACGTCCAACGACTGCACGCCCGGCAGCATCCGCAGCACGCTCTCCTCGAACTCGCCGTCCGCGTCGTGGAGTTCGAAGGCGACCCGACGGGCCCCGGCGCGCGCCTTGATCTCGGCGGAGCTGCCGTCGGCGATCAGCCGGCCCCGGTGCAGGACCAGGACGCGGTCGGCGATCGAGTCCGCCTCCTCCAGGTAGTGGGTGGCGAACAGCACCGTGCGACCGGCGTCGGCCTGCGCCCGCATGCTCGCCCAGAACGCCTGCCGGACGCTGACGTCCATGCCGGTGGTGGGCTCGTCCAGCACGATCAGGTCGCTCTCGCCGGCGATCGCGAGCGCGAAGCGGACCCGCTGCTCCTGGCCGCCGGACAGCTTGTCGACCCGGCGCTCGGCCAGTTCGGTGATCCCGGCGTCGGTCAGTACCCCCGTGACCGACCGACCGCGCGGGTGCACGTCGCAGGCGAGCCGGACCAGCTCGCGGACCTTGACGTCGGCCATCAGCCCGCCGCTCTGCAGCATCGCGCCGACCCGGCCGGCCGCGATCGCCTCCCGCGGCGTGCCGCCGAACAGCGTGACGCTGCCCTGGTCGGGCTCGCGCAGGCCGAGCAGCAGGTCCAGGCTGCTGGACTTGCCGGCGCCGTTCGGGCCGAGCAGGGCGACGGTCTCACCCGACCGCAGCACAAGGTTGAGATCGTCCACGGCGCGCACCCGCCCGTAGCTCTTGCCGACGCCGCGGAAGGCCGCCACTTCGGTCCCCATCGCCCCGCTCCTCTGCCCTGGTGGTGTCGCGTCCGGTGTCGTTCGCACCACGTCAGGGTCCCGTGCGGGCGGGATGCGGCGGCAGTGTCCGCCGTCGTGCCTTCGTCATGACGGATGTCATGCCGGCGGCCGGTACCCGCGTCACGCCGGTGCGCGTGACGGGGCCCGGCCGCCGCATCCGCCGGTCAGGGGCTACCTGTCGGGCTTCACGCCCCCAGCGCGCGCTTCACGAAGTCGACCTGGAGCAGCAGCAGGTTCTCCGCGACCTCCTCCTGCGGCGTCATGTGGGTGACGCCCGACAGCGGCAGCACGGTGTGCGGGCGCCCGGCCGCGAGCAGCGCGGAGGACAGCCGCAGGGTGTGCGCGGCGACCACGTTGTCGTCCGCCAGGCCGTGGATGATCATCAGCGGCCGCTCCAGCCCGGCGGCGTACCCGGTCAGCGAGTTGGCCGCGTACACCTCGGGCCGCTCGGCCGGGTGGCCGAGGTAGCGCTCGGTGTAGTGGGTGTCGTACAGCTCCCAGTCGGTCACCGGCGCCCCGGCGACGGCCGCGTGGAAGACGTCCGGGCGGCGCAGCACGGCGAGTGCGGCGAGGTAGCCGCCGTACGACCAGCCGCGGATGGCGACCCGGCCGAGGTCCAGCGGGAACTCCTCGGCGAGCGCCTGCAGCGCCTCGACCTGGTCGTCGAGGGTGGCCCCGGCGAAGTCGAAGGCGATGGACTTCTCCCAGGCCGGGTTGCGGCCGGGGGTGCCGCGCCCGTCGGCGACGACCACCGCGAAGCCCTGGTCGGCGAACCACTGCGAGTTGAGGTGCGGGTTGTGCGCCTGGACGACGCGCTGGCCGTGCGGGCCGCCGTACGGGTCCATCAGGACGGGCAGCAGGCCGTCCCGCTCGCGGTCGTAGCCGGTGGGCAGGAAGACCGCGGCCGGGATGCGGCGCTCGCCGGCGAAGCGGAACACCGGGCGGGCGGTGATGACCGGGGTCTCGGCGTGCGAGGCGATGGTGGCGACGTCGTCGACGACCACGCCCTCGGGCAGGTCGCGGGCGACCTGGACGAGGGTGCCGGGCAGGTCCGGCTCGGCGGTGGCGCGCACGGTGATCCCGCCCGCGTGCACGGCGCTGGTGACGGAGGTGAACGGACGGCCGTTGGAAGACTCCCAGGCCAGCCGCTTGCCGTCGTGGCTGATCCGGCCCACCGCGATCCAGCCGGGCTCGGGGTCGGTCTCCCCGGCGCCGCCGGAGGCGCTGAAGAACACCTCGTCGTCGGTGACCGCGACCACCGACCGCAGGTGCAGGTCGGCCCCGGTGACGGCCTGGTCGCCGATCACCAGCGCGCGCACCCCCGCGTCGTCCGAGATCCGGACCAGCCTGCCGTCCGGGGTCCAGGCCGGGACGCCCTGGAACAGCTCCAGCCAGACCTCGTCGCGCTCCTCGAACAGCACCTCGGTGGCGCCGGTGGCCACGTCGAGGCCGAGGATCCGCTGGCTGCGCTGGTCGCGGGCCTGGACGAGCAGCAGCGGCACGCCGCCGGTGGACCAGTGCACCCGGGCGAGGTAGGGGAAGGCCACCCGGTCCCAGACCACCTCGGTGCGGCCGCCGTCCAGGTCGAACACCCAGAGGCCGACCTCGGCGTCGGCGGTGCCGGCGGCCGGGTAGGCGATCTCGGCGGGCTCGCGCTGCGGGTTGGCCGGGTCGGCGATCCACCAGCGACGCACCGGGGAGTCGTCGGCGCGCTCGACCAGCAGCCGGTCGCCGTCCGGGGACCACCAGAAGCCGCGGTCGCGGCCCATCTCCTCCTGGGCGAGGAACTCGGCCTGCCCCCAGGTGACGTTCGGGCCGTCGGGCTCGGCGAGCGCCCGGTCGGCGGTGCCGTCGGTGCGGGTGAGCCGCAGTTCGCCGGCGGTGTTGGCGTAGGCGACGTGGCTGCCGTCCGGGGAGACCCGCGGGTCCAACAGCGGTCCCTGGGCGGGCAGTTCGGCGGTGACGCCGGAGTCCAGGTCGGCGGTGAACAGCCGGCCGGAGAGGGCGAAGGCGGCCAGCCGGCCGGCCGCGTCCAGGGCGTAGCCGACGATGCCGGCCGAGCCTTCGCGGCTGCGCTCGCGGCGGGCCTTCTCGGCGGGCGAGAGGTCCTCCTCGCCGCCGCCGAGCAGCACGGCCGGGTCGGCGGCGATCCGCTCCTCACCGGTGGCGGTGTCGAGGGTCCAGAGCAGGTTGGCCCGGTCGCCGCCCGACCGGGAGCGCAGGAAGACGACCCGCGAGCCGTCCGGTGCGACGGAGAACGAGCGGGGCGCGCCGACGGTGTAGCGCAGGGTACGCGCGTACTGCCGGGGGAAGGTGTCCGCAGGGGTGTGGGAGGTCATGGCACCAGACCCTACGACGCCCCGCTCCCGCTGTCGGGAGCCTGGTGATCACTCGTTCGGAGCATCGTTCCCAAGTACCCCCCAAAGGGGCGCATACCCCCTCCGACCGGCCCATGCGCCCCACGAGTGCCGCAGTGCCCCGGCCTGCGGAGACTCACCGTGTGTAATGCTCCCCTTACCCATCGGGTATGACTGGTCGGGCGGTGATCGTCGGGTCCCGTCCCGGGCCCCGGTCACCCGACCTCAGGTCCCGCACGGTCCCACCGCCGCCCTCCCCGGGTGGCGCACCCGAGAAGGGGTGTGAGCCGACATGGCTTTGTCCGTCTCCGCAGCCATGCTGATGCTGGTCATCGTGGTGGTGCTGATCCGCCGCTCCGGCCTGAAGCTCGCGCACGCGATCATCTGCGCACTGCTCGGCTTCTACCTGGCCTCCAGCTCGATCGCCCCGTCGATCAGCCAGGTCACCAGCAACCTCGCGGGGATGATCAACGGCCTGAAGCTCTGACCCCGCCACCACGGCCGCCATCGTGACGACAGGCTCTAGGCTTTCCCCCATGACCGCGACTACCGGCCGCCGCCTGCTCCTGGTGCACGCCCACCCCGACGACGAGTCGATCGGCAACGGCGCCACCATGGCCCGGTACGCCGCCGAGGGCGCCCACGTCACCCTGGTGACCTGCACCCTCGGCGAGGGCGGCGAGGTGATCCCGCCCGGGCTGGCCCATCTGACGGCCGATCGGGACGGCACCCTCGGCGCGTACCGGATCGGCGAGCTGACCGAGGCGATGCGCGCGCTCGGCGTCACCGACCTGCGTTTCCTCGGCGGCCCGGGTCGCTACCGCGACTCCGGGATGATGGGCGTGCCCGACAACGACGTACCCGGCTGCTTCTGGCGGGCCGACGTGGACGAGGCGGCCGGCCACCTGGTCGCGGTGATCCGCGAGGTCCGGCCGCAGGTACTGGTCACCTACGACGAGAACGGCGGCTACGGACACCCGGACCACATCCAGGCGCACCGGGTCGCGATGCGCGCGTACGAGCTGGCCGCCGATCCGGTGCACCGCCCGGAGCTGGGCCCGGCCTGGCGGATCGCCAAGGTGTACTGGAACCGGATGCCCCGCTCGGTGATCGAGGCCGGGCTCGCCGAGACCGCCGCCAGGGCGTCCTTCCCCGGGGTGGCCCAACCGGCCGACGTCCCCGGCGTGGTGGCCGACGAGGTGGTCACCACCGTGCTGGACGGCTCCGCGTACGCCGGGCACAAGGCGGCCGCGATGGCCGCGCACGTCACCCAGATCACCGTGGACGGCGCCTCCTTCGCGCTCTCCAACCACCTCGGCCAGCCGCTGCTCGCCACCGAGTACTACCAGCTGGTACGCGGCCAGGCCGGGCCGGACCGGCCCGAGGACGACCTGTTCGCGGGCCTGGCACCCGACACCGACCCGCTGCACACCCCCGCCGAGGAGAGCGTCCGATGACCGAGCCCGCCGCCGCCCCGCCGCCGCGCCGCTCGTTCCCGGCGACCGTCCTCGGCACCCGCGAGGAGCGACTGGCCGAGTCCCAGCCCCCACGCGCGGCCCGGATCGCGGCCTACGTCCTGTTCTTCCTGCTGGGCATCGCGGTGTCGGTCTGCGGATCCTTTGTGCAGGCCTTGTGGCCGCCCGTGGGGGTCCTGCTGTCGCTCGCCGCGACCGGCGCCACCTTCTACGCGGGCCTGCGGGTCACCGGCACCCGGCTGGGTGCGGCGCTGCCCGCGGCCGGCTGGTTCCTGGCGATGCTGCTGGTGATCGTGCCCCGGCCGGAGGGCGACAACGTGCTGTGGTCCAACGCCACCTCGCTCGGCTGGCTGTTCACCGGCTCGGTCCTGGGCGTGATCTGCGCCACCCTGCCGACCCGCGGCAGCTGGTTCCCGGGCGTACCCGGACCGCCGCGCTGACCCCACCCGCGGGGCGCGTACGGCGCCGTGCACGACGCGCAGTCAGGAGTACACGGCCGTACTCTCATACCGGAGGAACCGGACGTATCAGGATCTGTCCGATGCCGTTCGCCGCTCAGTTCTTCCCAGTATGGTGGTCCCGCAGAACGCCGTACCCGACCGCCGCCCGCCCAGGCCCGGCGACCACGAACCGCGGTCGCGCCGCACGGCCCGCCCGCGAACCCGGAGCAGAGCAGCATTGAGCAGCCGCGAATCTGACAACGCCCACCCGACGCCCCGGCGTACGGGCCCGGACGCCTACCCGTCGGGCACCCCGCCCTACGGCACACCGGGGCTCCCGGGCGGCGACCGGACCGGTGCCGCCCAGGGCGCCGCGTCAGGCGGCGAGGACGACGGCCCGAAGACCGAGACCACCCTGACCACCCGGGTCCGGATCAACATCCCCGGGTCGCGCCCGATCCCGCCGGTCGTGGTCCGCAGCACCGTCAAGAACGAGGACGGCCCGGGTGACGAGGCCCCGGCGCCCGCCCCCGAGCCTGGCGGCCCGCGGCACCGTTCCGCGCCCGCCTCCCCCGTCCTCGGGGTGATGGACGGCGGCGCCCAGACGGCCACCCCGCCGAACCTGCCGCCGGAGTGGCAGATCCCGCCGATCCCGCCGGCGACCTCCGAGTCGGAGTCCACCGGCGCCTGGTTCCGGCCCCGGCAGAAGAAGGGCGCCGAGTCGGCCCCGACCGCCGGGTCGGCCGACGCACCGGAGGCCCCGGCCGCGCCCGCCGCCGCCGAGCCCCGGCCGACGGCCGCCCCGGCTGCCCCGGCCACCGGTGCCCGCCAGAACGGCGCCCGCCCCGCCCCGGGCGCGGCCCGTCCGAACGGCCGCCCGGTGCCCGCCCAGACCAAGGGGCCGAAGCCGAACGGCGCACCCGCCGCACCGTTCCCCCCCGGCCCCGGCGCGCAGCCCCCGGCCGAGGAGCCCGGCGTGTACGAGGCCGCCGCCCCCTTCGTCCCGCCCGTCGCCGACCCGTTCGCCCCGATGGCGCCCGAGGCCGAGGCCCGCGGCCGGCGCGACGCCCGCCCGCAGCAGGGCACCCCGCCGAACGGCGCCCAGCCGAACGGCCGGAAGCCCAACGGCCGGCCCCAGCAGGGCCCGCGCCCGGGCGCCCGCCCGCAGGGCCCGGCGGCCGGCGCGGCCGACCCCGAGGACACCTCGGTCGACGGCTTCGAGCCGATCCGCGAGGGCACCCCGCCGCCCGCCGCCATACCCGGTCTGCCGCAGCACGGCGCCCCGCACGGCGGCGAAGCCCGCCCGCAGCCGGGCCTGTTCGCCTCGGCCCCGGCCGGCGCCGATCCGTTCGCCGCCCAGCGCCCCGCCACGCCCGGCCAGGACGCCTTCGCCACCCCGGCCCCCGGCGGCCTCTTCCCGGGCGCCCCCGGTGCCGCCCCCGGCCAGCCGCAGCAGCCCGGGCGGGACCCGGAGGCCACCGAGCTCACCCCGCTGCCGACCCCCGGCCCCCGGCCCGAGGGCGCCCAGTCCGCGCCGGTCCCGCCCGCACCGCAGCCGGCCAAGGCCAAGGCCGCGCCCGGCAAGGCCAAGCGCGGCGGCGCCGGCAAGAAGCTCGTCAAGCTGGGCGTCTACGGCATCGGCGGTGTGCTGTTCCTCGGCGCCGCCGCGTACGGCACCGGCCTGATGCTCAACCAGTCCGACGTCCCCAAGGGCACCGTGGTGCTCGGCACCGACATCGGTGGCAACGGCCGCGACCAGGCGATCCACCAGCTCGACGAGACCGTCGGCAAGGCCGGCCAGCAGCCGCTCAAGCTGAAGGTCGGCGACCAGACGCTGAACCTCGACCCGACCGTCGCCGGGCTGAGCTTCGACACCACGGGCACCGTGGACGGCCTCGCCCAGCACAGCTACAACCCGGTCGACGTCATCAAGTCGCTGAAGGGCGGCACCAAGGCGGTCGCACCGGACGTCAAGGTCGACCGGGCCAAGCTCAAGGCCGCGCTGGACACCCTGGCCTCCGGCTCGGGCCAGGGCCTGCAGGAGGGCTACGTCAAGTTCGGCGACAACGGCGACCCGATCGTGGTGCCCGGCCGGGCCGGTCAGGCCATCGACTCGGCGAGCGCCCTCGACGTGGTCGAGCAGGCCTACCGCGACCGCGCCGCCGGCAAGCCCGACCAGCCGATCGCGCTCGCCGTCACGGCCGCCCAGCCCAAGGTCTCCCCGCAGGCCCTGCAGGCCGCCGCGGACAGCCTCGGCAAGTCCGCGGTCAACGGCAACGTGTACGTCGTGGCCGGTGCCAAGAAGTGGGGCTTCGGCAAGCTGGTCGCCGCCAAGACGCTCACGCTCGCCCCGGACGCCTCCGGCAAGATCGTGCCCAAGTGGGACCTCGACGCGCTGAACGGCCAGCTGAACGGCGTGTTCGACAAGGTGAAGGTCAAGAAGAATGGCCAGACCGCCGCGATCACCCCGCAGGACGTCGCGGACGCCATCACCCCGCTGCTCGACAAGACCGGTGAGAAGGACCGCACCTTCAAGTTCACCGTCGTCTGAGCGACGACCGCGCCGATCGGGGGGCGGGCCGGATCCCGGCCCGCCCCTCGACAACTCCCCCTTCCGGTCAGCAAGATGTGACGCCACACCTTCCGTCACAGCCACCTCGGGGAGCACGCCGATGAGCCGCCGCCTCCAGTACCGGCCGGCTCTGCTCGCCGGCCTCACCGCACTCTCGCTCTCGCTGACGCTCTGTTCGTGCGCCTCCGGTCAGGGCGACGGCGGCGCGAACGGGCTGACGGCCGCCGGGATCCCCAAGCTCACCTCGATCGACATCAACCCGCTCGACCGATCCCGGCTGCGCCGGGGCGGCACCCTGCACCTGGCGATCACCCAGTTCTCCCACCAGTGGTCGCCGATCCAGACCGACGGCAGCGAGTCCTCGACGATCAGCGTCACCAAGCCGCTGCTGCCGACCTTCTTCCGCTCCGACGCGGCCGGCACCCAGACCGTCAACCCCGCCTACCTGCAGGACGCCCACGCGGAGCTGCGGGACGGCCGGCAGGTGGTCGTCTGGACGCTCAACCCGAAGGCCCACTGGTCCGACGGCACCCCGATCACCTGGCGCGACATCGAGGCCAACTGGCGTGCCCTGAACGGGAAGGACCCGGCCTACCGGCCCTCCAGCAGCACCGGCTTCGAACAGGTCTCCTCGGTCGAGCGGGGCAAGGACGACTTCCAGGCGGTGATGACCTTCGACCGGCCGTTCTCCGAGTGGCAGTCGATGTTCAACGGCGCCGCCAACGCCCCGTTGCTGCCCGCCAGCCGGATCGCCACCCCGGAGCTGTTCAACTCCGCCTACCTGGACGCGATCCCGGTCACCGCCGGCCCGTTCAAGGTCGAGCGGCTGGACCGCGCCGCCCAGACCGTCACCCTGGTCGCCGACCCCTCGTGGTGGGGCGACAAGCCGATGCTGGACCGGATCGTCTTCCACGCCATGCTGCCCAACGCCATGGCCGCCGCCTTCGCCAAGGGCGAGATCGACCTCTTCAACAACGGCCCGGACGTGACCGGGTACCAGACCATCAAGAACACCAAGGGCGCCGCCGTCCGCCGGGCCGGCGGGCCGGACTTCCGCCAGCTCACCCTGAACGCCCGCACCCCGGTGCTCAGCGACGCGACCGTCCGCCAGGCCGTCTTCCAGGCCATCAACCGGGACGCCGTCATCCGCTCCGACCTGAACGGCCTGGACTGGCCCGCCGTCCCGCTCAACAACCACCTGCTGGTCGCCAACCAGAACGCCTACCGGGACAACTCCCTCGGCCTCAGCCGCTACGACCCCGCCGAGGCCGCCCGCAAGCTGGACGCGGCCGGGTGGACGCTCGACGGCGACGTCCGGAAGAAGGACGGCCGCGAGCTCAACCTGCGGATGGTCGTCCCGGCCGGCGTCACCCAGGCCCAGAACGAGGCCGCCAGCGCCACCCGGATGCTCAAGGACGTCGGCATCAAGGTCACCACGGTCACCGCCGCCGCGAACGAGTTCTTCGACCGGTACGTCAACCGCAACGACTTCGACATCGCCGCCTACTCGCTGCTCGGCACGCCCTTCCCGGCCAGCGGCACCCGCGCCAACTTCGTCCAGAACGGCGGCACCAACCACGTCGGCGCGGGCAGCCCGGCGGTGGACACCGCCCTCGACCGGGCCGCCGCCGCGCCCGATGCGGCGACCGCCTCGGAGGCGATCAACCAGGCCGACGGCGAGCTGTGGAAGGTGGCCGGCGTGCTGCCGCTCTACCAGCGTCCGCAGCTGTACGGCGCCCGCGCCAACCTCGCCAACATCGGCGCGCAGGGGCTGTCCGACATCGTCTGGGAGAACGTCGGCTTCGAGCGGTAGGCGACGGCGGCGCTGCGGCACCCTCAGCCGTCGAGGGTCTCCCGCCAGAAGTGGCAGGCGCTGCGGCGGCCCGGCAGCTCGGCCCCGTCCGCGGCCACCACCGGTACCAGCGGCGGGAGTTCGGTCAGGCAGCGGTCCTGCACCCGGTCGCAGCGGGGGTTGAACGCGCAGCCCTGCGGGATCCGCAGCAGGCTGGGCGGCAGGCCCTTGATGGCGTGGAGGTTCTGCCCCTTCTGGTCCAGCCGGGGGATCGAGTCCAGCAGGCCGCGGGTGTACGGGTGGGCCGGGCGCGCGTACAGCTCGCGCACCGGCGCCGTCTCGACGATCCGGCCCGCGTACATCACCGCGATCGTGTCCGCGACGTCGGCGACCACCCCGAGGTCGTGGGTGATCAGGATCAGTCCCATGTGGAACTCGTGCTGCAACTCGGCCAGCAGGTCCATCACCTGGGCCTGCACGGTGACGTCCAGGGCGGTGGTGGGCTCGTCCGCGATGATCAGGTCCGGCTCCAGGGAGAGCGCCATCGCGATCATGATGCGCTGGCGCATACCGCCGGAGAACTGGTGCGGGTAGTCGCCGACGCGCTGCCTGGCGGCCGGGATGCGCACCCGGTCCATCAGCTCGACGGCCTTCTCCCTGGCCTCCTTGCGGCTGACGCCGTGGTGCACCTGGAACATCTCGCCGAGCTGGTAGCCCACGCTGAGCACCGGGTTGAGCGCGGACAGCGCGTCCTGGAAGATCATCGCGATCTTCTGGCCGCGGACGGCCCGCCGGGCCCTGGAGCCCATGGTCAGCAGGTCCTCGCCGCGGTAGAGGATCCGACCGGCGGTGATCCGGCCGGGCGGCATGTCCAGGATGCCCATGATCGCCTGCGCGGTCACCGACTTGCCGGAGCCGGACTCGCCCAGCACCGCGAGCGTCTCACCGGCCGACACCGAGTAACTCACCCCGTTGACGGCCTTGGCCACGCCGTCCCGGGTGACGAACTCGACGTGCAGGTCGTCGACCTCCAGCAGCGGGGTGCCGGGCACCAGGTTCTCCCGACCGCCGCCGATCACCTCCACCGCGTCCATCCGCGGCTCACCGCCCCTGCTCCGGGACGAGTTCGTCAGGTCAGCCATGGTGAGCAGCCCTCCCCAGCGCAGCAGTGACCGCCGATTGGCGCAGAGCAACTATCAACGACCGGAAGGCCTTTGCGGAATCCGCCGGGACGTCTCTTTTGCATCACGGGAAAGGGCGCGCCCTCGGTGCGAGGACGCGCCCTGGGTGCCGCCGCCGCGTCGGGCGGCGTCCACCGGGTGGTCAGTCGGCCCCGGAGCCGGCCTCCCCGGCCTCGCGCTCCGGCGCGCTCTGCTCGACATCGCGCTCCGCCGCGAAGTGACACGCCGAGTCGTGCCGGGCCGCCCCGTCCAGCCAGGAGGGCGCGGCGAGCAGCGGGACCTCGGCGGCGCAGCGGTCCTGCGCCTTCCAGCAGCGGGTGCGGAAGCGGCAGCCGGACGGCGGGTTGGCCGGCGAGGGCACGTCCCCGGTGAGCACGATCCGGTCCCGCGACTCGCGGGCCGTCGGGTCCGGCACGGGGACGGCCGAGAGCAGCGCCTGGGTGTACGGATGGGTCGCGTGGTCGTAGATCTCCGCGTCGCTGCCGATCTCGACCATCTTGCCGAGGTACATCACGCCGACCCGGTCCGAGATGTGCCGGACGATGGAGAGGTCGTGCGCGATGAACATGTACGAGAGGTTGAACTCGCCCTGCAGCTGCTCCAGCAGGTTGATCACCTGCGCCTGCACCGACACGTCCAGCGCGGAGACCGGCTCGTCGCAGATGATGACCTCCGGCTTGAGCGCCAACCCCCGCGCGATGCCGATGCGCTGGCGCTGCCCGCCGGAGAACTGGTGCGGATAGCGGTTGATGTACTCGGGGTTGAGCCCGACCACGTCCAGCAGGTCCTGGACGGCCTTGCGGCGGTCGCCCCTGGGCGCCACCTCGGGGTGGATCTCGTACGGCTCCCCGATGATGTCGCCGACCGTCATGCGCGGGTTCAGCGAGGTGTACGGGTCCTGGAACACCATCTGGATGTTGCGGCGGACGGCCTTCAGCGCCGCCCCGGAGAGCCGGGAGATCTCCTGGCCCTTGTACCGGACGGAGCCCGCGGTGGCCGGCTCCAGGTTCATCAGCACCTTGGCCAGCGTGGACTTGCCACAGCCTGATTCGCCGACGATGCCCAGCGTCTCGCCCTGCATCAGGTCGAAGGTGACCCCGTCGACCGCCTTCACGGCGCCGACCTGCTTCTTCAGCAGGATGCCCTTGGTCAGCGGGAAGTGCTTGACCAGGTCCCGGACTTCGAGGATCGGCTCGCCGCGCGGCACCACCTGGGCGAAGGCGGCCTCCTCCGGCACGGCCGCGCCCAGTGCGCTGGACCCGTTAACGGTCATGGAGGGTCTCCTTCCAGAAGAAGCAGGCGCTGCCCCGCCCGGCCAGCGGGGCGCCGTCGTCCTCGGTGACCGGGTACAGCTCCGGCACCTCGGCCCGGCAACGATCCTGGGCCCGCGGGCAGCGCGGGTTGAAGGCGCACCCCTTGGGGATCCGCAGCAGGTTGGGCGGCAGGCCCTTGATGGCGTAGAGCTCCTGGCCCTTCTGGTCCAGCCGCGGGATGGAGTCGAGCAGGCCGCGGGTGTACGGGTGGGCGGGGCGCGCGTAGAGCTCGTGCACCGGGGCGGTCTCGACGATCCGCCCGGCGTACATCACGGCGATCTTGTCCGCGACGTCGGCGACCACGCCGAGGTCGTGGGTGATCAGGATCAGGCCCATGTTGTACTCGGCCTGGAGCTCCGCGAGCAGGTCCATCACCTGGGCCTGGACGGTGACGTCCAGGGCGGTGGTGGGCTCGTCCGCGATGATCAGGTCCGGCTCCAGGGCCAGCGCCATGGCGATCATGATGCGCTGGCGCATGCCGCCGGAGAACTGGTGCGGGTAGTCGTTCACCCGCTGCTTGGCCGCGGGGATGCGCACCCGGTCCATCAGCTCGACGGCCTTGTCCCTGGCCTCCTTGCGGGACGCCCCCTGGTGGGCACGGAACATCTCGCCGAGTTGGAAGCCCACGCTGAGCACGGGGTTGAGGGAGGACAGCGCGTCCTGGAAGATCATCGCGATCTTCTGGCCGCGGATCCTCCGCCGCTCCTCCTTGCCCATCTTCAGCATGTCCCGGCCTCGGAAGCGGATCTCGCCGCGCGGGATCCGGGCCGGCGGCATGTCCAGGATGCCCATGATCGCCTGCGCGGTCACCGACTTGCCGGAGCCGGACTCGCCCAGCACCGCGAGGGTCTCCCCCGCCCGGACGCTGTAGTCGACCCCGTTGACCGCCTTGGCGACGCCGTCCCGGGTGACGAACTCGACGTGCAGGTCGCGGACGTCGAGCAACGGCCCCTCGTACGGTGCGTCCCGCTTGGACCTGGTGGAGTCCACAGCTGTGGTCACGATGCGTTCCCCCTCGCTCAGCGAAGCTTCGGGTCGAGGGCGTCGCGGACCGCGTCGCCCAGCATGATGAAGGCCAGCACGGTGACGGAGAGCGCCGCGGCCGGGAAGAACAGCGCGAACGGCGCCGTGCGGATCACCTTCTGGGCGGAGGAGATGTCGATGCCCCAGGAGATGGTCGGGTCCTGCAGACCGATGCCGAGGAAGCTCAGCGTCGCCTCGGTGGCGATGTAGCCGCCGAGCGCGATGGTGGCGACCACGATCACCGGGGCGATCGCGTTCGGCAGGATGTGCCGGAACATCAGCCGCCCCGTCCCGGCGCCGAGCGCCCGGCCGGCCACCACGTAGTCGGACTGTTTGACGGTCAGCACCGCACCGCGCATGACGCGGGCGATCTGGGTCCAGCCGAGGACGCCCAGGGCGATGACCACGCTCCACACCGTGCGGGTGGTGAAGGCGTTCAGCAGCACCAGGGCGCCGAGCAGCAGCGGGATGCCGAAGAAGATGTCGATGATCCGGGAGATCACCGCGTCGATGCCGCCGCCGAAGTAGCCGGCGACCATGCCGGTCAGCCCGCCGAGCACGGTGACCGCCAGGGTGACGCAGATGCCGACGGTGATCGAGGCCCGGGCGCCGTACACCACCCGGGCGTAGATCGACCGGCCCTGCCCGTCGTAGCCGAACCAGCCGGCGCCGAAGAAGTCGGTCCAGTCCGGCCGCCTGAGGTAGTTGTGCACCAGGTCGGCCTTGCGCGGGTCGGCGTCGGTGAACGCCCACGGGAAGATCGCCATCACGACCAGCAGCAGGATCAGCACGGCCGAGATCAGGAAGATCGGCCGCCTGCGCAGGTCCCGCCAGGCGTCGCCCCAGAGGCTGCGGGCCTCCTCCCGCTTGACCGGGTCGGCCTCGACCAGGGTGCCCTGCTCGACCGCCATGCCCTGCTCCCCCGCGTAGTCGAGGTGCGAGATCCCGGGCTTGGGGTGCGGCTCGTACGAGTTCTCGTCGTGGACGTCAGGCATAGCGGATCCTCGGGTCCAGGACCGCGTAGAGCAGGTCGACGAGCAGGCTGGCGACCAGGTAGACGATCACCAGGACGGTCACGATGCCGACCACGGTCGGGCCTTCCTTCTGGTTGATGGCCCGGTACAGGACGTTGCCGACGCCCTGCACGTTGAAGATGCCCTCGGTGACGATCGCCCCGCCCATCAGCGCGCCGAGGTCGGTGCCGAGGAAGGTGACCACCGGGATCAGCGAGTTGCGCAGCAGGTGCCGGGAGACGATGGTCCGCCGGGGCAGGCCCTTGGCGACCGCCGTGCGGATGTAGTCGGCCCGCAGGTTCTCGCCGATGGACGTCCGGGTGAGCCGGGCGACGTACGCGAGCGAGAGCGAGCCCAGCACGATCGCGGGCAGGATCAGCTGGGAGAGGTCCCGGGAGTCCTGCACCGTCGGGGTGACCCAGCCGAGGTTGGTGGCGAAGATCGTCTGCGCGATGTAGGCCAGCACGAAGACCGGGATCGAGATCACCACCAGGGTCAGGACGAGCACCAGGGTGTCCTGGATGCTGCCGCGCCTGAGGCCGGAGACCAGGCCCAGGGCCAGGCCGAGGATCAGCTCGAAGGCGAAGGCCAGCAGCGCGAGCCGGATGGTGACCGGGAAGGCGTTCCCCATGATGTCGGAGACGGGACGGCCGGTGAAGCTGGTCCCGAAGTCCCCCTGGAAGAGGTTCCCCATGTAGTGCAGGTACTGCTTCCAGACCGGCTGGTCCAAGTAGTACTGATGCTTGATGCTGGCCACCACGGCCGGGTCGGCGGCCTTCTCGCCGAACAGCGCCGCCACCGGGTCGCCCGGCAGCGTGTAGACCATCAGGAAGATCAGCAGCGTGGTGCCGAAGAACACCGGGATCATCTGCAGCACCCGCCGCAGCACGTAACTGCCCATCCGAGCCTCCTTCCTAGGTACCCGACCGGCCGCGGCCGGTCGGCCGAGAGGCCGGGCCCCGCCCTCCGTGCGGGAAGGGCGGGGCCGGCGTGAGGGGCCGACGCCCTCAGGAGCTCAGCCCTTGACCTCGACCTGGGTCCAGGCCGGGTTGCCGAAGGAGTCGAACGCCACGTTCTGCACCTTGGACGAGTAGCCCGAGTTGGTGCGGTAGTACCAGAGCGGGATCGCCGGCATCCCGCTCGGCAGCACCGCCTCGGCCTGCTGGTAGCCGGCCACCGTGTCCGCGACGCTGGGGGCCTCGTCGGCCTTGGTGGCCGCCTGGTCGAACTGCGGGCTGCTGTAGCCGAAGTCGTTGGAGGCCGCGCCGGTGCGGTACACGTCGGACAGGAAGTTGGCGTTCAGCGGGTAGTCCTGCACCCAGCCGGTGCGGAAGGCTCCGTTGACCTGGTGCCCGGTGATCGCGGCGCGCGCCGTCTTGAAGTCGGGCTTCGGGTCGCCGAGGCAGTCGACGCCGGTGTTCTGCCGGATCGAGTTGCAGACCGCGTCGACCCACTCCTTGTGGCCGCCGTCCGCGTTGTAGGTGATGGTCAGCTTGTTGCCGGGGACGCCGCCGCCCTCGGTGATCAGCTGCTTGGCCTTGGCGGGGTCGAACGTGCAGAAGTCCCCGCAGGCGCCGCTCTTGTAGCCCTCGACGCCCTCGGCCACCCAGGCGGTGGCCGGCTTGCGGGAGCCCTGCAGCACCGTCTTGGTGATGGTGTCGCGGTCGATCGCCATCGACAGGCCCTGGCGCACCTTGGCCTTGTCGGGCGAGGCCCAGTCGGCCTGGTAGAGGGTGAAGCCGATGTTCTGGATGGCACCCTGCGGGGCGTCGATCGCCCGGTCGCCGAGGTCGCTCTTGTACGTCGCCAGCGCCGACGGCGGCACCTGGTCCATCACGTCCAGGTTGCTGGACTGCAGGTCGGCGTAGGCCGCCTCGGACGTGGTGTACATCTTGAAGACGATGCCGCCGTTCTTCGGCTTGTCCACGCCCTGGTAGTCCGCGAAGGCCTTGGTGACCACCTGGGTGTTGTGCGTCCAGCTGACGAACTGGTACGGGCCGTTGCCCACCGGCTTCTGCCCGTACCCGGCCGGGTCGTTGAAGAAGGCGTCCGGCAGCGGCGAGAAGGCGATGTAGCCGAGCTTGTACTCGAAGTACGAGACCTTATTGGCCAGCTTGATGGTGAAGTGCAGGTCGTCGACGACGGTCAGCCCGGACATCTTGGTCGCGGTCGGCTGGCCGCTGGCGGGGTGGACGTCCTTGTAGCCCTCGATGTCGGAGAACCAGGAGCTGTTGATCTGGTTGTTGCTGGTGGTCGCGCTCCAGTTCCACGAGTCCACGAAGTTCTTGGCGTGCACCGGTGTGCCGTCGTGGAACTTCCAGCCGTCCTTCAGCGTGACGTTGAAGGTCTGCGCGTCACTGGTGTCGATCTTGTCGGCGACCTGCATCCGGATCTTCGCCGTACTGGGGTCGTAGTCCACCAGCCCCTTGAAGAGGTTCTGGATGATGCGACCACCGCCGACCTCGTTCGCGTTGGCGGGCTGCAGCGGGTTCTGCGGCTCACTGCTCTGGTAGCTGAAGGTCTTGCTGGCGTCCGGCGAACCGCTTCCTCCGCCGCCGCTGCTGCACCCGGTGGCCACCAGGACCACGGATGTCGCAGCGGCGAGGACCCAACGAGCACGGGCGGCTACGGGCATGGAGGTCCCTCCTCATGGTGTGTGTCGCATCACACCCCATGAGAAGCGCGCCCCGGCGACGGCGCGAGTCGGGTGCACCCGGATGGGTGCGGTCACCGCCTGCCGGGTTGGCGGAACGACGGAAGGGCCCGCGGCGGGAAGCCACGGGCCCTTCCGGGGATGCCACGGGGAATCAGGCGGCGGCCGACTCCCGGACCTCGGCGAAGTGGCAGGCCGACTCGTGCGCGGCCGGGCCCTCCAGCACCGAGGGCACCGCGAGCAGCGGGATCTCCTCGGCGCAGCGGTCCTCCGCTTTCCAGCAGCGGGTGCGGAAGCGGCAGCCGGACGGCGGGTTGGCCGGCGAGGGGATGTCGCCGCTCAGGATGATCCGCTCGCGGTTCTCCCGCGCCGTCGGGTCCGGCACCGGCACCGCGGAGAGCAGCGCCTGGGTGTACGGGTGGGTGGCGTTGTCGTAGATCTGCTCGTCGGTGCCGATCTCGACCATCTTGCCGAGGTACATCACGCCGACGCGGTCGGAGATGTGCCGGACGATGGAGAGGTCGTGCGCGATGAACATGTACGAGAGCTCGAACTCGCTCTGCAACTGCTCCAGCAGGTTGATCACCTGCGCCTGGACGGACACGTCCAGGGCGGAGACCGGCTCGTCGCAGATGATGATCTCGGGCTTGAGCGCGAGGCCGCGGGCGATGCCGATGCGCTGGCGCTGGCCGCCGGAGAACTGGTGCGGGTACCGGTTGATGTACTCCGGGTTCAGACCCACGACGTCCAGCAGGTCCTGGACGGCCTTGCGGCGGTCGCCCTTGGGCGCCACCTCGGGGTGGATCTCGTACGGCTCCCCGATGATGTCGCCGACCGTCATGCGCGGGTTCAGCGAGGTGTACGGGTCCTGGAACACCATCTGGATGTTGCGGCGGACGGCCTTGAGGGCCTGGCCGCTCAGCTTGGAGATGTCCTCGCCCTTGAACAGCACCTGGCCGGAGGTGGCCCGCTCCAGGTTCATCAGCACCTTGGCCAGCGTGGACTTGCCACAGCCGGACTCACCGACGATGCCCAGGGTCTCGCCCTTGGCCAGGTCGAAGGAGATGCCGTCGACCGCCTTGACCGCGCCGACCTGCTTCTTGAAGAGGATGCCCTGGCTCAGCGGGTAGTGCTTGACCAGGTCCTTGACCTCCAGGATGGGCTCAGCCATGGAGGGTCTCCTTCCAGAGGTGGCACGCGCTGCGGCGGCCGGTGAGCTCCTTGCCGTCCTTGTCGGTCACGTGGTGCAGCTCCGGGATCTCCGTGCGGCACAGGTCGGTGGCGACGTCACAGCGGGGGTTGAACGCGCAGCCGGTCGGGACCTTCAGCAGGTTCGGGGGCAGGCCCTTGATCGCGTAGAGCTCCTGGCCCTTCTGGTCCAGGCGCGGGATCGAGCGGAGCAGGCCCTTGGTGTACGGGTGCGCCGGGTTGGCGTACAGCTCGTGCACCGGGGCGGTCTCGACGATCCGGCCCGCGTACATCACGGCGATCTTGTCCGCGACGTCGGCGACCACGCCGAGGTCGTGGGTGATCAGGATCAGGCCCATGTTGTACTCGGCCTGGAGCTCCGCGAGCAGGTCCATCACCTGGGCCTGGACGGTGACGTCCAGGGCGGTGGTGGGCTCGTCCGCGATGATCAGGTCCGGCTCCAGGGAGAGCGCCATGGCGATCATGATGCGCTGACGCATGCCGCCGGAGAACTGGTGCGGGTAGTCGCCGACGCGCTGCCTGGCGGCCGGGATGCGCACCCGGTCCATCAGCTCGATGGCCTTCTCCTTGGCCTCCTTCTTGGAGGCGCCCTGGTGCACCCGGAACATCTCGCCGAGCTGGTAGCCCACGCTGAGCACGGGGTTGAGGGAGGACAGCGCGTCCTGGAAGATCATCGCGATCTTCTGGCCGCGGATCTTCCGCCGCTCCTCGTTGCCCATCTTGAGCATGTCCTGACCGCGGTACAGGATCTCGCCCTGGGTCACCTTGCCGGGCGGCATGTCCAGGATGCCCATGATGGTCTGGGCGGTCACGGACTTGCCGGAGCCGGACTCGCCGAGCACGGCGAGCGTCTCGCCGGCCGCGACGGAGTAGTTGACGCCGTTCACGGCCTTCGCCACGCCGTCCCGGGTGTGGAACTCCACGTGGAGGTCCTTGACCTCCAGCAGCGGGGTGCCAACTTCGAGCCGGCCGCTCTTCTGGTTGTTCTCGATCACGGTGGTCATCGGGTCGTCACCTCTTCTCTCAGCGGAGCTTCGGGTCGAGGGCGTCGCGGACCGCGTCGCCGAGCATGATGAAGGCCAGAACCGTGAGGCTCAGCATTCCGGCGGGGAAGAACAGCGCGTACGGCGCGGTGCGGATCACCTTCTGGGCGGTGTTGATGTCGATGCCCCAGGAGATGGTCGGGTCCTGCAGACCGATGCCGAGGAAGCTCAGCGTCGCCTCGGTGGCGATGTAGCCGCCGAGCGCGATGGTCGCGACCACGATCACCGGGGCGAGCGCGTTCGGCAGGATGTGCTTCCACAGGATCCGGCTGGTGCCGGCGCCCAGCGCCTTGGCGGCCGTCACGAAGTCGGCCTGCTTGACCGTGATGACCGAACCGCGCATGACACGGGTCATCTGGGTCCAGCCCAGGGCGACCAGCGCGAAGACCACGCTCCAGATGGTGCGCGAGGTGAAGGCGTTGAGGATGACCAGGGCGCCGAGCAGCAGCGGGATGCCGAAGAAGATGTCGGTGACCCGGGAGATGATCGTGTCGATCCAGCCGCCGAAGTAGCCGGCCAGCATGCCGGTGATGCCACCGAGGATGGTCACACCCGCCGTGACGCAGATGCCGACGACGACCGAGGCGCGGGCCCCGTAGATCACCCGGGCGTAGATGCTGCGGCCCTGGAGGTCGTAGCCGAACCAGTCCGCCTGGAAGAAGTGGCTGTAGTTCGGCTTGGTCAGGTAGTGCAGACGCAGGTCGCCGGCGCGCGGGTCCGCCGAGGTGAACAGCCCGGGGGCGATCGCGATGACGATCAGCAGCAGGATCAGCAGCGCGGAGATCACGAAGATCGGCTTGCGGCGCAGATCGTGCCAGGCGTCCGAGCCGAGGCTGCGGGCCTTCTCGGGCTTGGCCGCCGCGGTGTCGGCACCGCGCTGGGCCGGGATCTCCTCGGCCGTCTTCTTCTCGGTCAGGTCAGGCATAACGGATCCTCGGGTCCAGGACCGCGTAAAGCAGGTCGACGATCAGGCCGGCGGCCAGGTACACGAGCACCAGGAAGGCCACGAAGCCGGAGACCGTCGAGCCCTCCTTCAGGTTGATCGCGTGGAAGAGCGCGTTGCCGACACCCTTGACGTTGAAGATGCCCTCGGTGACGATCGCGCCGCCCATCAGGGCTCCGAGGTCGGTGCCGAGGAAGGTGACCACCGGGATCATCGAGTTGCGGAGCAGGTGGGTGCCGATCACCTTGCGCCGGGGCAGGCCCTTGGCCACCGCGGTGCGGACGTAGTCGGCCTTGATGTTCTCGGCTATGGAGGTACGGGTGAGACGCGCCACGTACGCCAGCGACAGCGAGCCGAGCACGATGGCCGGCAGCATGAGCTGGGTGATGTCGTTCGAGTCCTGGACGGTCGGCGTGACCCACTTCAGGTTGTCCGCGAAGATCGTCTGGAAGATGAAGCCGAGCACCGGGACCGGGATCGAGATCAGCAGCAGGGTCATGACCAGGGTGCCCTTGTCGAACGCCTTGCCGCGGCGCAGGCCCGCGAAGAGGCCGATGGACACGCCGAGCACGATCTCGATGGTGAAGGCCAGCAGTGCCAGCCGCACCGTCACCGGCAGCGCCTCGGTGATCACGTCGACCACCGGCCGTCCGGCCAGGGTGGTTCCGAAGTCGCCGGTGAGCAGGTTCCCCATGTAGTCGAGGTACTGCTGGACCAGCGGCTTGTCGAAGCCCATCTGGTGCCTCAGAGCGGCGAGCTGGACCGGGTCCGGCGCCTTGTCGCCCCACATCGCGGCCACCGGGTCACCCGGCAGCGCGTGCACCATGTAAAAGATGAGCGCGGTCGTTCCGAGGAAGACCGGGATCATCTGGAGCAGTCGCCTCGCGACAAAGCGCCCCATCGTGCCTCCATGTATGACTCTGCCGGGCCCGTCATCCCGGCCAGAGATAAGTCGGCGTGCCAACGGCCGGTGCCAGTCCTCGCCCTTGTGGGGATGGGACGGGCACCGGCCGTTGTCACCGGGTCAGGCGGTGCCGACCGATTACTTCTTCTTGACCTCGACGTCGGTGTAGACCGGGTTGCCGAAGGAGTCGAACTTCACGTTCTGGACGTTGTTGGACCAGCCGGAGCTGGTCTTGTAGTACCAGAGCGGGATGGCCGGCATGTCCTTGGCCAGGACGGCCTCGGCCTGCTGGTAGAGCTCGGTGGTCTTCTCGACCGAGGTGGCCGCGTCGGCCTCCTTCGAGAGCTTGTCGAACTCCGGGCTGGAGTAGCCGGCGTCGTTCGCCGCCGCACCGGTGCCGTAGACGTCGCGCAGGAAGTTGGCGTTCAGCGGGTAGTCCTGCACCCAGCCGGTACGCATCATGCTCGGGACCTGACGCTTGGTCACGAGGTCGCGCGAGGTCTTGAAGTCCGGCTTCGGGTCACCGAGGCACTCGACGCCGGTGGCCTGGCGGATCGAGTTGCAGACCGCGTCGACCCACTCCTTGTGACCACCGTCGGAGTTGTAGAGGATGGTGATCTTGTTGCCGGGCACGCCGTTGCCCTCGGCGATCAGCTGCTTGGCCTTGGCCGGGTCGTACTTGCAGGCGTCGCCGCAGCTGCCGGCCTTGAAGCCCATGACGCCGGGCGCCACGAACGCGTCGGCGGGCTGACGCGTGCCGTTCAGCACGGTCTTGGTGATGGTGTCGCGGTCGATGGCCATCGACAGGCCCTGGCGGACCTTGGCCTTCTCCGGCGCGCTCCAGTCGGCGTTGTACAGCGCGAAGGAGATGTTCTGGATGGCGCCCTGCGGCTGGTCGACCGCGCGCTTGCCCAGGTCGTCCTTGTACTTGGGCAGGTCGGTCGAGTCGACCTGGTCCAGGACGTCGAGGGTGTCCGACATCAGGTCCTTGTACGCGGCCTCACCGGAGGTGTAGTTCCGGAAGACGATGCCGCCGTTCTTGGCCTTGTTCGTGCCCGCGTACTTGTCGAAGGCGGCCAGGGTGATGGCCTTGTTGTGCTCCCACGACACGAACTTGTAGGGGCCGTTGCCGATCGGCTTCTGGCCGTAGCCCGCCGGGTCGGCGAAGAAGCCCTCCGGCAGCGGGTAGAAGGCCGAGTAACCGAGCTTGTACGTGAAGTACGAGACCGGGTCGGTCAGCTCGATGGTGAAGTGCGTGTCGTCGATGACCTTCAGGCCGGACATGCTGTCGGCGGTCGGGTCACCCTTCTCCGGGTGCACGGCGTCGTAGCCGACGATGTCGGAGAACCAGTCCGAGTTGATCTGGTTGTTCTTGGTGTTGGCCGACCAGTTCCAGGACTTCACGAAGGACTGGGCGGTCACCGGGGTGCCGTCGTGGAAGGTCCAACCGGACTTCAGGGTGACGGTGTAGTTCTTGGCGTCAGTGGTCTCGATCTTGTCGGCCACCTGGTTGCGCAGGGCGCCGGTGGCGGGGTCGTAGTCGACGAGGCCCTGGAAGAGCTGCTTGACGATGCGGCCGCCCTGGTTCTCCATGGCGTTGGCCGGCTGCAGCGGACGCTGCGGCTCGCCGCTCTGGTAGCTGAAGACGCCCTGGGCGTTGACCGCAGCGCCATCGGAGCTGCTCCCACCGGTGGAACCGCCACTGCTACAAGCAGTCGCGGCAAGGGCGACAGCAACAGCTGCGACAACCCACTTGGCCTGGCTCCCACCACGCATCGGTGTGCCTCCTGAATTCGACGTTGCAACGAGGAGGGCATCGCGGACGGTTGTCACCGGACCCGCTATGCCGTCCGCGCTCGTGGTTTCGGCGCGCACCCCTGCGCGTTCACCCTTGACCCGAGCCTGACTGCACCCACTATCCGTCACGCACGGACACGAAAGTGACCAGTGACGATCTCAATTAGGTCACATGAACAGTCGGTAAGTTTCGAAAACCGGACATATGAGACATAGCCAGACAGGCACCAAACGGACAGTCGTCATGAATGACGAACTGTCACGTTCGCTCAGCGGACACCTGGGCGTGATGAGCGCTATTCCGTTAATACCCGCGTCGACAACTTGGAGTAGTTGAAAAAGTTCGCCCCCCTCTCCATGGGAAAGGGGGGCGAAGCATTCCGGCCAATGGCCGGTCAAGCCGTCCGGATCACGCCTTCTTGGAGCGCGAGGCGGTGCGGCCGCGGTCCTTCTGGTCCAGGACGACCTTACGGATGCGAACCGTCTCCGGGGTCACCTCGATGCACTCGTCCTCGCGGCAGAACTCCAGCGACTGCTCCAGCGAGAGCTTGCGCGGCGGGACGATCGACTCGGCCACATCAGCGTTCGAGGAACGCATGTTGGTGAGCTTCTTCTCCTTGGTGATGTTCACGTCCATGTCGTCGGCGCGCGAGTTCTCACCGACGATCATGCCCTCGTACACCTCGGTGCCCGGGTCGCAGAAGAGCACGCCGCGCTCCTGCAGGTTGGTCATCGCGAAGGCGGTGACCACACCGGCCCGGTCGGCGACCAGCGAACCGTTGTTGCGGGTGGTCAGGTTGCCGAACCACGGCTCGTGGCCCTCGTGGATCGAGTGCGCGATGCCGGTGCCGCGGGTGTTGGTGAGGAACTCGGTCCGGAAGCCGATCAGACCGCGGGACGGCACGACGAACTCCATCCGGACCCAGCCCGAGCCGTGGTTGGACATGTTGTCCATCCGGCCCTTGCGGATGCCCATGAGCTGCGTGACCGCGCCCATGTGCTCCTCCGGCACGTCCACGGTGAGGCGCTCGACGGGCTCGTGCGTCTTGCCGTTGACCTCCTTGGTGACCACCTGCGGCTTGCCGACGGTCAGCTCGAAGCCCTCGCGGCGCATGGTCTCGATCAGGATGGCCAGCGCCAGCTCACCGCGGCCCTGCACCTCCCAGGCGTCCGGGCGCTCGGTGTCCAGGACGCGCAGCGAGACGTTACCGATCAGCTCGCGGTCCAGGCGGTCCTTCACCTGGCGGGCGGTGACCTTGCGGTCCACCTTGGCGCCGGACTTCGCGTCCGCGCCCTTGCCGCTGCCGCCACGGCCGACCAGCGGCGAGGTGTTGGTGCCGATGGTCATCGAGATGGCCGGCTCGTCCACCGTGATCAGCGGCAGCGCGATCGGGTTCTCCGGGTCGGCGAGGGTCTCGCCGATCATGATCTCGGAGATGCCCGCGACGGCGCAGATGTCACCCGGGCCCGCCACCTCGGCCGGCTTGCGGGTGAGCGCCTCGGTCATCAGCAGCTCGGAGATGCGGACGCTCTGGACCGTGCCGTCGCGCTTGATCCACGCCACGGTCTGGCCCTTGCGCAGCTCGCCCTGCTCGACGCGCAGCAGCGCGATACGGCCGAGGAAGTTGTCGGCGTCGAGGTTGGTGACGTGGGCCTGGAGCGGCGCGTCCTCCTCGTACGTCGGGGCCGGGACGTGCTCCAGCAGGGTGCTGAAGAACGGCTCCAGGCTGGTGCTGTCGGCCGGGACGGTGCCGTTCTCCGGCTTGGTCAGCGAGGCGACGCCGTCACGGGCACAGGCGTAGACGATCGGGAACTCGATCTGGTCCTCGTCCGCGTCCAGGTCCAGGAACAGGTCGTAGGTCTCGTTGATGACCTCGTCGATCCGGGAGTCCGGGCGGTCCGTCTTGTTGATGCAGAGGATGACGGGCAGGCGGGCGGTGAGCGCCTTGCGGAGCACGAAGCGGGTCTGCGGCAGCGGGCCCTCGGAGGCGTCGACCAGCAGGACGACCGCGTCCACCATCGACAGACCGCGCTCGACCTCGCCACCGAAGTCGGCGTGGCCCGGGGTGTCGATGATGTTGATGGTGATCGGCGCGCCACCATCCTTGGGGTGGTACTTGACCGCGGTGTTCTTCGCGAGAATGGTGATGCCCTTCTCGCGCTCCAGGTCGTTGGAGTCCATCATCCGGTCGTCCAGGTGCTGGTGGGCGGCGAAGGCGCCGGCCTGCTTCAGCATGGCGTCCACCAGGGTGGTCTTGCCGTGGTCGACGTGGGCGACGATAGCGACGTTACGGATGTCGTTGCGCGTGGGCATGCCTTGCGGATTCTCCCGGAATCGTGGGTTGCGGCGCCCGGCCGCGAGACGCCGACCTGCGATCCCACTGGATCGCCGCCGCCCGTTCCGCCTGCTACTACCGGTCCACCCGCCGGGCAACGGACATGCCTCGGCTTCCTCCTATCGTACGGGGAAGCGCCCAGGTGAGCAGAAACGAGCAGGTCGGGCGGGATCAAGATCACAGATCGGTCACCCGCTCTTCACCCGCCGTTCCCCCTGCGCCGGGATCCGGCGGGTGATTCGAGGACGGCCCTAGGCGTTCCACCCCACGTCCTGGAAGCGCGGCCAGCCGTACCCCCAGACCCCCGCACCGGCGACGCCCGCCCGGACGCCGACCAGCTCGGGCCGCTGGTAGAGCGGCACCGAGTGCCCGAGCTGCCAGATCCGGACGTCCGCCTCCTGGAGCAGGCCGAGCCGGGCGCCCGGGTCGAGTTCGGCGCCGGCGCGGTCGAACAGCCGGTCGATCTCCTCGGTGCCGCTGCGGGCGTAGTTGGTGCCGTGTTCGAGGACGCCGTCGGCGTCGGGCCGGGGCTTGGCGTAGACGGGCCGCTGCTCGCCCGCCGGGCTGGTGCCGGCGGGCCAGGAGAACAGGGCCAGGTCGTACTCCCCGGCGGCCAGGTGGTCCTCGACGAAGGTCTCGGTGGGCGCGGTCGCCGTCTTCACCGCGACGCCGGACTCGACGAGGTTGGCGGTGAGCGCGTCGGCGGTGCGCTTGGCGGTCGCGGAGTCGGCCGGGACGAGCAGGGTGAGGCTGAGCTCCTTGCCGTCCTTGGTCCGGGTGCCGCCGCCGGCGGGCCGCTTCCAGCCCGCCTCGTCGAGCAGCCGGTCGGCGTCGGCCGGACCGGCGGCCGCGCTGTTGTCGCGGTAGCCGTCCTGGTCGCCGGCGAGCAGGTGGCTGCCGATCGGGGCGCCGGGCAGGCCGAGCGGGGTGAGCGCGGCGTCGGCGATCCGCCGCCGGTCGACGGCGCGGGAGAGGGCGAGCCGCAGGGCCGGGTCGGTGAGCGGGGCGCGGGCGGCGTTGAGGGTGAGCTGGGTGAGCGAGGCACCGACGGCCCGGTGCACGGTGACGCCGTGCAACGACTCGGCCCGCTGCAGGGCCGCCGTCGCGGCCTCGGGCGTGGCGGCCGGCGGCGCCGCGGCGGCGGTCGGTGTACCGGAGGCGGACGGCGAGCTGGTGGGGGGTGCGGGCACCGCCCGGTCCACCGCCGTGGTGAGCGGGACGATGTCCAGCCGATCCTCGTCGAGCGCGTCCAGCCGCTGCTCGGGCTGCGTGGCGAGGAAGTCGATCCGGTCGGTCTTCGGCGGGTCACCCCACCACAGCGGGTTGCGGGAGAGGCTGACCCGCCCGCCCGCGGCGTCGTACCCGGAAACGGTGTACGGCCCGGCGCTCAGGTGGTCTCCGCCGGTGAGCGCCTGGTTGAAGGCGTCCGGGGTGGCCGTCTCGGCCGCCGGGTAGAGCGGGCCGAACAGCGAGCGCCATTCGGCGTACGGGCGTCGGAAGGTCACCCGGACCTCGTGCGGGTCGGCGCCCTGGGAGATCGAGTCGATGGCGTCGTACCCGGCCGGGCGGCCGCCCTGGTAGGCCGGGTCGCTGCCGGAGAGGGCGGCCCGCTGGGCGGTGAGGTCGGCGGCCGAGAGCGGGGTGTCGTCGCTCCAGACCGCGTGCGGGTTGAGCCGGTAGGTGACGACCTGGGGCTGCTGCCCGGGCGGGGTGGACTCGGCGCCGGCCAGGTAGTCCGGGTCGGGGACGAGCCGGCCGTGGTCGTCCGGCCGGAACAGCGAGGGGTAGAGCGCGTGTGCGAGCAGCGCCGAGTCGGCGGTCGCGGCGCCCTGGTAGACGTTGAACGTGGTCGGGAGGCCGTCCACGGCCCAGCGCAGCGTGCCGCCGCTCCGCACGGCGGCACGGTCGGCGGGCCGGACGTCCCCGGTGCCGGCGGTGGGGTCGGCCGGGGCCGGGGCGGGCCCGGGGGGACGGACCGGGGCCGGGTCGTCGGAACAGCCGCCGAGGCCGGCGGCGAGCAGCAGCGCGGCGGCTGCGGTGGTGAGCTGGCGGACGCGCATGGCGGCCATGCAACGCCGACCGGGGCGCCGGTCCCGGCCCGACACGGCGGACCGCCGCGCGACTGCACCCGGACGGCCGATCCCGCAGGCTCGGGACGGGACCCTAAAGCGCCAGCTCGAACCAGACGATCTTGCCCTTGGGCGTGCGCCGGCTGCCCCAGCGCTCGGCCAGCAGGCTGACCAGCTGCAGGCCGCGCCCGCCCTCGTCGGTCTCCTGGGCGCGCCGCTGCCGGGGCTGGGCGTAGCCGTCGTCCCAGACCTCGCAGACCAGGCCGCGCTCGCGCAGCAGCCGCAGCCGGATCTCGCCCCGGCCGTGCTTGAGCGCGTTGGTGACCAGTTCGCTGACCAGCAGCTCGGTGGTGTCGACGAGTTCGTCCAGGCCGCGGGTCAGCAGCCAGCTGCAGGCCAGCTCGCGGGCCTTGGCGACGGAGGTGGGCTCGGGCGGCAGGAACCAGTTCCCGACGGCGTCCTCGGGGAAGGCGTGCACCTTGGCCATCAGCAGGGCGATGTCGTCCTCGCCGTGGTGCGGGTTGAGCTCGCCGAGGACGTGGTCGCAGAGGTCTTCGAGGCTCTTGCCCTCGGCGGACAGCGCGGTGCGGAAGGCGCGCAGGCCCTCGTCCAGCTGGTGCTTGCGGCTCTCCACCAGGCCGTCGGTGTACAGGCCGAGGACGGCGCCGTCCGGGAGGGTCAGCTCGACCTCCTCGAAGGGCTCGCCGCCGACGCCGAGCGGCAGGCCGGGCGGGACGTCGAGCATCCGGGCGGGTTCGCCGGGGCCGAGCAGGACGGGCGGCAGGTGGCCGGCGTTGGCGATCCAGCAGCGCCGCGTGACGGCGTCGTAGACCGCGTAGACGCAGGTGGCCAGGTAGACCTCCCGGGCCTCCTCGTCGGCGGCCGAGGTGAGCCGGCCGTACGGGGTGGGCGGGCCGGCCGGCACGGTGTCGCCGCCGAGGCCGCGGGCGATCTCGTCGAGGGCGGTGAGCACCTCGCCGGGCTCCAGGTCGAGCATGGCGAGGGTACGGACGGCGGTGCGCAGCTGGCCCATCGCGACGGCGGCGCGCAGGCCGCGGCCCATCACGTCGCCGATGACCAGGGCGGTGCGGTTGCCGGGCAGCGGGATGACGTCGAACCAGTCGCCGCCGACCTCGGTGTTGTTGTTGCTGGGCAGGTAGCGGCAGGCGATCTCCAGGCCGCTGGCGGCCGGATTGCCCGGGGGCAGCAGGCTGCGCTGGAGGATCAGGGCGCGCTCGTGCTCGCGGCGGTAGAGCCGGGCGTTGTCGATGCAGACGGCGGCGCGGGCGACGAGCTCCTCGGCAATGGCGACGTCGCGGGCGTCGAAGGGCTCGCTGCCGATCGCGCGGGAGAGCTGGACGAGGCCGAGCACCTGGTCGCGGGCGACCAGCGGGACGATCAGGGTGGAGCGCAGCAGCGGGTCGCGGCCGGGCTCGGGGATGACGCTGCGGCCGGTGCGCAGCGCCCGGGCGTGCGGGGAGCGGCGCGGGTAACAGAGGGTGCCGCCGGCTTCGGCGATGGGCAGGCCGGTGACCGAGCCGAGCACCGAGGAGGCGCCGCCGATGACGCTGGAGACGGCGACCCGGCGCAGTTCGCCGCTGCCGTCGGTGAGCACGGTGTCGCCGAGCCGGCCGGCGCTGGGGACGGTCTCGCCGGAGAGCAGCGCGGTGTAGAGGTCGACGGTGGCGAGGTCGCAGAACGGCGGGACGACGACGTCGAGCAGTTCCTTGGCGGTGGTCTCCAGGTCGAGGGTGGAGCCGATGTGCGCGCTGGCCTCGTTGAGCAGGGCGAGGTTGCGGCGCACGCCGTCGGCCTCCCGCTCGGCGACGTGCCGGCTGGTGACGTCGGAGACCTGCCCGGCGACGCCCATCGGCTGCCCGGCCGCGCCGTTGAGGCGGTACAGCGAGACGGCCCAGAGCCGGTTGCCCTCACGGGTGGGGACGGCGCCGTGGAAGCGCAGGTCGAAGACGGGCTCGCCGGTGGCGAGGACCTTGCGCAGGGCGGCGCTGAGGCGGTCGGCCTCGGACGGCGGGAAGAGGTCGTGCGGGGTGAGGCCTTCGAGGTCGGTGGGGACCAGGCCCATGCCGGAGGCGAAGGCGTCGTTCACCCGCTGCAGGCGCAGCCGGTCGTCGAAGAGGATGAAGCCGGTGGGGGTCTGCCCGAAGACGGCCTCGGAGGCGGCGAGGTCGGTCTCGATCCGGCGCAGCCGGCCGAGGTCGACGGCCAGGCAGGTGGCGCCGGCGGTGGGCAGGGCGCTGTCGGGCATCAGGTAGAGCTCGGCGAGGCCCTCGCCGCCCGCGGCGTCCCGGTAGGGGGTGGTGCCGACCCACTCCTCGCCGGCCAGGGTGCGTTCCAGCCGGGCGCGGCCGCGCTGCCAGAGTTCGCGGGGGACGAAGGTGGTGATCGGGTCGGCGCCGACGGCGTCGGGGGCGGGGACGCCGAAGAACTCGGCGGCGCGCTCGCTCCACTGGCTGATCCGGCCGTCGGGGCCGATCGCGAAGGTGGCGACCCGGATGTAGTCGTAGATCGAGCCGGGGTCGCCGGCGCCCCACGGGTGGGCGTCGGCCAGCGGTTGGGCGGTGCGGCTGCGGCCCGCGGTGTCGGCGCCCGGCGGCGACGCCGGGCCGGGCAGGTGCGGTGAACCGGCCTGCCCGGGCACGGCGGCATGACCGCTGCTACTCGGCGCATTCCGCGCCGGGGTGCTGTTCAACGGACCGACCCCTCCAACCCCGCGACCGTCCGGATGTCGAGAAGACCGAGTATTCATCATCGAGGGGTACGTTCACACGCCCTCAACATCACAACATCAGATCGGGCGAAGGTTTTTGTCCTACCGCCCGCGCAACCACAATGCCACGCTCGCGCCCCCTTCCGGAGCGCGCGCTCCCCCTGGCCGCCTGCTGGCATATGCAGCCCCGTTCCCCTCGCCTCCCGTCCAGCTCATGCGCCCGCTCACAGTTCGTCGGGCTCATTACCCGGCAACGCCTGCTCGAACCAGACCACCTTGCCGATGCCCTCGGCCCGGGCGCCCCAGCGCAGCGCCAGGCGGCGGACCAGTTCCAGGCCCCGGCCGCCCTCGTCGGCCTCGGCCGCGTGCCGCTCCCGGGGCGGGTCGGGCAGCGGGTCGGAGATCTCGACCAGCAGCGTCTCACCGAGCGTCAGCCGGACGCCGATGGGGGCGCTCGCGTACCGGACGGCGTTCGTGACCAGCTCACTGACCAGCAGCTCGGCGGTGTCGGTGAGCTCCTCGACGTTCCACTCGGCGAGCGTGGAGCGGACCAGCCGGCGGGCCCGGGACACGGCGGTGGGCTCGGCCGGCAGGGTCCAGCCGGCCGTCGGGGTGCCGGCCTGGCCGTGGCCGAGCCGGGCCAGCAGCAGTGCGACGTCGTCCGGCTCGCGGCCCTGCTCCATGGTGTCGAGCACGGCCTCGCAGGCGGCCTGGATGGAGGCGTGCGGGTCCTGGAGCACGGTGACCAGCCGGCCGAGGCCGACGTCGAGGTCCTTGTCCCGGGACTCGACCAGTCCGTCGGTGCAGAGCGCGAGCAGGCTGCCCTCGGGGATCTTCAGTTCGACGGACTCGAACGGGACGCCGCCGACGCCCAGCGGGGCGCCCGAGGGCAGGTCGAGGATCCGGCCGGCGCCGCCGGGCAGCGGGCCGCCGGTCCGGGTCGGCTCCCCGTCCTCCCCGCCCGGCACCACCAGGACCGGCGGGATGTGCCCGGCCTTGGCGACGGTCAGCTTGGCCGTCCCCGGGTCGAACACCGCGTAGACGCAGGTGGCGAGCAGCGCCTCGTCCGGCCCCTGGGCCAGGTCGTCGGCCAGCTCGTGGACGTGCCGCAGCAGGACGTCCGGCGGCAGGTCGAGGGCGGCCAGCACCCGCACGGCGGTGCGCAGCCGTCCCATGGTGGCGGCGGCCCGCAGGCCGTGGCCCATCACGTCGCCGACCACCAGCGCGGTGCGGTCGCCGGGCAGGGGGATGACGTCGAACCAGTCGCCGCCGACCTCGGTGCCGCTGCTGCCGGGCACGTACCGGTAGGCGACCTCGACGCCGGTGGGCTGCGGGACCTGCTGCGGGAGCAGGGTGCGCTGGAGGGTGAGCGCGGCGGTGCGCTCGCGGGCGTAGAGGCGGGCGTTGTCCAGCGAGCTGCCGGCCCGGTCGGCCAGCTCGACGGTGAAAGCCAGGTCGTCCCGGTCGAAGCCCTCCCGGTAGCCGCCCCGGCTGACCAGCAGCAGCCCGATCACGATGCCTCGGGCGCGCAGCGGGACGACCAGCATGGAGTGCACGCCCAGGTCGTGGGCGGCCTGCATCTTCGGGTCGCCGGAGTACGTCACGTCGTCGAGCTGGTCGGCGCCGGAGAGCAGCTCGGGGACGCCGGTGCGCAGCACCCGGCCGCAGGCGGAGTCCTCGGCGAAGGTGATCCGGGCGCCGCGGCGGAGCATCACCTCGACCTCGGGGCCGTCCTGGACGGAGGCGGTGCCGAGTTGGAGCAGCGAGGTGCGGCGGTCGTGACCGTGCCGGGGCAGGTCGTCGCCGTGCGCGACGGCCTGCAGCAGGATCACCGCGGAGTGGTCGGTGAGCCGGGGGACGACGGAGCTGGCGAGTTCCTGGGCGATCCGGGACGCGTCGAGCAGGTCGCCGACCCGGGAGCCGAACTCGTTGAGCAGCGAGAGCCGGCGCCGGGCGTGCTCGACCTTGGCGACGGCCCGGTAGCGCTCGGTCACGTCCATCACGGTGCCGGAGATGCCGAGCACCCGGCCGGAGCGGTCGGTCATCCGGCTGTAGGAGATCGAGCGGTAGCCGGAGCGGGCGGTGACCGGGGAGGCGAGGGTGACGTCGATGACCGGCTCGCCGGTGGCCAGCACCTGGCGCTGGATGGCGGTGATCTCGTCGGCGGCCCGCTCGGGCAGGGTCTCGCCGGTGGTCCGGCCGACGTGGTCCGCCAGGGCGACGCCGTTCATCTCGGCCAGGGTCTGGTTGACGGCGGTGTAGCGCAGGTCGGTGTCCATGATGGCGATGCCCAGCGGGGACTGCTCGAACAGCGCGTCGCGGACGGCGAGGTCGCGCTCGACGGCCCGGACGGCGGCCGCCTCGGCCATGTTGACCTGCAGGAACGGGGTGCCGTCGCCGTCCACCAGGAGGGAGACCCGGGCGTCCACCGCGACCGGCACGCCGTCCCGGTCGCGCAGTTCGGCGTTGCCCGACCAGCGGCCGTGGCGCAGGGTGTCCTGGATCGCGGCCCGGATCCGGGCGACCTGCTCCTGGTCGGGGATCAGGTCGTCGATCCGGTGGCCGACCAGCAGCTCGTTCGGCCAGCCGAGCAGTTCCTCGGCGGCCGGGCTCCAGAGCACCACCCGGCCTGCGGTGTCCAGGATCGCGATGGCGACCTTCAGCATGTCGAGCAGGCTGCCCTCGGGCGGCGCGCCGAGGCCGTGCGCGGCGTCGGACGGCCCGCCGGGGAACGGCCGGGCCGGACGGCTGCGCAGGCCGGGCTGGGCGCCCGGGTCGGGGACGGCCGGGGTCGGGGACGGCTGGGCGGGCTGCGGGGCGGGCTGCGGGGCGTCGACGGTGTCCCGGCGGCGACCGACCGGCGACTGCGGGGCGGCCGGGTGGGCGCCACGGCGCAGCCGGGCGCGCGCGGCGGCGCCGCCCGCGGTACCTGTCCGCCGTGCTCCCCCGCCGCCGTTCCCGGTACTCGACACCGACGGGGCCTCCGGCTCTGGTCGGGATCGGTGTAGCCGGCTGGGACGACTCACCGATGGTGACGAATAGTGCCGAAACGCGACATACCCAGCAGGACCCAGGCTATCCCGGTCGTCGGGTCCTCTTGTCCGATTGACCTACCCCGTACCGCGCGCGTCGCACACCGGCACGCGCGGCCTGATGCGGGCGCACGGGGGCTTCAGGCGCTTCGGCGCTTCGGGGGCTTCATTCGGGGGCTTCAGGGGCTCAGGCGCCGAGCAACCGCGCGATGTGCGGCAGAACGTCCCGGTCGTGCTCGATCCAGTCGACGCTGTCCAGCTCGGCCGGACCGAGCCAGCGCAGCTCGTCGTGGTCCTCCAGCGGGCGGGGGTCGCCGGCCAGCAGCTCCGCCGCCCAGAACCGCAGCTCCAGGCCCGGCCGGACGCTCCACGCCCCCGGCAGCCGCTCCAGCGCCCGGGCCTGGACGCCCAGCTCCTCCAGCAGCTCCCGCTCCAGCGCCTGCGCCTCGGTCTCACCGGGCTCGGCCTTCCCGCCCGGGAACTCCCAGCGCCCCGCCACGGCCGCAGGCGCGCTGCGCCGGGCGGCGAGCACCCGGCCCCGGTGGATGAGGGCGCCGCCGACGACGATCCGGGTCTCGGCGGGGGTATCTACGGGGGTCTCGGCGGCCTTGTCCATGGCCCGACCCTATGGCCTCGGCGACCCTAGGACGTCGGCGCGCCCGGCCGTCCGCCGTCGGCACCCGGGCCCTCGCCGGGGTCGGCCTCGACCCAGTACAGCTGCTTGTGGCCGTGGGCCTCGAACTCGGCCGCCAGCCGCTGCGCCTCGGCGCGCTCCAGCCCGGTGGCGACCAGGAAGCGGTTGCCGTTGTCGTCCTGCCGCATCACCCGATAGGCGCTCATGGCGGGGAGCGTATCCCCGGCCTGCGTGGGGGTCGGGCCGGGGATCCGCCCTCGCGACGCTACGCGCGGCTCGCTACCGGCAGGTACGGGCGCGGTTAACGGCGGGTAACCCGGTGCGGAGGCGGGGTGGGCCCGCCGACGCACCGAGGCCGTCGGCGACTCAGACCTGGAGGTCGGGCACCTGCTCGCCGGTGGAGAGCCCGAGCCCGCGCCGGATCTCGACGCTGAGCGGCACCGTCCTGGTCACCAGTGCCCGGGCCCGCCGGACGTCGCCCTCCAGGTCGGCGCCGGTGGCCGCGGCGTCCCACGCGGCGGCGGCCGTCTCCTGGGCCGCGGCCAGCTTGCCGATCGTCGGCTTGACCTCGGCCGGCCACACCGCCGGCTCCTTGTTCAGCGCCGCGGCCTCCGCGTGGGAGGCGGCGGCCATCCGCCGGGCCCAGTCCCGGTACTCGGACGACGCCTCGGCGAAGCCCTTGCTCGGCTGGCTCCCGTAGGTGTCGTTGAAGCCTCGCACCGCCTCCAGGTACGTCAGCTGGGCGGAGTTCAGGCTGCCCCGGTCGGTGCGGACCGTCCCCAGGTGCTCGGCGTCGCGGTCCTCGAACGCGCAGGTGACGCTCCGGTCGCCGGACCTCCAGTTGCCCCGGGTCGGGTAGAGGTAGACGTCGTCCATGCCGTCCGGGATCGCCCACTGGTCGAGGGCGTAGTCGTCGAGCACCTTGCGGCACAGCTCGGCGGCCAGCTCGCGGACCCTGGCCTCGCCCGGGTAGGACGGACCCTCGCTCGCCGGGATCCGGACGGTGCCGGCCACCTCGCCGTGGTGCAGTACCGAGCACGGCACCCGGCGGACCCAGTACAGCGTCTCGTCGCCGCCCCCGGGGTCGGTCCGGCTGCCGTTCTCGGGGGTGTTGTAGCAGTCCCCGGACTTCAGCGCGGCCCAGGCGACGGAGCCGGCCGGGGCCTTCGGGGGCAGGGCGAGCCGGTCGCTCCCGCCGGACTCGAAGGTCGATCCGGCCAGCGCGAGGGAGAACAGCAGCGTGCCGACAACGCCGAGCACCAGGCCGATCACGGCCATCCCGAAGCCGCGCTCCTTGCGGCGGTTGATCTGGACCAGCGCGACGATGCCGAAGACCAGGGCCACCGGCGCCACCGCGACCAGGCCGGTCACCAGGGCGGCGACGGCGAAGCCGTTGGTGACGCTGGCGGCGGCCGGGGCGTGGAAGCCCGGGTGGAAGCCGGCCTGCGCGGCAGGGGGCACCGACGCCCAGCCGCCGGCGGGCAGCGGCGGGGGCGGGGGCTGGGGCGGCGACAGCGACGGGGTGGGCGCGGACCAGGGGTTGGCGGGCGCGGCGGGCGCGGGCGCGGCGGGCGCGGGCGCGGCGGGTGCGGGTGCCGCGGCCGGCTCGACGTGCTCGGCCTGGTCCGCCGGCTCGGCCTCGTGGGCCGGCTTGTGGAGATCGACCGCGGGCGACTCCGGCCCCGGCGCGGGCGGCGCGGGCGGCGCGGGCGGCGCGGGCGGCGCGGGCGGCGCGGGCGGCGCGGGCGGCGCGGGCGGCGCGGGCGGCGCGGGCGGCGCGGGCGGCGCGG
>NZ_JBIUYE010000007.1:389320-460542 GCF_044744365.1 Kitasatospora sp. NPDC087314
GCGGACTCAGGCTTGGACACGTGCGCTCCCCCGGCCCGCCGGTACGGGCATCAACTCGGCAGTTCGACTCGTCGGCTCGCCCCTCCAGCGGCGGGCCGGACGGGCCCGAACGGACCCGGTACGAGCGGACGCGCGACTTTACCTGATCTTTCCGAACGTCCGCGCGACCGTTTCGTCCGCCCCCGTCTCGCCCCCGATCGTCCCCGGCCCCCGGTCAGCCGCGTGCCAGGATCTCGCCGTGCAGCATGGAGAACCAGCCGTCCCCGGCGGCGCTCCACTCCTGCCAGCCGGCCGCGATCCGCTCCAGTCCGGCCCGGTCCGCGAAGCCCCGCTCCACCGCCGCCCGGCCGATCGTGGAGCCGGTGACCCGGTCCGCCCACATCCCGCCCCACCAGGCGCGCTGCTCGGGCGTCGCGTACGTCCAGGTGGTGGCGGTCGCCGCGATGTCGGCGAAGCCCGCCGCCCGCGCCCAGGACAGCAGCCGCCGCCCGGCGTCCGGCTCACCGCCGTTGGCCCGGGCGATCCGCTCGTACAACTCCAACCAGCGGTCCAGCGCGGGCACTTCGGGGAACCAGGTCATCGACGCGTAGTCGACGTCCCGCGCCGCGACCACGCCGCCCGGCGCCACCACCCGGCGCATCTCGCGCAGCGCGGCCACCGGGTCGGCCACGTGCTGCAGCACCTGGTGGGCGTGCACCACGTCGAACTCGCCGTCCGCGTAGGGCAGTCCGTGGACGTCGGCGACCTCGAACACGACGTTCGACAGGCCGCGCCCGGCCACGTACGCGGCCGCCTGCTCCATCACCTCGGCGGAGGTGTCCACGGCCACCACCCGCCCGCCCGGGCCGACCAGCTCGGCCAGGTCGGCGGTGATCGTGCCGGGCCCGCAGCCGATGTCCAACAGCGCCTGCCCGGACCGCAGTTCGGGCAACAGGTAGGCGGCCGAGTCGGCGGCCGTCCGGGAGCGGTGCGAGCGCAGTACGGCCTCCTGGTGGCCGTGCGTGTAGACGGCGACGGGCTGCTGTCCGGTCATGGGATCCCCCTGGGGCGTGGTCGGTTTCCGCGACGCCTTCGACGCTACCGGACGTTCCGAATGCCGAGAGGATTCGTCTCACATGGCGACCATCTGCCGGTCGCACCACCCCCGTCGGCCGTACCGTGGAGGCGCCCCCGACAGAACGGTCCCCGCCATGCCCGGCCAGCGCCCCTTCGTCCTGCTGAGCGCCGCGATGTCCCTCGACGGCCACCTCGACGACGCCTCCCCCGACCGCCTGCTGCTCTCCAACCAGGCCGACTTCGACCGGGTCGACGCGGAGCGCGCGGCCGCCGACGCGATCCTGGTCGGCGGCAACACGCTGCGCGCCGACAACCCGCGCCTGCTGGTCAACGACCCCGCCCGCCGGGCCGCCCGACTCGCGGCCGGCCGCGCCGAGTACCCGCTGAAGGTGACGCTCAGCGCGAGCGGCGCGCTCGACGCAAGCCTGCGCTTCTGGCACACCGGCGGCGCCAAGCTCGCCTACACCACCGACACCGGCGCGGCGGTGCTGCGGCCCCGCCTGGACGGGCTGGCCGAGGTGGTCACGCTCGGCGGCGCGGTGGACCCCGGTGCGGTGCTGGACGACCTGGGCGCGCGCGGGGTGCGCCGACTGATGGTCGAGGGCGGCGGCGGCGTGCACACCCAGTTCCTGGCCCAGGGCCTGGCGGACGAGCTCCAGCTGGTGGTCGCCCCGTTGCTGGTCGGCCAGGTCGAGGCGCCGCGGTTCGTCCGGCCCGCCGCGTTCCCGGGCGGCCCGGCCCGGCGGATGCGCCTGCTGGAGGCACGTACGGTGGGCGACGTCGTCCTGCTCAGGTACGCCCCGAAGGAGCCCGCCCCGTGACCACCGACCTCGACCACCTGCGCCGGGCCGTCGAACTCTCCCGCCGCTGCCCGCCGTCCGAGACGGCCTTCTCGGTCGGCGCGGTGATCGTCGGCGCCGACGGCGAGGTGCTGGCGGAGGGCTACAGCCGGGAGGCCGACGCGCACGACCACGCCGAGGAGGCGGCCCTCGGCAAGCTCCCGGCCGGCGACCCGCGACTGCGCGGGGCGACCGTCTACAGCTCGCTGGAACCCTGCGGACAGCGCGCCTCGCGGCCGGTGCCGTGCGCCCGACTGCTCATCGCGGCGGGCGTACCACGGGTGGTGGTGGCCTGGCGCGAGCCGGACCTGTTCGTCGCCGACTGCCAGGGCACCGCCCTGCTCGCGGCGGCCGGGGTCGAGGTGGTGGAGCTGCCGGAGCTCGCCGAGGAGGCCCGCGCGGTCAACGCCCACCTGCTCGGCTGATCTTTTGTATCCTTAGGAAACAAACAACTCAGCTCTGCGTCGTCCATTCGCCGCACCCGCGAGGAGCCACTCCATGCCCGCCACCCCCATCCAGCTGACCACGCGCGCCTTCCTCCTCGACATGGACGGCACCCTGGTCAACTCCGACGCCGTGGTCGAGCGCTGCTGGCGCCGCTGGGCCGAGCAGCAGGGCCTCGACCCGGCCGCCGTCCTGGCCGTCGCCCACGGCCGCCAGGGCCACGCGACCATGGCCGCACTGCTGCCCGACCGCCCGGTGGAGCTCAACCTCGCCGACAACGAGCGGATGCTCGCCACCGAGCGCGCCGACACCGACGGCGTCGTCCCCGTCCCCGGCGCCGCCGCCCTCCTCGCCACCCTGGCCGCCCTGCCGCACGCCCTGGTCACCTCGGCCGACCAGCCGCTCGCCCGGGTCCGGATGGCCGCCGCCGACCTGCCGCTGCCGCCCGTCCTGGTGACCGCCGAGTCCGTCGGCGCCAGCAAGCCCGACCCGGAGGGCTTCCTCAAGGGCGCCGCCGCCCTCGGCTTCGCCCCCGCCGACTGCCTCGCCTTCGAGGACTCCGACGCCGGGATCGCGGCCGCCCGGGCAGCCGGCATCCGCGTCATCGGCATCGGCCCCCGCGCCGTCGCCCACCACCCGGACGCCCACACCGACACCCTCGACGGCGTCACCGTGACCGCCGCCCCGGACGGCGTCATCACCGTCACCGTCCACCCCTGACCGGGGCGGCCGCCTGGTCGCCGGCACGCTGAATACCGGCGACCTAGAACAGCAACCCCCGGACACCGTCCGGCAGTTGGACGGCCAGCGCGTCACCCCGCTCCCGGCCGACAGACACTACTCCCCGACCCCGCCGAAGCACAACGGGCCCGGCCCCGAAAGGCCAGGCCCGTCCCGTCCGGCACCGGTCACACGTTGAAGCGGAACTCCACCACGTCGCCGTCCTGCATGATGTACTCCTTGCCCTCGATGCGGGCCTTGCCCTTGGAGCGGGCCTCGGCGATGGAGCCGGTCTCGACCAGGTCGGCGAAGGAGATCACCTCGGCCTTGATGAAGCCCTTCTGGAAGTCGGTGTGGATGACTCCGGCGGCCTCGGGGGCGGTGGCGCCCTTCTTGATGGTCCAGGCGCGGGTCTCCTTGGGGCCTGCGGTGAGGTAGGTCTGCAGGCCCAGGGTGTCGAAGCCGACGCGGGCGAGGGTGGCGAGGCCGGGCTCCTCCTGGCCCATCGACTGGAGCAGCTCCAGGGCCTCGTCGTCGTCGAGCTCGATCAGCTCGGACTCGATCTTGGCGTTGAGGAAGATCGCCTCGGCCGGGGCGACCAGCTCGCGCTGGGCGTTCTTGAAGTCCTCGTCGGCCAGCTCGGCCTCGTCCACGTTGAAGACGTAGAGGAAGGGCTTGGCGGTCAGCAGGTGGAGGTCTCGGATCGGGGTGGTGTCGAAGCCGGCCTCGAAGAGGGTCTTGCCGGTCTCCAGGACCGCCTGCGCGGCCTCGGCGGCGGCCAGCACGGGGGCGGTGTCCTTCTTGAGGCGCGCCTCCTTCTGGAGCCGCGGCAGGACCTTCTCGATGGTCTGGAGGTCGGCCAGGATCAGCTCGGTGTGGATGGTCTCGATGTCGTCCTTGGGCGACACCTTGCCGTCCACGTGCACCACGTCCGGGTCGGTGAAGGCGCGCACGACCTGGCAGATCGCGTCCGACTCACGGATGTTGGCGAGGAACTTGTTGCCCAGGCCCTCGCCCTCGCTGGCGCCGCGCACGATGCCGGCGATGTCGACGAAGTCGACGGTGGCCGGGAGGATGCGCTGGGAGCCGAAGATCTCGGCGAGCTTGGCCAGCCGCGTGTCCGGGACGCCGACGACGCCGACGTTCGGCTCGATGGTGGCGAACGGGTAGTTGGCCGCCAGCACGTCGTTCTTGGTCAGGGCGTTGAACAGGGTCGACTTGCCGACGTTCGGCAGGCCGACGATTCCGATCGTGAGCGACATGAAGCGCAGTCCCGGGGGCTTGGAGGAGTTGGGTCGGCACCGTGCGGGCCGACCCCCAAGTCTACGGGCAGCGCCTCACGCCTCGGTCGGCGCCGGGAGGGGCTCCAGGAACTCCAGCCGGTTGCCCAGGTTGTCGGCGGCGTGGAAGCGACGGTGGCCGGGCAGGTCGTCGTCCCAGACCACCTCGTGGCCGTGCGCGGTGAGCCGTTCGGCGAGCGCGTCCAGCGAGCCCACCTGGATGCCCGGGTGCCCCTTGCGGGCCGGGCGGAAGTCCGGGGTGACACCGAGGTGCACCTCGACCCCGCCGCTGCGGAACCAGCAGCCGCCGCGGGCGGCGAGCACCGGCGGCTTCTCCAGTTCCGCCATGCCGAGGACACCGGCCCAGAAGGCGCGGCACTGGTCCTCCGCGCCGGCCGGGATGTCGAGCTGGACGTGGTGAAGCCGTTCGAAGCTGAAACCGCTGGTCATCGGGTCCCCCGTACACGGTCGGATGATCATGGCACGTCGAATGGGCCGGACAGGTCGGGCCCTTGAGCGACGATCACATCAGTACTCCGCACGGAGACACGGAGCAAGACCTGAACGGTCCATTACACAGTGTGGCGATGATCGGACCGTACGTTGGGCGGGTGGAGCAGAGCATCCGAACCCAGCCGCCAGGGCCCAGACGCCGACCGCCGAACGGCGCGGCCGGGGCCGCCGTCCCCGGGCCCGGCCGGGCTCCCGAGTCCGCCGGAGCCCCCGCCGCCCCGCCCGCCCGACTACGGCCGGTAGCCGGCCCGCCCGCCGCCGACCGCCCGGCCGCCCCCGGGCCGCGGCTTCGGCTGCCACTGCACGGGCGGTCCGAGGCCCCGCTGTACGGGCGGCGCCGCACCGGCCGGCCGACCCGGCTGACCGCCGTCGGCACCGGTGTGGTCGCCGTGCTGGCGACGCTCGCGGTGGCGGGCCTGGACCGGCTGCTGTTCGACGGCCTCGGCTGGCTGTTCGGCCTCGGCTACGTCGTGGTCTGCTTCCAGCTGGCCGTCCGGGTGCGCTACGCCGACCTGCTGGCCGCGCCGATCAGCGGCCCGATCGCCTTCGCGCTGGCGCTGCTGGTGCTCGGGCCGGCCACCTCCTCGGGCGTCACCGCCCACGTGGTGGCGCTGGCGACCGGGCTGGCACTGCGGGCCGGCTGGCTGTTCTCCGGCACCGGGCTGGCCGCGCTGATCGTGCTCGCCCGGTTCGTGGCCCAGCGCCGGATCCACCGCTCCCGCTGAGCAGCGCCACGGGCGGGCGGCCTCAGCCCGCCGCCCGGGCCGCCGCCATGGCCGCGCCGACGATGCCCGCGTCGTTGCGCAGCTCGGCCGGGACCACCCGTGCCTCGCGCTCGCGCAGCAGCGGCAGGAACTTCTCGTGCTTGCGGCTCACCCCGCCGCCGATCACGATCAGCTGCGGCGAGAACAGCATCTCGACCAGGTCCAGGTACTCGTCGACCCGCTCGCTCCACTGCTCCCAGGTCAGCCCGTGCCGCTCCTTGGCGGCCGAGGAGGCCCGGCGCTCGGCGTCCTTGCCGCGCAGTTCCAGGTGGCCCAGCTCGGTGTTGGGCACCAGCGCGCCGTCCACGAAGAGCGCGCTGCCGATGCCGGTGCCGAAAGTGAGCACCAGCACCACGCCGGGCTGGTCGCGTCCGGCGCCGTGCGCGGTCTCGGCGAGTCCGGCCGCGTCCGCGTCGTTGAGCACGGTCGCGGGCAGGTCCAGCGCCTCGCGGAACAGGCCCGCGGCGTCCAGGCCGATCCAGCCCTTGTCCACGTTGGCAGCGGTTCTGGTCCGGCCGCCGACCACCACGCCGGGGAAGGTGAGCCCGACCGGGCCCCGGTGGTCGAAGTGGCGGACCACCTCGCGGACGGCCTCGACCACGGCCTCGGGGGCGGACGGCTGCGGGGTGAGCACCTTGTACCGCTCCTGGGCCGGCGCCCCCCGTCCGAGGTCGACCGGGGCGCCCTTGATGCCCGAACCGCCGATGTCCACGCCGAATACCGCCGTCATCACGACCACCCTCCGCCGAGGCCGCGGACCCTCGTGTCCACAGCCTGTGCACAAAAGTACGAGAGCCCGAACGCGCCCGCACAGCAAAGGACCCGGTACCCCGTCCGGGCACCGGGTCCTCCCGAACGGGACTACAGCTTGCCCGCGGCCTCGGCGCGCAGGTCGCGGCGCAGTTCCTTGGGCAGCGAGAAGGTCAGGTGCTCCTCGGCGGTCTTGACCGTCTCGACCGTCTCGTAGCCGCGCGCGGCCAGCCACTCCAGCACGCCCTCGACCAGGATCTCCGGCACCGAGGCGCCGCTGGTCAGGCCGACCGTGGTGACGCCCTCCAGCCAGGCCTCCTGGATCTCCTCGGCGAAGTCCACCAGGTGGGCGGCCTTGGCGCCGTACTCCAGGCCGACCTCGACCAGGCGGACGGAGTTGGAGGAGTTCTTGGAGCCGACGACGATCAGCAGGTCGGTCTCGGGGGCCATCTGCTTGACCGCGACCTGGCGGTTCTGGGTGGCGTAGCAGATGTCGTCGCTGGGCGGGCTGACCAGCGCCGGGAAGCGCTTCTTCAGCTCGCCGACGGTGGCCATGGTCTCGTCCACCGACAGGGTGGTCTGGGACAGCCAGACGACCCTGGACTCGTCCCGAACCTTCACGTTGGCGACGTCCTCCGCGCCGTCCACCAGGTGGATCCGGTCCGGCGCCTCGCCCATCGTCCCGACGACCTCCTCGTGGCCCTCGTGGCCCACCAGCAGGATGTCGAAGTCCTCGTCGGCGAAGCGCACGGCCTCCTTGTGCACCTTGGTGACCAGCGGGCAGGTGGCGTCGATGGTGGCGAGCCGACCCGCCTTCGCCTCGTCGTGGACGGACGGGGCGACGCCGTGCGCGGAGAAGACCACGATCGAGCCCTCGGGCACCTCCTCCGTCTCGTCGACGAAGATCGCGCCCTTCTTCTCCAGGGTCTGCACCACGTACTTGTTGTGGACGATCTGCTTGCGGACGTAGATGGGGGCCCCGTACTGCTCCAGGGCCTTCTCCACGGCGATCACGGCGCGGTCGACACCCGCGCAGTAGCCCCGGGGGGCGGCGAGCAGGACACGGCGCTGCGCGGTGTTGGACATGGCTCCATCGTACGGGCGGCGCCGAGCCGCGCCGACGGCAGGCGCTTTCCGGACAGACCCGGTCGTCGGTGCTCAAATGTGGTGTCTATGAGCTCCGCGAACGGGCAGACGGCACCGGGCGGCCTGCGCCGCACCCTGGGTGTCCGCGACCTGATGGTCTACGGCCTGCTGTTCATCGCCCCGATGGCACCGGTCGGCGTGTTCGGCGTCCTGGACGCCAGGAGCCACGGCGCCGTCGCCACGGTCTACCTGGCCGCGACGGTCGCGATGGGCTTCACCGCCCTCTCGTACGCCCAGATGGTGCGTGCGGTGCCGCAGACCGGCTCGGTGTTCGCCTACGCGCGGGCCGGGCTGGGCGAGGGGCCCGGGTTCATCGCCGGCTGGATGGCGATGCTCGACTACCTGCTGATCCCGGCGGTCGCCTACCTGTTCTCCGGGATCGCGCTGAACTCGCTGGTGCCCGAGGTCTCCCGCTGGGTCTGGACGGCGCTCGCGGTGGTGGTGACCACCGCGCTCAACCTGGTCGGTGTGCGGACGGCGGCCGTGGTCGGCTTCGCGGTGCTCGCCCTGGAGATCGCGGTGCTGGCGGTGTTCGTCGCCGCGGCCGTGGTGGCGCTGGTCCAGGACGGCGCCCGGCGCGGCTGGGACACCCCGTTCACCGCCGTCGGCCCCTTCTCGCCGGCCGCGGTGGTCTCGGCGGTCTCCGTCGCGGTGCTCTCCTACCTGGGCTTCGACGCGATCGCGACCTTCGTCGAGGAGGCGGTCGGCGCCTCGGCGGCGGTGGCCCGGGCGGTGCTCTGGTGTCTGGCGCTGGCCGGGGTGCTGTTCGTCGCGCAGACGTACCTGGCGGCGCTGCTGGAGCCGACGACCCCGCAGCAGCTGGCCGCCGACCCGGCGGCGCAGGGCTCGGCCTTCTACGACACCGTGGAGAGCGGGATCGGGCACTGGCTGCACGTCCTGGTGGCGGCCAGCAAGGCGATCGGCGCGGCCTTCGCGGCGCTGGCCGGGCAGGCGGCGGCCGGGCGGCTGGTCTTCGCGATGGGCCGGGAGGGGCGGCCGCCGCGCGTCCTCGGCACGGTCGACCCGGCCACCGCGGTGCCGCGCCGGGCACTGCTGGTGGCCGCGGTGATCACCATGGCCGCGGCGGTCTGGGCGGCCGACCGGGACGACGGGCTGGACCAGCTGACCTCGGTGGTCAACGTGGGCGCGCTGACCGCCTTCGCACTGCTGCACGCCTCGGTGATCGGCTGGTACACGGTGCGGCACGGCTCCCGGGACCGGCTGCGGCACCTGGCCGTCCCGGCCCTGGGGATCGCGGTGATCGGCGCGGTGGTCTACGAGGCCTCGACGACCGCGCAGATCGTCGGGCTGATCTGGCTGGCGGTCGGCCTGGTGGTGCTGGGCGTCCAGGGTTCCCCCGCTTCCGGCAGGCCCTAACCTCGTACGCATGGCCAACACGAGCTCCCCCGAAGCCCCGCTCCCGGTCGGCAAGGTCTCCGCGCTGATCGGCGGCTGGATCGACCGGCTCGGCTCGGTCTGGGTGGAGGGGCAGATCACCCAGCTCAGTCGCCGGCCCGGGGCGGGCGTGGTGTTCCTGACCCTGCGCGACCCGCAGGCGGACGTGTCGCTCACGGTGACCTGCTTCCGCTCGGTGTTCGACCAGGTCGCGGACGTGGTGCAGGAGGGCGCCCGGGTCGTCGTGCACGCCAAGCCGGAGTGGTACGCGGCGCGCGGGCAGCTGTCGCTGCGGGCCTCGGAGATCCGGCCGGTCGGACTGGGCGAGCTGCTGGCCCGGCTGGAACAGCTGAAGCGACGGCTCGCCGGGGAGGGCCTGTTCGCGGCCGAGCGCAAGCGGCCGCTGCCGTTCCTGCCGCAGTGCGTCGGGCTGGTCACCGGGCGCGGCTCGGCGGCCGAGCGGGACGTGCTGGAGAACGCCCGGCGGCGCTGGCCGGCCGTCCGCTTCGAGGTGCGCAACGTCCCGGTGCAGGGGGTCAGCGCGGTGGAGCGGGTGAGCGCGGCCGTCCGGGAGCTGGACGAGCACCCCGAGGTGGACGTGATCATCGTGGCCCGCGGAGGCGGCAGCGTCGAGGACCTGCTGCCGTTCTCGGACGAGGGGCTGGTGCGGCTGGTCGCAGCCGCCCGCACGCCGGTGGTGAGCGCGATCGGCCACGAGCCGGACCAGCCGCTGCTGGACTTCGTCGCCGACCTGCGCGCATCCACTCCGACCGATGCCGCCAAACGGGTGGTTCCGGACGTCGGCGAGGAGCTGGCCAAGGTCCGCCAGCTGCGGGACCGCGCCCGACGGCACGTCCTCGGCCGGGTCGAGCGCGAGCAGCACGGGCTGGACGGCCTGCGCAGCCGCCCCGCGCTGGCCGCCCCGCACCGGATGCTGGACGGGCGCGGCCAGGAGGTCGGCGCGCTGCTGGAACGGGCCCGGCGCACCCTGCGGCACCGGCTGGACCACGCGCAGAGCGACCTCGGGCACACCCTCGCGCGGGTGGTCGCGCTCTCCCCGGCGGCCACCCTGGAGCGCGGCTACGCGGTGCTGCAGCGTGCGGACGGCACGGTGGTGACCGATCCGGCGCAGGTCACGGCCGGTGAGGGACTGCACGCCAGGGTGGCGGGCGGGTCCTTCGGCGTCGCGGTGGAGGACGGCCGGGGCGCGTAGCAGCCCGCCCTCGCCGGAGCCGAGGCTGCGGGCCCGCGGTGGCGCGACTCACCGCCGCCGCGGCCGTTCCGTCGGTGCCAGCCCCTACGCTGGCACGCATGGCAGAGCAGCAGGAGCAGCAGGGCGCGGCGGCGCCGACCCCGGACGACGCGCTGGGCTACGAGCACGCCCGGGACGCGCTGCTGGAGGTGGTCCGGCAGTTGGAGAACGGCGGGACGTCGCTGGAGGAGTCGCTGGCGCTGTGGGAGCGCGGCGAGCAGCTGGCGAAGGTGTGCCAGCGCTGGCTGGACGGCGCCCGGGCCCGGCTGGACGCGGCGCTGGCCGCCGAGGAGGACGGGGCCGCAGGCAGCGAGTGACGCAGCTCACAGGAGGCCGGGGAATCGTTGAAAGTTCACCCATGTTGGGATGGAGTGACCGGCCCCGGCCGGTCACTCCGACGAACCCCTCCCGCATGAGGTGCAGACAAGCATGACCACCGACGCCCTGGTACTCGACGCCGCCGCTCAGGACCTGCTGTTCCGTGAGGCACGCACCGCGAACACCTTCACCGACGAGCCGGTGACCGAGGAGCAGGTCCAGGCCATCTACGACCTGGTCAAGTACGGCCCGACCGCCTTCAACCAGCAGCCGCTGCGCGTCGTCCTGGTCCGCTCGACCGAGGGCCGCGAGCGCCTCGTCCAGCACCTGGCGGACGGCAACAAGGCCAAGACCGCTGCCGCCCCGCTGGTCGCCATCCTGGCCGCGGACAACGAGTTCCACGAGGAGCTGCCGAGCCAGTTCCCGCACTTCCCGCAGGCCAAGGACGTGTTCTTCGCCGAGCGCAGCGTCCGTGAGCGCTCCGCCACGCTGAACGGCGCCCTGCAGGCCGCCTACTTCATCATCGGCGTGCGCGCCGCCGGCCTGGCCGCCGGCCCGATGACCGGCTACGACGCCGAGGGCATCAACAAGGAGTTCTTCGGCGACGGCGAGCACTCGGTGCTGGCCGTGGTCAACATCGGCAAGCCGGGCGACGACGCCTGGTTCCCGCGTTCGCCGCGCCTGGAGTACGACCAGGTCGTCACCACGGTCTGATCCGCCACGCGCGAAAGGGCCCGCACCGGTTCGTCCGGTGCGGGCCCTTTCGCATGCGTACGGGGGCGTCCACGGGTGTACGGGCGCGTTCGTGGGGCGCTCGCGGGGCGCTCGCGGGGGCGTACGGAACGGTTCGCGGGAGGGGGCGGGCCTACTTGAGCGCCTGCGCCAGCTCGGCCAGCTCCTCGTAGGAGGCGGTGCCGGTGAGCACCGTGGTCGCGCCGCCGGTCTGCACGGTCAGCGCGCGGGACTTCTCGCCCTGCAGGCGCTCCCAGGTCTGTCCGGCCACCTCCGAGGTGCCGTCCGGCTTGCCGCCGGCGATCTTGTCGGCCAGCAGCGCGTCGCGCGGGACGTCGCTCTGCTCGACCGCCGCGTACTGGCCGGACGGCGTGACGAAGCCCAGGTGCCAGGCGTTGCCCTTGCCGTTGCCGTTCGCGGCCGGCTGGTAGCCGACCGAGGTGGCCCGCCACTGGCCGGACAGCCCGTCCGGGGAGAGCAGCTGGTACGGCGCACCGCGCTTCGCGGAGGCCGCCGCCACCTTGTACTCGACCACGTGCACCGGGTCGCTGTTCGCGTCGTGCGGAAGGAACAGGTACCCGATCCAGACCACGACGCCGACCGCCAGCATCGACAGGATCATGTCCCGTACGGTCTCCCGGCCCCTGATGCGCTTGCTCTCTCCAGCCACCCCCACATGGTGACTCATCCACACACCGGCAGGGCCACCCGGGGTGCCCGCGTACGGGTGAAGCGGGGCAAACCGGCCGCACTCGATGCCGGGTGGCGACCCGCGCCACAGACAGTCATCTTGTGGGCAGATACGATCGCAGGACCCTCACCACGGCGTTCGACCAGGCAGTAGTCGGGCGCTTACTGGCCGTCGCGTACAGAGAGGTAACGACGATGACCACGCAGTACCCGCACCACCTTCCCAGCGCCCTGGAGGTCGCGCCCGAGGCTCCGGACCGGAACCTCGCGCTCGAACTCGTCCGGGTGACCGAAGCGGCCGCGATGGCCGCCGGCCGGTGGGTCGGCCGTGGCGACAAGAACGGCGCGGACGGCGCCGCCGTCAAGGCGATGCGCACCCTGGTCTCGACCGTCTCGATGAACGGCGTCGTCGTCATCGGGGAGGGCGAGAAGGACGAAGCCCCGATGCTCTACAACGGCGAGCGGGTCGGCGACGGCACCGGCGCCGAGTGCGACGTCGCGGTCGACCCGGTCGACGGCACCACGCTCACCGCCAAGGGCATGAACAACGCCGTCGCCGTCCTGGCCGTCGCCGACCGCGGCACCATGTTCGACCCCAGCGCCGTGTTCTACATGGACAAGCTCGTGGCCGGCCCCGAGGCCGCCGACTTCGTCGACATCACCGCCCCGGCGGCCGTCAACATCCGCCGGGTCGCCAAGGCCAAGGGCAGTGCCGTCGAGGACGTCACGGTCGTCGTCCTCGACCGCCCGCGCCACGACGGCCTGGTCCGGGAGATCCGCGAGGCGGGCGCCCGGATCAAGTTCATCTCCGACGGCGACGTGGCCGGCGCCATCATGGCCGCCCGCGAGGGCACCGGCGTCGACCTGCTGATGGGCGTCGGCGGCACCCCCGAGGGCATCATCGCGGCCTGCGCCATGAAGTGCATGGGCGGCGTGATCCAGGGCCGGCTGTGGCCCAAGGACGACGCCGAGCGGCAGAAGGCCCTCGACGCCGGCCACGACCTGGACCGGGTACTCACCACCGACGACCTGGTCAGCGGCGAGAACGTGTTCTTCGTCGCCACCGGCATCACCGACGGCGAGCTGCTGCGCGGCGTGCACTACCGCCAGGAGACCGCCACCACCAGCTCGCTGGTGATGCGGTCCAAGAGCGGCACGATCCGCGAGATCAACTCCGTCCACAAGCTGTCGAAGCTGCGGGCCTACAGCGCGATCGACTTCGACCGCGCGAACTGACAACCGCGCGAACCGACAACCGCGCCGACCGACACCGCGCCGACCGCGCGGACCAGGACGGGGCGAGCGCACCCGCGGCCTCGGCGGAATCCCCCTCCGCCGAGGCCGCGGCGCGTCCGGCCCGGGACCGGCCCGCAAGCCCGTCGCGGCGTCAGCCGGCTATCCGCTGCTGCCCCGCGGCCACCCGGGACGCCTCGCGCAGCTCCGGCTCCCGGCGGCGGCGCCGGGCCAGTACCACCCGCCGCTCGGCGGCCGTCAACCCGCCCCAGACCCCGTACGGCTCCGGCTGCGCCAGCGCGTGCTCGCGGCATTCCAGCAGCACCGGACACCGGGCGCACACCTGCTTCGCCTGCTCCTCGCGCGACAGCCGGGCCGCCGTCGGCTCCTTCGAGGGCGCGAAGAACAGCCCCACCTCGTCCCGCCGGCAGGCCGCACCGGTGTGCCAGGGGTTGTCCTCGCCCGAGGAAGGGGGGTTCGGGGCGGCGCCCTGGGAACCCCGGCCGCCCGGGGGGTGCGGCTGCGGCCGGACGGCCGGTCGGCGCTCCAGCAGCTGCGCGGCGGCGACGGGGGAGGTGGTGCGGGACTCGATCGGATGCAGCACGGCCGTACTCCTGACGAGACTCTCGGACACGGGGAAGCTCGCTCCCCTGCCCGGCTGCGAGCCCCCGCTGTCCAACCCCCGGACCGGCACTGGGCCGCCTCCGGTGCGCAGCCGTACAAGAAGCGATGTGCGGAAGGAACTACCCCGCCCGGCCGCGATTCATGCACACTGCACGCAATCGACTACGGAGCGCACCGGACACAACGCGGAGCGCCCGACCGGGAGTTGATCCCCGATCGGGCGCCCTGTCGGTCAACCCCGGCTACTCGGTGCCGAGTTGCTTGCGCACCCACTCCTTGAGCTTCTTGCCCCGGCGCGGCTTGGCCTCACAGCCGCCGAACACCGCGACGCCCTTGACCCGGACCACCGGTGCGTACGGGTCCGCCGCGGTCTGCTCCTTGACGTCGAATCCGCCGAAGATGCCGACGCCGCTACCGTGCAGGCTCACGTTCTCCGGCACCCGGATCTCGACCCCGCCGAACAGCGCCGTCACCTCGATCTCCACCTCGGGAGACTCGAAGACGGCGTCGGTCAGGTCGATCTCCACCCCACCGAAGGCCGCGAACGCCCTCAGGTGCGAGCCCACCCGCCAGCGGCCCCGGCGGGACGCGCCGCCGAAGACCGCCACCATCGACGCGGACTCCTGGCGCGCGGGCGGCAGCGCCGGCGCCACCGGACGCGGCGCCGGGGCCTCCAGCGGCGGCTTCTCGAACGACAGCGGCCGGTGGCTGGGCAGGTCCCGGGTGAGCGGCACCAGATCGCCGAAGGTCTTGGCGGCGTACGCGGCCCCGATCCGCTCGGCGTGCTCGTCCGCGTCCAGCCGGCCCTCGGCGTAGGCGTCCCGCAGCAGCTCCGCGATCCGCTCGCGGTCGGCGTCCGAGACCCGCAGGTCCGCCTGCGCCACCGGGGCGTGCGACGGCTGCGGCTGCGGCTTGAGCTCGGGCTTCGGTTCGGGCTTGGTCATCGGTACGGGCGCCGGCACGGGCGGCTGCCCCGGATCGTCCTGCGGCGGCGAGTTCTCCACGGCGCAAGCCTAGTCGCTCGCACGCACGGACGAGTGAGCCCGGTCACGCAGGCTGCCCTGTCCGCATGCGACGCAAGGCCGGGTCCTACCCTTGAGGGTGCTTCGCCGACGCAGCCGGACCACTGGAAACCTAAGGACCGCCCCCATGGCTCCCACGCCAGACTTCGAGTACAGCGACCTGCTCCCCCTGGGTGCTGACCCGACCCCGTACCGCAAGCTGACCTCCGAGGGTGTCTCCACCTTCGAGGCCGGCGGTCGCACCTTCCTCCAGGTCGAGCCCGAGGCCCTGCGGCTGCTCACCGCCGAGGCGATGCACGACATCTCGCACTACCTGCGCCCCGCCCACCTCGCCCAACTGCGCCGCATCCTGGACGACCCGGAGGCCAGCCCGAACGACCGCTTCGTCGCGCTCGACCTGCTGAAGAACGTCAACATCTCGGCCGGCGGCATCCTCCCGATGTGCCAGGACACCGGCACCGCCATCGTCATGGGCAAGCGCGGCCAGAACGTGCTCACCCGGGGCGGCGACGAGTCCGCCATCGCGCGCGGCGTCTTCGACGCGTACACGAAGCTCAACCTGCGCTACTCCCAGATGGCCCCGGTGACCATGTGGGACGAGAAGAACACCGGCAACAACCTGCCGGCCCAGATCGAGTTGTACGCCACCGACGGCGACGCGTACAAGTTCCTCTTCATGGCCAAGGGCGGCGGCTCCGCCAACAAGTCGTACCTGTACCAGGAGACCAAGGCCATCCTGAACGAGGCGAGCATGCTCTCGTTCCTGGAGCAGAAGATCCGCTCCCTCGGCACGGCCGCCTGCCCGCCGTACCACCTGGCCATCGTGATCGGCGGCACCAGCGCCGAGTTCGCGCTCAAGACCGCCAAGTACGCCTCCGCGCACTACCTGGACAACCTGCCGACCTCCGGCGACGCCAAGACCGGCCACGGCTTCCGGGACCTGGAGCTGGAGGCCAAGGTCACCGAACTGACCCAGAAGATCGGCATCGGCGCCCAGTTCGGCGGCAAGTACTTCTGCCACGACGTGCGCGTCGTCCGCCTGCCGCGCCACGGCGCCTCGCTGCCGGTCGCCATGGCCGTCTCCTGCTCCGCCGACCGCCAGGCGCTCGGCAAGATCACCGCCGAGGGCGTCTTCCTGGAGCAGCTGGAGACCGACCCGGCCGGGTACCTGCCGGACACCACCGACGAGCACCTGGACGACGACGTCGTGCGCGTCGACCTCAACCAGCCGATGTCCGCGATCCGCGCCGAGCTGTCCAAGTACCCGGTCAAGACCCGGCTCTCGCTCACCGGCACCCTGGTCGTCGCCCGCGACATCGCGCACGCCAAGATCAAGGAGCGCCTGGACTCCGGCGAGGGCATGCCCAAGTACCTCCAGGACCACCCCGTCTACTACGCCGGCCCGGCCAAGACCCCCGAGGGCTACGCCTCCGGCTCCTTCGGCCCCACCACCGCCGGCCGGATGGACTCCTACGTCGACCAGTTCCAGGCCGCCGGCGGCTCCATGGTCATGCTCGCCAAGGGCAACCGCAGCAAGCAGGTCACCGACGCCTGCGCCGCCCACGGCGGCTTCTACCTCGGCTCCATCGGCGGCCCGGCCGCCCGCCTGGCCCAGGACTGCATCAAGAAGGTCGAGGTCCTGGAGTACGCCGAGCTCGGCATGGAGGCCGTCTGGCGCATCGAGGTCGAGGACTTCCCGGCCTTCATCGTGGTCGACGACAAGGGCAACGACTTCTTCCGCGAGACCACCGAGGGCCCGCTGATCACCAGCCTGCGCGTCCGCTCCAAGGAGTAGCCCCCGCCCGCGTCACCCCGCCGCCCCGGCCGCCCCTCGCGGCCGGGGCGGCGTCGTCGCGCGCACTCACGCGTCGAAGTCGTACTCCAGGACGTAGGAGGCGGCGTCGAGGATCATCTCGTTGAGCTCGACGACCTGCCCCTCGTCGGCGAAAGCGGTGCGGCAGATCAGGATGACCGGGGTGCCGGCCGAGAGCTCCAGGCGGGCGGCCTCCTCCGCCCCCGGCATCCGGGAGCGGACCTCCTCGCGGAAGTGGACCGGCTTCGCGCCTATCTCGGCCAGTCGGGCGTAGGTGCCGCCCGGGCCGGTGTCCTCGCGGGTGATGGCCGTGCCGGCGACCAGGCCGGCCGGCAGGTAGGAGGTCGACAGCAGCACCGGCTTGCCGTCCAGGGCGAAGCGGCGGTGCCGTACGCACATCGGCTCGCCCGGGTCCACGCCCAGCACCCGGGCGACGTGCTCCGGGGCGACCTGCTCGGTGACGGACACCTGGTCGACCACCAGCGAGCGGTTGTCGATGTCCGCCGACCATATCGACCGGCCGGAGCCCCACTGCCCCTGCGCCAGCCGCTGGATCCCGCGCCGGCGCAGCGGGCGGAAGTCCCGGACGAAGACCCCCGCGCCCCGGCGCGCCTCGGCGATGCCCTCGCTCTGCAGCACGCCGAGCGCCTGACGGGCGGTCATCCGGGCCACGCCGTACTCGTCCATGAGGTCGTTCTCGCCCGGCAGCCGGTCGCCCGCGCAGTACTGGCCGGCGTCGATGGCCGCCTTCAGTGTGTCGGCGATCCGCTGGTACTTGGGCTGCTTGTCGCCACTGCTGCCGGTCATCGCCGCTCCCTCTCCCTCGGACAAATCGTAGGCGCGCCCGCGGCCGACAGTAAGCAGATACGACCGTTGACATCTCTAGAGATATTAGCTTCTCTAGAGATGCTGGGTAGTCGCCGAGCAGCAGGCACGCACGGACAGCGACCAGGACGCGGCCCCACCCGACGCCGCGCCCGCACCAGAGCAAGGAGCAGCGCGGTGAGCACCCGTCAACGCGACGCCGCGGCCTACCGGCCGCACGTGGGTGAACTCGTCCTCGACCGGAGGACCGGACGCACCGGCATCTACATGGACACCATCGGCGGGGAGCACTACCTGCGCCCCGAGGGCGGCGGCTGCGAATGGACCGCCGAACCGAACCACGTCTCGCCCGTTCCCAGACCCCGCGATTCAGCTGATTGACATCGGCGCCGGTAGTTGCGGCAAAACCCACGCAAACTACGGCATTCGGGGCCCGGTAATCCCCCCGGTGAATCAGGAATTCCGGAACGCCCCGCGCCCGACGCCGGGCACGTTACGGATAACGCCGGTCACCATGCGTGCACCACGGACGGGAATCGGCCACCGCGATGGACCCGCACACGAATTGGCGCGCACATCACCAACAGCGCCCCCGCACCCGGACGGGCACGGGGACACTCGGGCCGATCTCTTTACGGGCAGCCGGAAACGACGTTCTCGGGTTCGTAGGTCTTGCCCGGCTCGTCGGCGGCCGGCTTGACGGGCTCCAGTACGTGCTCAGCCTCGTCGCCGAAGACCTCGTTCTCGAAGGCATCCTTCCGGTCCGCGTTCGGCTCGGTGTACTCGGTCGGGTTCGAGGTCGCAGCCACCGCGCCCTCGACAGCCTGGCCGGCCTCCACAGCGGCGGCCGGAGCCGGAGTCTGCGCCGCACTCTCGGGCGTCGACGACACCGGGGTCTCGCTCTGGTTGTTGGCCATTGGGCGGCCGCCTTTCAGTCATCAATTGTCTTCAGCCCGACCTGCTTGGCGCGGGCGCGGGGACAGTATCGTAGGGTTGATTAAATGTCCGATAAACATCGTGCGGCTTGCGGGGCCGTCCGGCAGAGTCGGGCGTCCGCCTAAGCTGAAGCACCGCGGCGGACCGCCGAGCGCCCTTTCAAGAGATCAACACCACAGGCCATCGGGGGACTTCATGGAGTTTCGGGAGACACCGCAGGCACCTGCGCTGCGCTTCCAAGTCCTCGGTCCGGTCCAGGCCTGGCTCGACGGGAAGCCCCTCTCCCTCGGGTCCCCCCAGCAGCAAGCCATCCTGACCACCCTTCTGTTGCAGTCCGGCCGTCCGGTCACCACCCAGGATCTCGTCGACGCCCTGTGGGGCGACCGACCGCCGACCCAAGCCGTGGCCGCGCTCCGCACATACGTCTCCCGACTGCGCTCCGTCATCGAACCCCGACGAGAGATTCGCGGGCCCTCCGAGGTGCTGGTCTCCATCGCGGACGGCTATGCGCTGCGCATCCCAAACGACGCCCTGGACCTGACGGTCTTCGAAAAGCTGTCCGTCGACGCCGCGGCCGCCCGGGCCTCGGGAGACCAGCACGAGGCACACCGACTCCTCGCCCAGGCCCTGCAGCTGTTCAGCGGCCGTCCACTCACCGGCATCCCTGGCCCCTACGCCGACGCCCAACGGCTGCGGCTGGCCGAACGTCAAGTGGCCGCCGTCGAGGAATCCTGCGCCGCCGCCCTCGACATCGGCCTCCACGCCGAAATCGTCAGCGACCTCAACATCCTGACGGCCGAGCACCCACTGCGCGAACGACTCCGCGAACTGCTCATGCTGGCGTTGTACCGATGCGGTCGCCAGGCCGAAGCCCTGGGTGTCTACACCGACACCCGCAAGCTGCTCATCGAGGAACTCGGGGTCGAGCCGGGCGCCAGCCTGTCCGCCATGCACGCCCGTATCCTCGCGGCGGACCCGGCACTGACCCTCCCGGAGGTGACCGCCTCCGCCGCAGCCCGAAGGGACGGTCCGGCCGCCCCCCCGGCACCAGCCCAACTCCCCGCCGACGTATCGGACTTCAGCGGCCGCTCAAAGCTGGTGGCCGATCTGTCGACGATCCTGCAGAACGCCACCGGCCAGGCCGTGGTGGTGACGTCGTTGGCCGGGATCGGGGGCGTCGGCAAGACCACCCTCGCTGTCCACGTCGCCCACCGCGTCCGGTCGGAATTCCCGGACGGTCAGCTGTACGTCGACCTGCGTGGGGCCGGCGCCTCACCGGCCGACCCGGTGGTCGTCCTGGGCGACTTCCTGCATTCACTCGGCGTCACCGAGAGTCCCGACTCGCTCGAACAGCGCGCGGCCCTCTACCGCTCACAGCTCGCCGGACGACGGATGCTCATCCTGCTGGACAACGCACGGGACGCCGAACAGATCAAGCCGCTGATCCCAGGCGTCTCCGGCTGCGCCGTACTGGCCACCAGCCGGTCCCGACTGGCCGGCATCCCGGGTGCGCAGTTGTTCGACGTGGAGGAGCTGACGCCGGCCGAGGCAATGTCGCTGTTCTCGGCCATCGTCGGGGAGCAGCGGGCCGCTGCTGAGCCGGAGGCCACCATGGCCGTGGTCAAAGCGTGCGGTTTCCTGCCGCTGGCCGTCCGCATTGCCGCCGCCCGCCTGGCCAGCCGCCCGCGCTGGAGCGTCTCCGATCTGGCCCGCCGGTTAGCCGATCAAAGGCGCCGCCTAGACGAACTCCAGCTGGGCAACCTCGCTGTGGAGACCACCATCGGGCTCGGCTACGGACAACTCTCCGCGGCCGAGGCTCGGGCCTTTCGGCTTCTCTCGTTGATCGACTCCACTGACATCCCGCTGGAGGCGGCAGCTGCGCTGCTCGATCTGAACGAAGATGCCGCCGAGGACCTCGTCGAGGCACTGGTCGAAGCGAACATGCTGGAATGCTTCACCCCGGGCCGCTACCGCTACCACGACCTGCTCCGCCTGTACGCCCAGCGGCAGAACGAGCGGATCGGCGACGCCGAGGAGCGGGAGCGGGCGATTCAGCGGCTGTTCGACCTGCTCATCCCGACCATGCGCAATGCGGCCCAGGCCATCGAACCGGACGACACACTGCCGGAGCTGCTGACGACGCCCGCCTTGCCGGGGATCGGCCTTCCGACCAGCCAGTCCGCGCAAGACTGGCTCCGAACCGAGGGCGCCCTGCTCCTCAGTGCCGTCGAGACCGCCGCGAACGGTCCCGACGCCCTGCAGCGCTCGGCAGTCGATCTGCTGAACCTGATGTTCAGCATCGACCCCGACCCGACCCGCGGCCCTCGGGGATGCCGGGTCCTGGAAACCATCAGCCAGGACGCGGAACGCCGTGGCGACTCGGCAGTGCTCGCCCGAGCGTACTTCGCCCTCGGTACCCTCCAGTCCGTCACCAGCGACTTCCAGGGCGCCGAGCATTCGCTGCGTCGGAGCCTCGACCACCAGGCACCGGACAACCCGTCCATCCTGCTGCTGGCTACGGCCAACACGCTGGGCTGGATCCTGGGCATCGGTAACAGCAAAACCGAGGCCCTGGGGTTCCTCGAACAGGCCCGGGCCACCAGCCAGGCTGTCCGCACACCGACCGCCGAGGCGCGGATCGTCGGCAACATGGCCCGGGTGCAGCACTGGCTCGGCATGACCGAGACGGCAATCCAGTCCGCCAGCGACGGAGTCTCCGCAGCGCGCGAGTCCAAGAACGGCCCGCTGCTCGCGCAGACGCTGTACCAGCTCGGCGTGGTGCTCACCGGTGGCGAAGCCGTCCCGCACCTGCGGGAGGCACATCAGCTTTACCGGTCCCAACGGAACCGGCTCTGGGAGGGCTACACCCTCGCCCGTCTGGCCTCCGCCCTACTCGCCGCCGGACAGCAGGGCGAGGCGGCCGAGGCGGCGGGCGCTTCGCTCGCGATCGCGCAGGAGATGGACTCCGCCTACTGCCAGGGCCTGGCCAACGCCGCCCTAGGCGAAGCGCTGCTCGCCCTGGCCCAGCCCGCCCGTGGCCTCGCGTGCCTCCAAGAGGCGCACGCGATCTTCACGCGGCTCGGTGTGCCAGAGGCCTCCCCCGTTGCGGACCTCATCTCCCGACAGCACACCGAGCCTCCCCCTTCTTCTCCCCCCGCGCCGTAGGCCTCCGCCCCCCGGCGGAGTCCCCCCTTGCGCGCGTCGGCGCCCCCGCAGCCCCCCGGCTGCGGGAGCGCCCTCAACGCTTCCCCGGCGCTGGACTCCACTCTGCACCGAGGCGATTGACGTTCGATAAACGCCCGATTGTCAGTCCGCGGATCGGCGAAACCGCAGGTCAGTCGTTCCACCACGGCGCGCCATCCGGCGCGCGGAGACCGGTCGCACCACCCCCACCCGCACCGTCGTGCTTCCGCAACCCGGTCCACACCGGCCCAAGCATGACGAGTTGGCTGGAAAGGGACCCCATGGCGCAGAGATCACGCATATTCTCAGATGCCAGTACACACACGAGTGTCTGCCGGCAACGTGTGGGCCGGCGAGGCAGGGCGGGCGCCGGGGCGGACGGCAGCCCGCTCCCGTGCGGCCGCGTGCAGCCGGCCGGAGGCCACGGGTGGAAGGGTGCCTCTCAATCGTGACGACCGGACAGATATCCGACGCGTTCCCCGTCGACGAGGACGCGGGAGACGACGAGCCCGACGTACGGCGGCGCCGGGCGGCACGTGCCCTGCAGGCGGTCGCCTTCGACACCATCGGCGCCGGGTACGGCGAGGCCTTCCCGGCCAAGGACGGGCAGCTGGCCTGCGGGCGGCAGCTGCTGGCCGAGCTCGAACCCGGGGCGCGGGTGCTGGACGTGGGCTGCGGCACCGGGGACCCGACGGTCCGGCAGCTGGTCGCGGGCGGGCTGCGGGTGACCGGGATAGACCTCTCGGACGTCATGCTCGCGCTGGCCAGGGAGGCCCGCTACCCGGGTGCACACCCGCCGGAGTTCCATCGGATCGACCTGTTCGATCTGGCCACCGAGCGCGCCGGGCAGGTCTGGAACGCCCCCGGGCTGGGGCCGCTGGGCAAGAACGGGTTCGCCGCCGTCACCGCGTTCTTCTCGCTGATCCTGCTGCCGCAGGACGAGATCCCGACCGTGCTCGCCCGGCTGCGCGAACTCCTTCGGCCGGGCGGACTGCTGGCGCTCGGCATGGTCGAGGCGGATCTGGATCACGTTCCGCTTCCATTCCTTGGCAGAGAGCTGCGGATCAGTGGGTATCTGAGGGAGGATCTGGAGCGGGTTCTGGTCACGGCGGGCTTCTCCGTCGAGGAGTGCTCGGGTCATCCGTACGCGCCGGCCAGTACCGCGCTGCCGCCGGAGGAACAGCTGTTCCTGTGCTGTCGACGCGTCGGCTGACCGACCGGACGGCAGCAGCGTCCGCCAGCAGAACACCGCAGACCACCGCAGAACCACACCGAATCCAGGACAGGCAGCCCGTGCGCGACCAGCTCAAGACCGAGGCCGGACAGCCGCCTGCCGTCCCGGGCCAGCGCGGCGGGCTCCCGGCGCCGGCGCACGCTCCGGCCGGCCACCCACACCGTGAGGACGTGGCGGGCCGGCTCGGCTACCTCGATTCGGCGACCCGGCGGATCAACAGCGCGCTCGACCTGTCCGCGACGCTGCGCAACATCGGCCGGGTACTGGTCCCGACCCTGGCCGACGCCGCCGTGGTCCACCTGCGCGACCCGCTGCCCAACGTCGAACGCGAACCCGGCTTCCCGGACGAGCTGCGGATCCACCACAGCACCGGCACCCGGATCGGACGGCGCGGCCGGCCGAGCGGCGCGGACGACCGGCACCGCTCCCGGTACGGCTCCCGCTCGGCCGCCGACACCGGCCCCGCCACCCCGGTGACCCGCGGCGGGGCGCTCGCGCACGCCCTGCTGAGCCGCCGCCCCGCCGAGTCCGCGGTGCTCGGCACGCCCGGCGCCGAACGCACCGAGGCGCTGCTGCGCGAGCTGTACGGCACCCGCGGGCTGGCCCGGTTGGCGGCGGGCACCTCGGTGCTGGCCCTGCCGTTGCGCGGTCGCAAGGCCGTCCTCGGCCTGCTGGTGCTGATCCGCCGCCCTCCTGAACGCACCGGCCGGCCCGCCTTCGACGCCGCCGACACCGCGACCGCCGCACACCTCGCCACCCAGGCGGGGCTGGCGGTGGACACCGCGCTGCGGTACGCCCGCGAGTGGGAGATAGCCAACGAACTCCAGCGCAGCATGCTGCCGTTGCGCCTTCCGCAGCCGCACGGCGTCCGGCTGGCCCAGCGCTACCTGCCCGGCGAGCGCGGCGCACAGGTCGGCGGCGACTGGTACGACGCCGTACCGCTGCCCGGCAACCGGGTCGCCCTGATCGTCGGCGACGTGATGGGCCACTCGCTCACCTCGGCCGCCATCATGGGCCAACTGCGCACCAGTGCCCAGACCTTGGCGGCCCTCGACCTGCCGCCGCACGAGGTGCTCTACCACCTGGACGAGCAGGCCCAGCGGCTCGGCCGCGAGCAGCACCTGGCGACCTGCGTGTACGCGGTGTACGACCCGATCGCCAACCGGGTGGTGCTGGCCAACGCCGGGCACGTCCCGCCCGTCCTGGTCCGACCGGACGGGACGGCCGAGTTGGTGGAGCTGGACTCCGGGGCACCGATCGGGGTCGGCGGGGTGGACTTCAACTCGGTCGAACTGCCCGCGCCTCCCGGCTCGGCCCTGCTGCTGTTCACCGACGGCCTGGTGGAGACCCGCAGCCGCCCGATCAGCGACGGCCTGGAGGTGCTCCGCGCCCGGATCGCCGCCGCCCGCTGGCAGTCCCCCGAACAGCTCTGCCAGGAGGCACTGCGGATCCTGCCGCCGGGCGACCGCGGCGACGACATCGCCCTGCTGGGCGCGTGCTTCGACGGCATCCCGGCCGGGGACGTCGCGCACTGGTACCTGCAGCCGCGCAACGAGACGCCCGGTCGGGCCCGTCGGCTGGCCGCCCACACGCTGCGCCGCTGGGGACTCGGCGAGCTCAGCGAGGCGACCGAGCTGATGGTCAGCGAGCTGGTGACCAACGCCGTCCAGCACGCGACCCGCCCGGTCACCCTGAGCCTGGTGCGCACCACCCGGCTGCGCTGCGAGGTCGGCGACGACAGTCCGCTGCTGCCGCGGCCGCGCCGCACCGGGCCGGAGGACGAACGCGGCCGCGGCCTGCAGATAGTGGCCAGGTGCGCCGACCGCTGGGGCGCCACCCGGCTGGGCACCGGCAAGGTGGTCTGGTTCGAGCAGCGCCTCCCCCAGCCGTCCACCGAGCAGCGGCAGCCTTAGGGCCTGCGCGGGCGCCCGGCGGGAGCGGCCCGCCGAGCGCCCGGACCGCGGTTCAGACCCCGACCGGCTCCTTCGCCGGCCGCTCCTCCAGGCGGGCGATCAGCTGCTCGCCCTCCATGTCGACCCGCGGCACGACCTTCTCCAGCCGCTTCGGGAACCACCAGGCGGCCCGGCCGAACAGCGCCATCGCGGCCGGCACCAGCGCCATCCGCACCACGAAGGCGTCCACCAGCACGCCCACCGCGAGGGCGAAGCCGATCGGCTGCACGATCGGGTCGTGGCCAAAGACGAACGAGCCGAACACCGACACCATGATCAGTGCCGCCGCCGTGACCACCCGGGCGCCGCCCCGCACCCCGGCCACGACCGCGTCCCGCGGTGCCCTGCCGTGGACGTACTCCTCCTTCATCCCGGAGACCAGGAACAGCTCGTAGTCCATCGCCAGCCCGAACAGCACGCCGATCAGCAGGATCGGCACGAAGCTCACCACCGGCCCGACCTTCGGCACGTCGATCAGGCCGTCCAGCCAGCCCCACTGGTAGACCGCGACCACCGCGCCGAGCGAGGCGGTGACGCTGAGCAGGAAGCCGGCCACCGCCTTGAGCGGGACGAGCACCGAGCGGAACGCCAGCGCCAGCAGCACCAGCGCGATACCGACGATCACCGCGAGGAACGGCGGCAGCGCCTGGCCGAGCTTGGTGGAGACGTCGATGTTGGCGGCGGTGGTGCCGGTGACGGCGATGTCCGCGCCGGTGGCGGACTTCAGCGACTCGCGCTGGTCGCGGATCTCGTTGACCAGCGTCCTGGTGCCGGCGTCGTCCGGCCCGGTCTGCGGGATGACGGTCAGCAGAGCGGTGCCGCCGGTCCGGTCGACGGCCGGGGGCAGCAGTGTCCGCACACCCGGCAGGGTCTGCAGCCGGGCCGCCACGCCCTGCACCGCCTGCTCCGGCCGCGGCGCGCCCTGGGCGTCCACGACGACCACCAGCGGCGCGTTGAAGCCCGGCCCGAAGCCGTCGCCGACCAGGTCGTAGGCCTTGCGCGCGTCGGTGCCGGCGGCCTGCGAACCGCCGCCCGGCAGGCCGAGGTCGAGGCTCGCGGCGGGCACGGCGAGCAGGCCCAACCCGGCCAGTCCGGCGAGCAGCACCGCCAGCGGGCGGCGGACCACGAAGCGGGCCCAGCGCTCGCCCAGGGTGGTGCGGCCATCGGGGCGGGTCTCCCGGTGCAGCGCCCGCTTCCAGACCGGCAGCCGGTCGATGGCCCGGCCGGCGAAGCCGAGCAGCGCGGGCAGCAGCGTGATCGCGACCAGGACGGCGACCACGACGGCGCCGGAGGCGGCCAGGCCCATCACGGTCAGGAAGGGGACGCCCGCGACGGCGAGCCCGGCGAGCGCCACGACGACGGTCAGGCCGGCGAAGACGACGGCGCTGCCGGCGGTGGCGGTGGCGCGGGCGGCGGCCTCGTCCGGCTCCAGGCCCTCGTCCAGGTGGCGGCGGTGCCGGGAGAGGATGAACAGCGCGTAGTCGATGCCGACGGCGAGGCCGACCATCAGCGCCAGCACCGGCGCGGTGGTGATGATCTCGAACGAGCCGGACAGCGCCATGATCGCGGCCATCGCCGCGCCGACCCCGACCAGGGCGGTCAGCAGCGGCAGCCCGGCGGCGACCAGCGAGCCGAGGGTGATCACCAGGACCACTCCGGCGACCACCAGGCCGATCGCCTCCCCGCCGTCGACCTGCGCCATCTTGTTGTACGCGTCGCCGCCGAAGGCGACGTCCAGCCCGGCCGCGCGGGCCGGCTCGGCGGCGGCCCTGACGGCCTCGCGCTGCTGGTCGGTGACGTCGGCGAGCTTGTGGTCGAAGGAGACCAGGGCGATCGCGACCCGGCCGTCCGGCGAGACGGCGCCGGTGGCGTACGGGTCGGGCACGGTGGCGACGCCCGGGACGGCGGCGATCCGGCCGACCGCCTCGCTGACGGCCCGGCCCGCCTCGGGTGCGGTGGCGCCGCCGGGCGCGGGGGCCGCGAAGACGACCTGGGCGGAGCCGTGGGCCTGCTGCGGGAAGGTGTCCTTGATCCGGTCCAGAGTGGTCTGCGCCTCGGTGCCCGGCACCTTGAACTCGTCGCTGGTCCTGCCGGCGAACGCCCCTGCGGCCCCGCCGAGCGCGATCAGCACGGCGATCCAGACGGCCAGCACCGCCCGCCTTCGCCGGAAGCAGTAGTGGCCCAGTCGGTAGAGGTACGTGGCCATGGGTGACCCCTCGGTCAGGTCGTCGGGCAGGCAGGTGCCTGAAGCAGGTCGCGCTCCACCGTACGCGCAACCTTGTCGGGTGACAAAGTTGGTCGACCGAATCGAGTGACAGAATCGTTCGACACAGTTATCCGACCATGGCGATACCCTGGCGGGATGGCTCATGTCCCCGCCTCCGAACGCCGTCCGCAACTGGTCCAGGCCGCCCTCGACCTGATGACCCGGGAGGGGGTCGCCGCCGGCAGCACCCGCGCGATCGCGGCCGAGCTGGGCGTGGCGCAGGCGACGGTGCACTACACCTTCGGCACCAAGAAGGACCTCTACCGGGCCGTCGTCGAGCAGCTGACCGCCGAGTTCATCGGCCACGTCCGCGCCTCCTACCCGGGCGACGGCTCCTTCGGCGAGCAGGTCGGGACGCTGGTCCACGCGCTCTGGGAGAGCTCGACCGGCGAGGACGGGCGGTGCGTGCTGCTGAGCGAGTTCGCGGCGCTGGCGATGCGCGACCCGGACCTGCAGGAGATCATGCGGGCGCTCCAGCACGGGATCGAGGGCACCGCGGCGGAGATGCTCACCGCGCTCGCCGACGCGCACGGCCTCCAACTGGCCATGCCCGCCCGGGAGATCGCCATCCACTTCCTCACCGGCTTCGACGGCCTCACCGACCGCTACCTGGCGCTGCGCGCGCCGGGCGAGCAACCCGACCCGGACACCCTGCGAGCCCTGGACCTGCTGGTGGCCACCACGGTCGGGCTCTGCCTCGGCGCCCCGGCGAGACCGTAGGCCCTCGGCGGGAATCGTCAGACGCGCCCTAATCGTCAGACGCGCCCTAGGAGACGATCCGGACCGGGAGTTCGGCCAGCACCTCGCGCAGCGCGACCGCGAAGCGTTCGTACTCGGCACTGCGCGCCGAACCCGGGCGGGTGGCCAGCCCGATCCGGCGGCCGGGCGCCGGGGCGGCGAAGCGCACGGCGGCCAGCCGGTCGGTGCGGCCGGCCTCGACGTCCAGCGCGGTGGCCGGCAGCAGCGTCACCCCGAGGCCGCCGGCGACCAGTTGCACCAGGGTGGACAGGCCGGCCGCGCGGGTGGTGGAGCCCGTCGGATCGGCGCCGACCTCGCGGCAGATGTCGAGGGCCTGGTCGCGCAGGCAGTGGCCCTCCTCCAACAGCAGCACGTCCAGGTCGAGCAGCACGTCGCGCGGGACGTCGATCCGCCCGGCGAGCGGATGGTCGGGCGGGGTGACCAGGACGAAGTCCTCGTCGAACAGCGGGATGTCCCGGGTCGGGGAGACGCCGCCGGCCGGGAGCGCGAGCAGCAGGACGTCCAGCCGCCCGGCTGCCAGCCCCTCCAGCAGCGAGGGCGTGCGCTCCTCGTGGACGTGCAGCTCCAGCTCCGGGAAGCGGTCGCGGACCAAGCGCAGCACGGTGGGCAGCAGGTAGGGCGCGACGGTCGGGATGACACCGAGGTGCAGCGGCCCGGTGAACGGGCGGCGGGCCGCGTCGACCTCCTCGGTGAGGGCCTGCAGCGAGGCGAGCACCCGGCGTGCATGCTCGCGCACGCGCTCCCCCAAGGGAGTGATAATCACCCTGCGCGTCGTACGCTCGACCAGCTGCGCGCCCAGCGACTCCTCCAGCGCCGCGATCGCCCCGGACAGCGCCGGCTGGCTGGTCCCGGTGGCGGCGGCGGCCTCCCGGAAGTGCCGGTGCTCGGCGACCGCGAGGAACGCCCTGAGCTGGGCGACGGTCGGCGCCCGGGGGCTGCGGACTGTGGCGCTCGCCACAACGGGCTCGGGTCTGGCGGCGGCACCCCTGCGGGGCCGGGGCCGGGACGTGGGAGGTTCGGTACTGATAGCCATCTCCGATCAGACACATCCAGTCTAGCTATTTCCCTGATCAGTCCACGATGTGGAAACGTAGGACGTGTCCGGAATCCGGACAAACTCCCCTCAGTCTCACTTCAGGAGAAGCGAACGTGCTCACGATCGGTGACAAGTTCCCCGAGTTCGAACTCAACGCCTGTGTCGACCTGGACGCCGCGAACGCCTTCGCCGAGATCAACCACAAGTCCTACGAGGGCAAGTGGAAGATCGTCTTCTTCTGGCCGATGGACTTCACCTTCGTCTGCCCGACCGAGATCGCCGCGTTCGGCAAGCTGAACGACGAGTTCGCCGACCGCGACGCCCAGATCCTCGGCGTCTCCGGCGACTCCGAGTTCGTGCACCACGCCTGGCGCAAGGACCACAAGGACCTGCGCGACCTGCCCTTCCCGATGCTGGCCGACGTCAAGCACGACCTGATGCGCGCCTGCGGCGTCGAGGGCGCCGACGGCACCGCTCAGCGCGCGGTGTTCATCGTCGACCCGAACAACGAGATCCAGTTCGTCATGGTGACCGCCGGCTCCGTCGGCCGTAACCCCAAGGAGGTCCTGCGGGTGCTGGACGCCCTGCAGACCGACGAGCTGTGCCCGTGCAACTGGACCAAGGGCGAGGACACCCTCGACGCCCAGGCCCTGCTGGCGGGCTGACCCATGGCCCTCGACGACCTGAAGGCCGCCCTCCCGGACTACGCCAAGGACCTCAAGCTCAACCTGGGCTCGGTCATCGGCAACTCCGACCTCCCCGCCCAGCAGCTCTGGGGCACCGTGCTGTCCTGCGCGATGGCCACCCGCAGCGCCGGTCTGCTGCGCGAGCTGGAGCCCGAGGCCAAGGCCAACCTCTCCCCGGAGGCGTACACCGCCGCCAAGGGCGCGGCCGCGATCATGGGGATGAACAACGTCTACTACCGGACGCTGCACCTGCTCTCCGACAAGGAGTACAGCACGATGCGCGCCGGTCTGCGGATGAACATCATCGGCACTCCGGGCGTCGAGAAGGTCGACTTCGAGCTCTGGTGCTTCGCCGTGTCGGCCATCAACGGCTGCGGCCAGTGCCTCGACTCGCACGAGGCCGTCCTGCGCAAGGCCGGCGTCGAGCGCGAGGTCGTCCAGGCCTCGATGAAGATCGCCGCCGTCCTGCAGGCCGTGGCCGGCGTCCTCGACGCCGAGGCCGCCCTGGCCGACGCCACCGCCTGACGGACCCGCGCCAACGCCGACGGGCCCCTTCCGGACACCACGTCCGGAAGGGGCCCGTCGGCGTCGTCAGCTCTCCGCGGGCGGGGCTGCGGCGCTACGGCCGGCGGCTTCGCGGGCGGCCTCCAGAGCGGTGAAGACGGCCTGACCGGCCTCGTTGCGCCGGCGCAGGTGGGTGATCACGGTGTTGGTGACGGCGATCAGGGGGACGGCCACCACCGCACCGCCGATGCCGCCGATGATGCCGCCGGCCGCGACGCCGAGGACGACGCCCAGCGGGTGCACCCGGACGGCGCGGCCGAGGATCAGCGGCTGGAGGATGTGGCTCTCGACCTGCATCACCGCGACCAGCACGATCAGCACCATCAGCGCCGTCCACGGCCCCTCGGTGACCAGGGCGATCAGCATCGCGACCGTGCCGGTGACGAGGGCGCCGACCAGCGGGACGAAGGCGCCCAGGAAGATGATCACGGCCAGCGGCATCGCCATCGGCACGCCCAGCAGATCGATGCCGATGCCGATGCAGACCGCGTCGATGAAGGCCACGCAGACGGTGCCGCGCACGTACGCGGTGAGCGTCGCCCAGGCCTTCGGGCCGGCGCCGGCCATGGCGAAGCGGGAGTGCCGGGGCAGCCCGCGCAGCGCCCAGTTCCAGATCCGCGCGCCGTCGTAGAGGAAGAAGAAGGTGGTGAAGAAGGCCAGCGCCACCGCGGTCAGCACCTCGACGGCGATCTGCGCGCCGGTCAGGCTGGCCGAGGTGATCTGGTCGGTGTTGGTGGTGATCGCCTTGCCGATCTGGTCGGCGTAGTCGTTGATCTGCTGCTGGGTCAGGTGCAGCGGCCCGGTGCTCAGCCAGTCCCGCAGCGTGTTCACACCGTCCTGCACGCGACTGGTGACCTTCGACAGGTTGGTGGACACCTGCCAGACCACGAACCAGCCGACCAGTCCGATGCCGGCCAACCCGCTCAGGAACACCGCGCCCGCCGCCAGCGAGCGCGGCACCCCGTGCCGCCGCAGCCAGGAGACCGTCGGCTCCAGCAGCGCGGAGATCAGCAGCGAGGCCAGCACCGCGAAGGCGACCAACCGCAGCATGTCGACGATGTAGAAGACGACGTAGAGCGCGGCACCGAGCAGCAGCAGCCGCCAGGTCGACTCGGCGGCCACCCGCAGCCCCCAGGGCACGGCCTCGGCCGGGGTGGCGGGCCGGCCGGGGTGGTACTCCCGTCCGAGGCCGGCCGGCGCGGCCGACGCGGGGGTGGCCGCGGCCGCCGCGGCCGCCGGTTCGGAGGACGGCGCCGCGGCGGGCTCGGCCCGCGGGGCCGGGACCGGATCGGGCGCCCCGGCCAGCACGGGGACGGCGAGCTCGTGCGGGTCCGCCGCCATCGCGGCGCGCCGGCGCCGTTCGATCACGGCGGCCGCGCTCGCCACCACGGCCATGCCCTTGGCCACGGCCTTGAAGGCCTTTCCGCCCCGCGCCATCCTCGCTACCACCGCTCCCCTGCTGAGCCGCCGTACCCGGCGGTACGCCGTGGGTCCCGCCACGGCCGTCAGGGATGACGCTACCGGGCGGGGGCGCGGCGAGTCCGGCCCCCGGCGGGTTCGGCTCGAACAACCCCGTCATCAAACCGGGGCAAAACGCCAGGTTTCAGATGGTTTCGGACCTGGATCGCTGGGGAGGAGTCGGGACGAGACCCCGGGGAGGGCGAGATCACGGCCTCAGCGGCCCCGGTCTCAGCGGCCCCGGCCTCAGACCAACTGTCGGCGGACCTGCCGGTGCGGGAGGCAACCAGGACCCCTTCCCGCGCCCCGCGTCCGCACCCGGGCCCGCACCGCCCGTGGGCGCACTGGTCAGCGCAGCCCGGGCGGCGCGGCCCGACCCTCCGCCCGACCGGCGGGAAAGCGACGGCCCCCGGTCGCTCGTCGGATCCGACGAGCGACCGGGGGCCGTACGGAGTCCACCGCAGGGGTGGTGGCTCCTAGTACCAGTTGTGGGACTGCCAGAACGACCAGGCGCCGCAGGGGCTGCCGTAGCGGCTGTTCATGTAGCCCAGACCCCACTTGATCTGGGTGGCCGGGTTGGTGCGCCAGTCGGCACCGGCCGAGGCCATCTTGGTGCCGGGCAGCGCCTGGACCAGGCCGTACGCGCCGGAGCTCTTGTTGGTCGCGGTGTAGTCCCAGCCGCTCTCGCGCTTCACGATCTGGCTGAAGCACTGGAACTGGGCGTCGTCGCCGACGACCTGCCGGGCGATGTCCTGGACCGAGCCGGGGCTGACCGAGACCGGCGGGGCGCTGTTGTCGGTGGCAGCCATCGCCGAACGGGCCTTGGAGCGGTTGGCGGCGGCCTCGTCGGCCTTGCGCTTGTCGTCGGCGGCCTTGGCCGCCTTCTCCGCGTCGGCCTTGGCCTGGGCGTCGGCCTTCGCCTGGGCGTCCGCGGCGGCCTTCTGGCGCGCGGCCTCCTCGGCGGCCTTCTGCTCGGCGGCGGCCTTGGCGGCGGCGTCGGCAGAGGCCTGCTGGGCGGTCGCCTGCTGGCCGATGTTGTCACTGATGGTCTGCGCCTGGGCGCCAGAGGGGACTTCGGCAAGCAGGGTCGCGCCGGCGACATCGACCGTCTGCGTCGTCTTGCCCTCGCTGCCCGAGGCCATACCCACGACGGCACCGACAGCGGTGACGGCGGTGGCAGAGGCCACAGCGACTCCCCGGACCGAGATCCGAGTCACATGGATTCCTTCCAGCATCGCCCACGCGTGACCGTGCGGACGCAACATGCCCCTTGGCACTGACCTCCGCACGGTGCTCTGGTCACGGGAGGTACTGGCCCGGCGTCCGGTCGAGGTGAGGCGACCAGGCGTTGGAATCGGGCGGCGTACGGCTCATCGGTGTTCAATTGTCGGTCCACCGACCGGAGTTGGCGGACCATCCGGGCCGGACTCCCGGAGTCCGGAAGCCCTGCCACGCCGTACGCGGGGCCTGACAGAACCCTCACCATGCCGCACCGGACGCTGTCGACGCAATTCCCCTTCGCGTGGCGCATCTCACATTCACCGCACGGGAGTTTCCCGGACGGAAAGCACTCGATGTGATGAAAGGGGTGAGGGCCCGCCTCGTCAGAAGCGGGCCCCGTACCGAGAATTGACCGTATTGTCCGACTATGTCCCGGTCAGGGACGGATCACGGGTGGATGTCCTCCAGCATCTCCGTGACCAGCGCCGCGATCGGCGAACGCTCCGAGCGGGTGAGCGTGATGTGGGCGAAGAGTGGATGCCCCTTCAGCTTCTCCACCACCGCCACCACGCCGTCGTACCGGCCCACCCGGAGGTTGTCCCGCTGCGCCACGTCGTGGGTGAGCACCACCCGCGAGCCCTGGCCGATCCGGGACAGCACCGTCAGCAGGACGTTGCGCTCCAGCGACTGGGCCTCGTCCACGATCACGAACGCGTCGTGCAGCGAGCGCCCCCGGATGTGGGTCAGCGGCAGCACCTCCAGCATCCCGCGGGAGATGACCTCCTCGATCACGTCCGGGGTGGTGACGGCGGAGAGGGTGTCGAAGACCGCCTGCGCCCAGGGGCTCATCTTCTCCGTCTCGGAGCCCGGCAGGTAGCCGAGCTCCTGCCCGCCGACCGCGTACAGCGGCCGGAAGACCATCACCTTGCGGTGCTGCCCCCGCTCCAGCACCGCCTCCAGCCCCGCGCACAGCGCCAGCGCGGACTTGCCGGTGCCGGCCCGGCCGCCCATCGAGACGATGCCGACGTCCGGATCGAGCAGCAGGTCCAGTGCCACCCGCTGCTCGGCGCTGCGCCCGCGCAGCCCGAACGCCTCGCGCTCGCCGCGCACCAGCCGGACCCGGCCGTCGCCGGTCACCCGGCCGAGCGCCCGGCCCCGCTCCGAGGTGAGCACCAGTCCGGTGTGGACGGGCAACTCGGCGGCGCCCTCGACGTCCACCGCGGCGTCGTGGCCGGCCGCGAACAGCGCGTCCACCCGATCGGCCGGGACGTGCAACTCGGACATGCCCGTCCAGCCGGAGGTGATCGCGAGTTCGGCCCGGTACTCCTCGGCGAGCAGACCCACCGAGCTGGCCTTGATCCGCAACGGCAGGTCCTTGGAGACGACGGTGACGTCGTACCCCTCGGCCTGCAGGTTGCGGGCCACCGCGAGGATCCGGCTGTCCGCCTCGCCGCCGCCGACCCGGTAGCCGGCCGGCAGTATCGACAGGTCGGAGTGGTTGAGCTCGACCCGGATGGTGCCGCCGAGCTCGCCGACCGGGATCGGCTCGTCGAGCCGGCCGTGGCGGATGCGGTAGTCGTCGAGCAGCCGCAGCGCCTGGCGGGCGAAGTAGCCCAGCTCCGGATGGTGCCGCTTGGCCTCCAACTCGGTGACGACCACCACCGGAAGGACGACCTCGTGCTCCTCGAAGCGCGTCATGGCGAGAGGGTCCGCCAGGAGCACGCTGGTGTCGAGAACGTACGTGCGCCGGTCTGGCGTCCGGCGGCTCTTGGAACTGACCACTAGGCCTCCAGAGCGGATGACCCTGCGTCATCCGCGGCAAGCCGGCCCCCGCTGCCCCGGTGGCCTCGGGACCGGACTGCCTGGAGTATTCCCAGGCGAGGGGCGGTGCATTCGCGCCCCCGGCGAACTGACGGATCATTGCCGGTGAACGTTTGGCCTCACGCGGGCCCCGGGTAGGCCAGCCCTACGGCGGTCACTTCGGCGGTCAGAGGCCCAGTCGGCGGTTGCGCTGCTCGAAGGCGCGCAGCGCCCGCAGGAAGTCGACCTTGCGGAAGGCCGGCCAGTACGCCTCGCAGAAGTAGAACTCGCTGTGCGCGCTCTGCCAGAGCAGGAAACCGGACAGCCGCTGCTCGCCCGAGGTGCGGATGATCAGGTCCGGGTCGGGCTGGTTGCGGGTGTAGAGGTGCTCGGCGATGTGCTCGACGTCGAGGATCTCGGCCAGTTCCTCGATCGAGGTGCCGCGCCCGGCGTGCTCCTGGAGCAGCGAGCGGACGGCGTCGGCGATCTCGTGCCGGCCCCCGTAGCCGACCGCGACGTTGACGGTGATGCCGTCGATGTCGGCGGTCTCCTCGGCGGCCCGCTTGAGCACGTCGGCGGTGTGCTGAGGGAGCAGGTCCAGCGCACCGACCGGGTGGACCTTCCAGCGGCGGGCGGCGGCCAGGCCGGTGACGGCGTCCTCGATGATCCCGAGCAGCGGGACGAGCTCGTCGGCGGGGCGGTCGAGGTTGTCGGTGGAGAGCATCCACAGGGTGACGACCTTGACGTGGGTCTCGTCGCACCAGCCGAGGAACTCGCTGATCTTGTCGGCACCGCGCTGGTGGCCGTACACCGTGGAGCCGCCGGCGGCCTTCGCCCAGCGGCGGTTGCCGTCCAGGATCACGCCGATGTGGTGCGGGGTGCGGGCGAGGTGGACCTCGACCCGGCGGCCGTAGAGCCCGTACATCCCGCCCAGCAGGGTTCGCAGCCCCGGCGTCCGTTCCGCGACATCGCGCAGACCCATGATTCCCGGCCCCTCCGTGCTCGTTCAGCTGGTGCGTCACCGCCCCGGCGCAGCCTACTCCGGCGGGCACGCGCACGGTAAAGCAGCAGGTAGCGGTCTGGTCACGGTCCTGTACGAAATCCGTCCCGGCGGGCGTGTCGCGGGCCCGGCCGGGGCGCCGGGACGGCGGACACGGAACGGTCTCCGAATCCTTAAGGAATCCGTAAGCCGACTGTCCAATGCTTGACGACCGGCAATGGTCTAGTCCAGCTTGTGATCCAAGGCGGAACGAACCCCCACCACCCCGCCCCTCCCCCACGCACCACAGCGGACCTCCCCTCCCCCACACGCGGCCGCCGCGCCCCCCACCGCGGCGGCCGCTTCCTCCCCAGGAGCGTCATCCCATGGCCCGTACGCTGAACCAGCCTGCGCACAAGCGCCGGCGCAGCCCCCTCCCGGCCGTCGCGGCCGGCGCCACCGCCCTCGCCCTGGCCGGCGGCGGCCTGGCCCTCTTCGCCGGCGGCGCCAGTGCGGCGGTCGGCAACCTGGTCACCAACGGCGGCTTCGACAGCGGGCTGGGCGGCTGGACCTGCGCCGGCGCGGCGACCACCGTCTCCTCCCCGGTCCACGCCGGCACCGGCGCGCTGCAGGCCACCCCGGGCGCCGGCGACACCGCCGAGTGCACCCAGACCATCAGCGTGCTGCCCAACACCAGCTACACGCTGAGCGCTTGGGTGCAGGGGCCGTACGTCTACCTCGGCGCGCGCGGCACCGGCGGCACCGACCCGTCCGCCTGGTCGAACCAGAACAGCTGGAACCAGCTGTCCACCACCTTCACCACCGGCGCGAACGCCACCAGCGTCACCGTCTACCTGCACGGCTGGTACGGCCAGAGCGCCTACCTCGCCGACGACGTCAGCCTGGTCGGCCCGGGCGGCACCTCCACGCCGAGCCCGACCGCCACGGCCACCCCGCCGACCGCGACGGCCACCGCGACCTCCTCCCCCACCGCGACCAGCTCGCCGACGGCCACCTCGACCGCGACCGCGACGCCCACCCAGACCGCGACGCCGACCCCCACGGCCACCGCGACCGCCACCACCCCGCCGGCCACCGGCCTGCCCGCGCACGCGGTCACCGGCTACTGGCAGAACTTCGACAACGGCTCGACCCCGCAGCGCCTGAGCGACGTGCAGAACGCGTACGACATCATCGCGGTCTCCTTCGCCGACGCCGTGCCGACCCAGACCGGCGCGATCAGCTTCACCCTGGACCCGGGCCTGTCCAAGGCTCTCGGCGGCTACACCGACGCGCAGTTCCGCGCCGACATCAAGGCCAAGCAGGCGGCCGGCAAGAAGGTCATCCTCTCCATCGGCGGCCAGAACGGCGCGATCACCGTCGGCGACGCCACCGCCGGCAACAACTTCGCCAACAGCGCGTACTCGATCATCAAGGACTACGGCTTCGACGGCATCGACGTCGACCTGGAGAACGGCGTCCAGGCCGGCCCGCTCGGCACCGCGCTGCACGCCCTGCAGGCCAAGGTCGGCCCCGGTTTCGTCCTGACCATGGCGCCCGAGACGATCGGGATGTACAGCACCTCCGGCACCTACTTCCAGCTGGCGCTGAACACCAAGGACATCCTCACCGTCGTCAACACCCAGTTCTACAACTCGGGCGGCATGAACGGCTGCGACGGCAAGGTCTACAACCAGGGCACCATCGACTTCATCACCTCGCAGGTCTGCACCCACATCCAGGGCGGCCTGCGGCCCGACCAGGTCGGCATCGGCGTCCCCGCCTCCGCCAAGGCCGCCGGCGGCGGCTACGTCTCGCCGACGGTGGTGAACAACGCGCTGGACTGCCTGGCCACCGGCAACAACTGCGGCAGCTTCGTCCCGCCGGCCAAGTGGCCTTCCATCCGCGGCGCGATGACCTGGTCCACCAACTGGGACGCCAACAACGGCAACGCGTTCTCCAACGCGGTCGGCCCGTTCGTCCACAAGATGCCGTAACTCCCCCCGGCGCGCCGCTCCTTGAGGGTGGGGCCTGCGCGCCGGCGGCGGGCCCGCCGTACCCGACCGGTACGGCGGGCCCCGCCCGCGTCCGGGGCCCGGGCGGCGTCCGGAGGCCGCGTGCCGGGCGCTACCGGGCCAGCACCGCCAGCAGCGCACCGAGCAGCAGGAACGGGCCCACCGGGACGTCGAGTCCGCGCACCGGGCACCGGCGGGCCAGCGCGGCGGCGGCCCGCAGGATCGCCCAGAACCCGGCCAGCACCACCGCGGCGAACAGCCCGCCCGCCGCCACCGGCCAGCCGTACCAGCCGAGCAGCCCGCCCAGGGCGAACCCCAGCGGGGAGTCCCCCGGGCCCAACCCGCCCAGCCAGACCAACAGTTCGAGCAGCGCACCGACCGCGCACGCCACCAGCAGGCAGCGCAGCAGCACCCCCGGCCGCCCCTCGGCCAGCGCCGCCACCGCCAGCAGCGCGGCCACCCCGCCGGCCAGCGGCAGGACCAGGCGGTACGGCAGCCGGCGCACCCGGGCGTCGACGAAGCCGAGCACCACACCGAGCCCGGCCGCCCAGGCCAGCGCCGCGGCCGACGGCCCGTGCGCCGCGTACGCCACCACGACCGCGACGACGGCCGCCACCAGCTCCACCGACCAGGCACCCGCGCCCAGCCGCTCCCGGCAGCCCGGACAGCGCCCGGTCGGCGGCAGCAGCAGCACCTCGCGCCCGCACAACGGGCAGGCGCCGCACCAGGGTTCGCCCTCCGGCACGGCGAACCGGGCGACCAGCCCGCGCAGCAGCGGAGCCACCAGGATCGCGGCCAGCCCCGCACCGACTGCGGCTACCAGCACCGGCGCACCCCCCCTCTCGATCGACACCCGTACGGCCGTGCGGCGCCCGGCGACCGGGCGGGGCGCACCGGCCACATCATCCAACGGGGGCGACGGTCGTGGCGAAGACCCGCTCGGCGGGCGCGCTGCCGGTGCAACCGTGTGCCGTCCATCTCGTCCCGGACGAGACCACCGCCCGATTTCCTCATGTACAGGGACATCCTGGACAACACGCCCCTGGTTTGGAAGGTCGGCCGACGCCCCCACCTGCCGATCCAAGGAGGCCGCTCCGGGCAGTCCGGCGCGCGTCCCCGGACGCGCGCTGAAGTGCCCGGATGTGCCCCTAAAGTAAGCGGTCATGCAGGTCATCCAGTCCAGCAAGCTCGCCCATGTCTGCTACGACATCCGCGGCCCGGTACTCGACGAGGCGATGCGGCTGGAGGACCAGGGCCACCGCATTCTCAAGCTCAACACCGGCAACCCCGCCCTCTTCGGCTTCGAGGCACCGCCCGAGATTCTCCAGGACATCCTGCGCAACCTCGCGACCGCGCACGGGTACGGCGACTCCAAGGGCCTGCTCTCCGCCCGCCGCGCGGTGGTCATGCACTACGAGGACCGCGGCCTGCACGGGCTGGGCGTCGAGGACGTCTTCCTCGGCAACGGCGTCTCCGAGCTGATCCAGCTGGCCATGACCGCGCTGCTGGACGACGGCGACGAGGTGCTCGTCCCGGCCCCCGACTACCCGCTCTGGACCGCCTCGGTCTCGCTGGCCGGCGGCACCGCGGTGCACTACCGCTGCGACGAGCAGGCCGAGTGGTACCCGGACCTCGCCGACATCGAGGCCAAGGTCACCGACCGGACCCGGGCGATCGTGGTGATCAACCCGAACAACCCGACCGGCGCGGTCTACCCGCGCGAGGTGCTGGAGGGCATCGTCGAGATCGCCCGTCGGCACCAGCTGATCGTCTACGCGGACGAGATCTACGACAAGATCCTCTACGACGACGCCGAGCACATCCCGCTGGCCACCCTGGCTCCGGACCTCTTCTGCGTCACCTTCAACGGCCTGTCCAAGGCCTACCGGGTCGCGGGCTTCCGCTCCGGCTGGATGGTGCTCTCCGGCGACCGGCACCGCGCCCACAGTTACATCGAGGGCCTGGCCACCCTCGCCTCGATGCGGCTGTGCGCCAACATGCCCGCCCAGCACGCGGTGGCCGCCGCGCTCGGCGGCCGGCAGTCGATCCGGGACCTGGTGCTGCCCGGCGGGCGGCTGCTGGCCTCGCGCGACGCCGCGTACCGGCTGCTCAACGAGATCCCGGGGGTCAGCTGCGTCAAGCCCAAGGGCGCGCTGTACGCGTTCCCGCGGCTGGACCCGAAGGTCTACAAGATCAAGGACGACGCCCAGATGGTGCTGGACCTGCTGCGCTCCCAGCGCATCCTGCTGGTCCAGGGCACCGGCTTCAACTGGCCCGAGCCGGACCACTTCCGGCTGGTCACGCTGCCCAGGCCGGAGGAGATCACCGACGCGGTGACCCGGATCGGCGACTTCCTGAGCGGCTACGTCCAGCCCTGACCGGTCCTGATCGGTGGGCCGGTGGGGCCGGTGGGCCGGAAAAGCACTACGGCCGGAGTTCCGGCCCGGGCGGTCTCCTTGGTCGGGGAAAGACCGCCCGGCGGAACTCCGGCCGTCCTGTCGCTCGGCGGGCGCACGGTTCGTGCCGCGCGCCGGCCTCTCGCTCGTCTGAGGCTCAGGCTCAGCCGAGACGCGCGACCAGGTCCCGGTACTCGTCCCACAGCTCCTTCGGGGTGTGGTCGCCGAACAGCTCCAGGTGGGCCGGCACCAGCGCGGCCTCCTGGCGCCAGATGTCGGCGTCCACGGTGAAGAGCAGGTCGAGGTCTTCCTTGGTCAGCTTCAGGTCGCCGAGGTCGAAGCCCTCGACGGTCGGCAGCACGCCGATCGGGGTCTCGACGCCCTCGCCGGTACCCTCCAGGCGCTCGACGATCCACTTGAGCACGCGGCTGTTCTCGCCGTAACCGGGCCAGACGAACTTGCCCTCGGCGTTCTTGCGGAACCAGTTGACGTAGTAGATCTTCGGCAGCTTCGCGGCGTCCGCCTGGGCGCCGACCTTCAGCCAGTGGGCGAAGTAGTCGCCCATGTTGTAGCCGCAGAACGGCAGCATCGCGAACGGGTCGCGGCGCAGCTCGCCGACGGTGCCCTCGGCGGCGGCGGTCTTCTCGGAGGCGATGTTGGCGCCGAGGAAGACGCCGTGCTGCCAGGTGAAGGACTCGGTCACCAGCGGGACGGCGGTGGCGCGGCGGCCGCCGAACAGGATCGCCGAGATCGGCACGCCCGCCTGGTCCTCCCACTCGGGGGCGATGGTCGGGCACTGCGCGGCTGGGACGGCGAAGCGGGCGTTCGGGTGGGCGGCCGGGGTGCCGGACTCGGGGGTCCAGTCGTTGCCGCGCCAGTCGGTGAGGTGCGCCGGGGGCTCCTCGGTCAGGCCCTCCCACCACACGTCGCCGTCGTCGGTCAGGGCGACGTTGGTGAAGACCGTGTTGCCCCACAGGGTGTCGATGGCGTTGGCGTTGGTGTCCACGCCGGTGCCGGGGGCGACGCCGAAGAAGCCGGCCTCCGGGTTGATGGCGTACAGCTGGCCGTCGGCGCCGAAGCGCATCCAGGCGATGTCGTCGCCGATCGTCTCGACCTTCCAGCCCGGGACGGTCGGCTGGAGCATGGCCAGGTTGGTCTTGCCGCAGGCCGACGGGAAGGCGGCAGCCACGTACTTGGCCTCACCGGACGGCGGGGTGAGCTTGAGGATCAGCATGTGCTCGGCCAGCCAGCCCTCGTCGCGGGCCATGGTCGAGGCGATGCGCAGCGCGTAGCACTTCTTGCCGAGCAGGGCGTTGCCGCCGTAGCCGGAGCCGAAGGACCAGATCTCCCGGGTCTCCGGGAAGTGCGAGATGTACTTGGTGCTGTTGCACGGCCACGGCACGTCCGCCTGCCCCTCGGCCAGCGGGGCGCCGACGGTGTGCACGGCGCGGACGAAGTCGCCGTCCTCGCCGAGCTGGTCCAGCACCGCCTTGCCCATGCGGGTCATCACGCGCATCGACACGGCGACGTAGGCGGAGTCGGTGATCTCGACGCCGTACGCGGCCAGCGGGGAGCCGACCGGGCCCATCGAGAAGGGCACGACGTACATCGTGCGGCCCTTCATCGCGCCGCGGAACAGTCCCTTCTCGCCCTGGAAGACCTCCCGCATCTCGGCGGGGGCCTTCCAGTTGTTGGTCGGGCCGGCGTCCTTCTCCTGCTCGGAGCAGATGTAGGTGCGGTCCTCCACACGCGCCACGTCCGTGGGGTCCGAGGCGGCGTAGTAGGAGTTGGGGCGCTTCTCCTCGTTCAGCTTCTTGAAGGTGCCCTGAGCCACCAGCAGGTCCGCGAGGCGCTGGTACTCCTCGTCGGAGCCGTCGCACCACTCGACGCGGTCCGGCTGGGTGAGCTCGGCGATCTCGTTCACCCAGGCCAGCAGGCGCTGGTGGCGGGTGGGCGCGGATGCGCTGAGAGCAGAGATCTCGTACGACACGATCGCTCCGTTTCACGCCATCTCGGCGAGGAGGTGGCGTAGCGGGGGTCTGAGGGTGCTTGCAGCGTAGCTCCGGCCTCGACGCCAAACTGCGGCGCAGCGTCGAAATTGACCCATCTTTTACTACAGTAAGTATGGTTACTGGCTGGTAATAGGTCGTCCACATCCCGGCCGGGACGCCCCCGCGCCCACCTCGAATACTCCAAAACGTCCAAGAGTGATGATCGCCACTTCACTACGCACGAGTAACCTACGGCGCCGTAGGTAGCGGGTAGCATGCTGCGCATGACTGCTGAGCTCGTCGAGAGCACGGAGATCGAGAGTGCGGAGCGCAAGCCGAAGTGGCGCGGCTGGCTGCACGCCGGGATGTTCCCCGCCACCGTCGCCGCCGGGATCGTGCTGATCTGCCTGGCCGACTCCACCCCCGCCAAGATCGCCTGCGCGATCTACTCGATCAGCGCCTGGCTGCTGTTCGGGGTCAGTGCGGTCTACCACCGCTTCGACTGGGGCCCGCGCGGGGACGCCGTGCTGCGCCGGCTGGACCACGCGAACATCTTCCTGATCATCGCGGGCACCTACACGCCGTTCACGATCCTGCTCCTGCAGGGCGCCGCCCAGCAGGTGCTGCTCTGGGCGGTCTGGGGCGGCGCGCTGGCCGGGATAGCGTTCCGGGTGTTCTGGGTCGGCGCGCCGCGCTGGCTGTACACGCCGGTGTACCTCGCGCTCGGCTGGGCCGCCGCCTTCTTCCTGCCGGACTTCCTGCGCACCGGCGGCGTCGCCGTCCTGGTGCTGATGATCGTCGGCGGAGTGCTCTACAGCATCGGCGGCGTGGTCTACGGGCTCAAGCGGCCCAATCCGTCACCGCGCTGGTTCGGCTTCCACGAGGTGTTCCACGCCTTCACCCTGGGGGCGTTCATCGTGCAGTACGTCGGGGTCTCACTGGTGGCGTACAGCGCGGTCGGCTGAACCCGACGCGCCACGGCGGGCGGTCGCGCGGTCCACGGACCGGGCGACCGCCCGTTCCGCCGTCCAGGGGCGCTCGTGCGGCGCCCGGCCCTGCGAGCGGCGCGGGTACGACGGGCGGTCCGCCACGCCGGCCTCCGGCCACGGCTCCTGCTCCACCGTCGGACGGGCGGCGCGGCCGCGCGCCTGCCGGGCGTCCAGCGCCTCGCGGGCCCGGCGGCAGCGCTCGCAGTGCGCGGCGTCCGGGGTCGTGGCCGACGGCCGGTGCCCGCGCGGAGCGGGCGGCTGATGGAGCATCCGCCAGCGCCGGCCGACGTAGACCATGAGCAGCAGCACCTCGACCCCGGCGACGGCCAGGACCAGCATCGCCCCGTTGATCAGGTAGGCCGCGACCACGGCGAGCGCGGACGCCACCACCACTGCCGCGCCCCACACCTGGGCGCTCGACTCCCTGTCGGCCATTCGACTCCCCTTTCCCGGCGCCGGGCTCGTGGTCGGCTCCTGCTGCCCCACCCCTTCTCCGCTCTCGGCACGCGTCGGCCAGCACTGACCGATTGCCACATGGTATCTACCGTCCGTCACTCGGGGCTGCCCCCGGGCGGCGAACGACAGATCAACGTTGCGTCAATTCCATGTGCGGAAGCAGCACTTCCAGGACACGCCACGGAGCGCGGTCGCGCGACCGCGGCGCGGTGATCACCGGGGTGTGAACCCGGGGCGTTCGCGGGGAAGCAAGGGTCCGTACGCACGACGGCGGGGCCCGGCCGTGTTGGCCGGACCCCGCCGCGTCCCGCGCGTGGCGCGCCCGAGGGGCCCTACCCCCGTCGGGCGCCCGCCCTCCGCCGCAGGACCGCACCCGCGCCCACGAGCGCGGTGGCGCCCAGGGCCGCGGCCGCCGTCACGGCCGGCAGCACCGAACCGCCGCCCGCCGCCGGCTCCGGGTCGGCCGCCAGCCGGTAGCCGCCGCCCTTGCCCTCCCGGTCGTACGCCGAGCCGGGCAGCTTGTCCCCGTACCGCTGGTGCACCAGCTTCTGGTACGCGGCCAGCGACACCCCGCCCGCGCCCACCGAGCGCCGGGCCTCGTCGTCCAGCGGCAGCACCCGGCCGTCGCGCAGCACGTACCAGGCGTTCACCTGCGGCTCGCGGAACGCGGTCCCGCCGCCGCTGCCGGCGGCCTTCGCCGCGTAGTCGCTCTCGTCGCCTCCGGAGGCGATGTTGACCACCCGCCAGGTGTCACCCTGCCGGACCGTCCACACCGAGGCCGCCTGGCCGTCCGCCGCGACCACCTTGCTCGCGGTGAACTCGGCCTTCGCCACCGGCGCGCCCGGGGTGCCGGCCACGAAGCCCGCGTCCAGGGTGTACACCGGCACGGTGTCCCCGGCCAGTCGCGGCGCGGCCGCGCTCGCCGCCTGCGCCTCCTCGGCCGCGCCGATGGTCAGCTGCTGGGTCGGCGGGACGCCCTTGCGGGCGAAGAAGTGGCCCACCTTGTCGAGGACGGCCTGGTCCTGGACCACGCCGCGGGCCTCGGCCAGGTCCGCGGCGGGCACCGGCACCGGGGCGCCGGCCGGCCCGTCCGCGTGCGCGGCCGGGGCGAGCGCCAGCCCGAGGCCGGCGGCGAGCAGGGCGGCGACGGCGGCCCGACGGGCCTTTCCGAAGTCAGTCATGGTCGCCCCTCACGCGCCGATCCGGTACAGGGAGTGGGTCCACGAGAACGTGTCGTTGTTCACGTAGTACCCGTAGTCCGCCCAGTTGTAGCGGTAGTTGGACGGCCACGGGTCGCCCCAGTACACCCAGTTGTTGCCGGTGTCGTAGCCGTAGACGACGTGCATGTGCCCGCCGCCGGAGCTCCACTGGATCCGGGTCTCGATCGGCCGGTTCGCGTCCACCTCGGTCTGCACCGTGTTGTAGCGCAGGTACCCGGTGACGTACGAACCCGGGTTGATGCCGACCCAGTTCAGCCCGTTCTGCACGTCGGCCAGCGAGGCCTGGCTGTTGGGGCAGCTGGAGTTGACCGAGCGGCCGAACGCGGCGTTGCAGAACTGGTTCTGGCTGTAGTTGTAGCCGAACCAGGTGGCGATGGTGTTCCCGCTCGCCGCCCAGCACCAGTTGGTCTGCTGTTGCTGCTGCATGGTGATGTTGAGCTTCTTGAAGGTGCCGGCCAGATCGGCCGTGCTGCCGGGCGCCGCGGCCTGGCGGACCTGCGCCGAGGCACGGCCCTGGAGGACGTCCTGGGCGGGGGCGGCGACCGCGGGAGCGGCCACCGCGGCGGTCAGCGCCGGGCCCAGCACGCCGAGGGCGAGCAGTGAGACCGCGCGACGCAGCCGTATCCGTGGAACTGGCATGGGGGAGGTGCCTCCTTGCACAAACGGAGCGGGGTGCTGTGTGGGGGCGCGGTCCGGATCGCGCCATGAGCATCGCGCCGTTGACAGAGGCGGGTCAACGGCCTTCGGAACGCCCCGGTTCGGATGTGAACGGCCGTCCCCCGCTGTGAACGCCACCCGGGAAACCCCCTCGCGGCACGCCGACCCGGATGACAAACGGCCGCCCGGATGTGAATATTCACGGTCAAACACGGTCTGCCCGCACCCGTCCCCCAGGAGGCCGTCATCCACCGCACCGACCCGGCCGACCTCGCCGCCGCCCTGCGCACCGGCCCCTTCCACCTCGCCCTGCGCACCGCCATCGCCACCCGCGGCCTCGCCCTCCACCGCGTCCGCCGCCACCTCGCGCTGCGCGGCGTCCACGTCGGCCTCACCAGCCTCAGCTACTGGCAGCAGGGCCGCCGCCGCCCCGAGCGCCCCGAATCGCTACGCGCCGTCGCCGCCCTCGAAGACGTCCTCGACCTCCCCGAACACTCCCTCACCCGGCTGCTCGGCCCCCGCCGCGCCGCCGACACCACCCCCGCCACCCCGCCCGTACGCCCCTACCGGGACCTCATCTCCCCCGCCACCGCCGTCGACGACCTGCTCGCCACCATCGCCGGCCCCCGCGACACCGGCCTGCACACCATCACCCACATCGAACGCATCCGCATCGGCCCCGACCGCCAACTCGCCCGCCGCGACTCCCAACACGCCCTGCGCGCCCACCGCGACGGCATCGACCGCTACCTCGCCCTCTACCAGGGCGACCCCGGCAGCGACATCACCCGCGTCGGCGTCCGCGCCGAGGAGAACTGCCGCCCCGGCCGCATCCGCCGCGACCAGGCCCACCACCTGCTCGTCGCCGAACTCCTCCTCGACCGCCGCCTACGCGCCGGCGACACCCACCTGCTCGGCTACGGCTTCGACGACGCCCCCTCGCCCGACCCCAGCTGCGAATACGTCCGCGGCTTCAACTCCGGCGCCGGCCAGTACGTCCTCCAGATCACCTTCCACCCCGCCGCCCTCCCCGTCCGCTGCCACCGCTTCGCCCTCCACTCCCCCGGCGACGCCCCCTACGAGACCGAGGAGTTGACCCTCGACGGCCACCACTGCGTCCACCTCGTCGCTACGGCCCTGCGGCCCTGCCTGCTGGGGATCCGCTGGGACTGGGAGTGACGGCGGTCAGTGCGACCAGTACGGGTCGTCGAGGTCGGGCCCGGTTTCGTGCCCGGTCAGCCGCCCGCCGACCGGGCTGGTGCCGTAGTCCTTCTCGGGCTGGTAGCGGACCGGGGTCACCTCTGCGCTCATCGAAACATCGAAGAACGGATCGCTCGGGGTGTTGACCGCCAAGAGCTCGAAGCCTGCCTGACCGCGCCCCGGGCAGTTCAGTTGGATGTAGTGCTTCGCCTCGTGTCCGACGGTGCTGTCCTGACTCCGGCACCTCTCACCCCAGAGTTGCTCCATCTGGTCCACAAGCACCGGCATCTTTGCCGGGGCCACCTTCGTCCGCAGCCTGGTCGAGACCATGACCTGGGACAGCAGGCTCGGCTCACCGTCGGCGTGCTCCGGATCGCGGTCCACGACGTAGGCGCTGCCGAAGTAGGCCAGCGACGGGGTTATCGCACCCACAGCTGCCCGCAGGGTGTCGTCCAGCTGCCCCTTCGCCTCCCCCGGGCGAAGCTGAGGGGCGCCCCGATCCTTCAGAGCCATCGGCCCGTAGCCGGTGTAGAACAGTCCCACCCCGGTGGCCAGCACCGCCACCGCCACCACGGAACAACCCAGCGCCCGGCGTGGCCGCTTCATCGCCCGCCCGCCGGCTTGACGTCGCCGCTGCCGGTGACGATGGCCGCGATGTTGTCCAGCGAGGGCCCGCCGCGACCCGTCAGATACTTGGTGTGCGCGTCGACGGGGTTGCCCCGGCTCCAGTCGTCGACGGTGAAGCGGTTCGCGCCGAAGTGCTTGCTCGCCGGGTCCCGCCCGTACCAGCGTTCGTCCGGGTCGATGCTGAACTTGGACGGAACGTGCGTCACGACGTCGTTGTCGGCCGCACCGACCCAGACGTGGCCGGACGGCAGCTTGAGGTCGAAGGCCTTGTCCACACCGACGCCCGGGCTGCCGAGGAAGACCACGTCGTCCGGGGGCGCGTCGTGCGATCCGGGCCGGGTGGCGAGTCTGGTGGCCTGACCCACCAGATACGAGCCGTAACTGTGCCCGATCGCGGTGATGTGCGGTGGCTGGGCGCCCTCGTGGCTCGCCCGTACTCCGCTCAGGAACTTCGCGTACGCCGGGGCCCCGTCCTTGCCCGCTTTCGTCGACGCGGCCCCGAGGTCGGCCCCTGGCGGGTCGTAGCCGAGCCAGACGATCGAGGCGACCGAATGACCGGCCGGAGCCTTCTTGCTCGCGCTGCGGTAGAGGCTCAGCGCGTTCTCCGCCTCGTTGGTCCCGTCGTGCACGTTGCCCTCCGTCCCCAGACTGGCGGTGTCGGTGGTGATCCCCGGCACGTAGGCGGAGATGTTGGTGGCGGTGTCCGGGTTCCCGTACGAGAGGATCGCCCGGCCCTTGCCCTCACTGCCGAGGCCGAGGAGGAAGACCTGCGGTCGTTCCGGGTCCGCTCCGTCCGCGCCGAGCCGTTTGACGATGGGCCCGTAGCGGTCGTACAGGTCCTTCTCGTCGGGGGTGAGCGGGACGTGGTCCTTGTGCTTCCTCATGACATCGCCCATCAGAGCCTCCAGATGCGCCCGGTTCACCTGGTCCCGCACCTGAGCCGGCACCCCGTCGAGGTTGCCGAGCACCTCCGGGTGGTGGCTGAGAAACCACTGCTGCCCGTCCGGGCCGAGCCCCTTCCACCAGGAGTTGACGTCCGTCGGGGTGGCATCCTTGCCCGGCATGTTCAGCTGCCAGCCGGGGTTGGCCGCCTCGCCGAACTGCAGCAGGTAGACGTCCGCGCTCGCCGTCCTGGCGTCCAGGCCGGACTTGTCGGTGGCGTGGCCGGTGTACTTCTTGAGCTCGCCGGCTAGCCCCTGGTCGATCCGGGCGGCCTCGGACAGCGCCGCGCCGATCCGTTTGCCGATGTCCTCGGCCGCCGCCTTCTGCTTGGCCTCCCAGTCGGTGCTCTGGAAGGGGCTGCTCGCCGGGGGCCAGCTCACCGCCCCGTCATCGCCGACCGACAGGCCCTTCGCCTGCGCGTCGGCGAGCGCCTGGCGGAGCTTGCCCTGGGCGAGCGTGAGGGAGTCGGCGCAGTCCCGTAACTCCGCGGCGATGCAGTGCAGTTCGGTCGCCGCCGCACCCAGTTTGCCGGCGATGCCGTCCAGCACCGGGATCGCGGCGGCCGCCGCCGGTCCGCTCCACCCGGACCCGTGGACGCGGTCCGCGGTGCCGCCCTTCCAGTCGGTGGTGTGCTGCCCGTACGCCTTGCACAGCGCGTCGTACGCGTCCGCCACCGCGTACAGATCCGCCGGTCTGGCGTTCTTCAGGCTTGCGAGGTCCATCCCGAATCCCCCGTTACCCTCAGGCACTATCCAATGCACTCAGGGCTACCATAGCTCCCACGGCCGACACCGACGTCCGGGGGGACACGATGGCGAGCGATCCGGGATTCACCGTCAAGCCGGGCGAGTTGACGGCCGCGGGCAACAACGCGCTGACGGTGGCCGGGAAAGTCCCGGACGGGACCGCGAAGTTGGCGGAGCCGACTGCCAAGGCGGCCGGGGGGCTGGTGGGTTGGCAGAGCGGTCCGGCGTTGCAGGGGTGCGGTGCGGCCTGGAAGAAGCTGCTGGACGACCTCGCGAACGAGATGAAGTCGGCCGGCGGGAACCTCCTCACCTGCGCGCAGACCTACCAGAACGCCGACCACCTGCCGGGACCCACGGGTACCGCCGCCGACGACCCGTTCAACACCAAGGTCGTCGGCGGGCACCCGGTCGACTACGCGTGAGGATGCGTCACGCCTGGAAGTCCAGGATCAGGCAGTCCTCGACCGGCCGGTAGCCGATCTGCTGGTAGATGGAGTTGCTGGTCGGGTTGGCGAGGTCGGTGTAGAGGAGCACCTCGGTGGCGCCCTCGGCGAGGGCGTGGGCGGAGGCGGCGGCGGTGACGGCGCTGGCATAGCCTCGTCCGCGCTGGTCGGCGGGGGTGTAGACGGGGCCGATGCGGGACATCCCGGCGATCACCGGGCTGCTGCCGGCGAGTGCGACCGGGTGGCCCCGGTCCTCCCAGAGGTGGAGGCGACCGGAGGCGATGCGGTCGTCGACGGCCTGGGGGATGTTGGGCAGATCGACACCGGCTTCGACCAGGAACTCCTCGTACCAGCGGATCGCCAGGTCGCGGTCGTCCGGTGCGGCGGACCGGTAGCGGCCGGCCGGGGGGCGCGGCGGGTCGGTCAACTCGTCGAGCCGGTACAGCCGTTCGTTGAAGCGGACGGACTGGCCGGCGCCGGTGGCGGCGGTCCAGGCCGCGCCGAAGGCCCGGACCGCGTCCGCACCCCCGCCGACCCCGGACACCTCGGTGAACTCGGCGCCGGCGGCGGCCAGTTCGACCGCCAGCTCGGCGGCCGCGGCCTCCGGCATGACGGAGAGGCGCGGGCCGAACGGCGGCGTCCGCAGGAAGGCGCCCTCGACCGGACCTCCCGCCGAACCGCCCGCCGGGCCGCGCCACCAGCCGAAGGCCGGCGGCCGCTCCCCGAACACGTCCGGTCCGCGTTCGGCCAGCCGGTGCACGACGGTGAGCAGCACCGTGTTCTGGGCCGGGTGGGCGGCGAGGAAGTCACCCGCGTGGGCGCGGAAGTCGTCGAGGGAGGTGGTGAACGTCCAGGTCATGGGCCATTCTTGCCCCGGCCGACCCCCACCCACCAGCGATTTAGGGCCGGCCCACTCGACCGGCCGACCCTACCCGCCGGGTCGGCCCTACCCCCCGGGTCGGCCCTACTCGACCGCTACGCCCAGCCGTTCCCCCAGCACCGCCGGGTCGGTGGTCGGCGCGTCGCAGGCGAAGTGCCGGCAGACGTACGCGGCGGGCGCCCCGCCGACCAGCGGCCGGTCGGCCAGCAGTGGCACCTCGCCGTCCCCGTCCGCCGGCGAACCGACCGCGAGGACCGCGCCCGGCGCGGTGCCGAGCAGCGCGGCCCGGCGCAGCGCGGCGGTGGCCGGGTCGTCCGCCGGGCCGACGACGGCGACCTCGCGCGGCCCGTCGAGCAGCGCCTCGGCTACGGCGAGGCCCCAGCCGATGAACCGGGGGGCCCGCGACGCGAGCGCGCCGACGATGCCGAGGGCGCGCTCGGCGGCCGTCCGGTGCCGGTCCGAGCCGGTGTAGGCGGCGTACGTGAGCAGGGCGCCGGCGGCGGCCGTCCAGCCGGAGGGGGTGGCGTTGTCGGTGGGGTCCTGGGGGCGCCGGATGAGTTCCTCGGCGTCGTCGGCGGTGTCGTAGAGCGCGCCGGAGGCCTCGTCGGTGAAGTGCTTGAGCACGGTGTCGAGGAGTCCGCCGGCCAGTTGCAGCCAGGTGGCCTCGCCGGTGACGGCGTACAGGGCGAGGAAGCCTTCGGCGGTGTCGGCGTAGTCCTCCAGGACGCCCGCGTTGGTACCGGCCCGGCCGTCGCGGGAGGTGCGCAGCAGCCGGCCGTCGGGGGTGAGGTGGACGGCGAGCAGCAGGTCGGCGGCGCGTTCGGCGGCCTCGACGAGGTCGGGGCGCTCCAGCAGGGCGCCGGTCTCGGCGAGGGCGGCGATGGCCAGGCCGTTCCACGCGGCGACGACCTTGTCGTCGCGGGCCGGGGCGGGCCGCTGGGCGCGGGCCTCGAACAGTCGGGCGCGGATGGCCTCGTACTCGGCGAAGTCCTCGGGGTCGGCGAGGAGTTGGAGGACGGAGGTGCCGTGTTCGAAGGTGCCGTCGGCGGTGACCGTGAACAGCCGGGCGGCGGTGGCCGCGTCGGCCGGCCCGAGCAGGTCGACCAACTGGCTGGGCTCCCACACGTAGTAGGCGCCCTCGGTGGACTGCCCGGTCTCCTCGTCGAGGCTGTCGGCGTCCAGGGCGGACGCGAACGCGCCTTCGGCAGTGCGCAGTTCGCGCAGCAGGAAGTCCGCGGTGGTCAGCGCCACCCGGCGTGCCAGCGGGGAGCCGGTCGCGCGCCACAGGTGCAGGTAGGCGCGCAGCAGCAGGGCGTTGTCGTACAGCATCTTCTCGAAGTGCGGCACCACCCAGTCGGCGTCGACCGCGTACCGGGCGAAGCCGCCGCCGAGCTGGTCGTGGATGCCGCCGCGGGCCATCGCCTCGCCGGTGCGGACGGCCATCTCCAGCGCCGCCTCGGAGCCGGTGCGGGCGTGGTGGCGCAGCAGGAACTCGACGACCATGGCCGGCGGGAACTTGGGCGCGCCGCCGAAGCCGCCGCGGGCCTGGTCGAACTCCCGGCTGAGGGCGACCAGCGCCTGGTGCAGATCCGCGCCGGCGGGCGGGTGGTGGGCGCCGGCGGAGTAGACGGCGGCGCGCTCGGCGAGGTCGGCCCGGATCCGCCCGGCGACCTCCGCGACCTCCTGGCGCCGGTCCCGCCAGGCCGCGTCGACGCCTTCCAGGACCTGCCGGAAGGACGGCATGCCGTGCCGGGGCTGCGGCGGGAAGTAGGTGCCGAAGTAGAACGGCTCCTTGTCGGGCGTGAGGAACACCGTCATCGGCCACCCGCCCTGGCCGGTCGCGGCCTGCACCGCCTCCATGTAGACGGCGTCGACGTCCGGCCGCTCCTCCCGGTCCACCTTCACGGCGACGAACCGCTCGTTCAGGTATCCGGCGAGCCCGGCGTCCTCGAAGCTCTCGTGCGCCATCACGTGGCACCAGTGGCAGGCCGCGTACCCGACCGAGAGGAGGATGGGTACGTCCCGCCGTGCTGCTTCCGACATCGCCTCCTCTCCCCACTCCCACCAGTCCACAGGATTGGTGGCGTGCTGCTGGAGATACGGCGACTGGGCATGCACCAGTCGATTCACCATGAGGGGCAGTATCCCAGCCCCCCCGGCCCGCTGTGGGGACCGTCCCTCCGAACACGCCGAGAGACCGGCTGCTGGGGGTGTGACCGGGTCTGGACGAACGGCCCGAGATCGTCCACACGGCCCGGGACTGGCTGGCGAAGCTGCATCTCGTCGCCGCGGGCCTCGGGCTGACCACCGTCTCGCCCGCGATGGCCACCGCCGCACCGCCCGGGGTGCGCGTCCTGCCGGTGCGCGGTGGCCCGCAGGAGCTGCGGCGCCTGCTGCTGGCCCGGCTCCCCGAGCCGCCGGCCGAGCCCGTCGTCCGCCTGGCCGCCGCCCTGCGCGCCGCAGCCCTGGGTGACGGCGCCGTACCCGAGCCGTAGCGCTCGCCCTGCCGCTGCGCGTCCTCCCGCAGGATCGCGACGAAATCGGGGGCGGAGTTCTCGTCAGCCGGGAAGTCGATGCACCCGCCGGAGACGACCTTCGCGTGCCGACCGGGAGCGAGGGAGTCGACCGGCATCGACCTGGTGGTCCCGGAGAGCGTGCATCAGCGCCCGGCCGGGGGCTGGCGTGTCACTCCTTGGGGGACTCCGGCTCCTCCGCGAAGTCGACCTTCTTGAACTGCCGGTTCATCGACTTGGCCAGGAACCACGTCGCCACGCCGAGGGCGGCGAAGACGACGAAGCCGAGGAGACCGGGGGTGACCTTGGCGTCGTCGACGGCGAGGTCGGCGGCGAGGTGGACGAGGTGCACGGGAGCGCTCATATCTCTATGGTGGCCCGGCTCACGCGGAGCCGGGCCATCGGGGGGTGGGTCAGTCGCGCGTGTCGGCGGCCTCGGCCGCCAGGGTGGGGGTGCGCAGGCCGGCGAACAGGTCGTCCTCCGGCAGGTCCACGTCGATCAGGGTACGGGCGAGCTCGTAGTCCTCGGTGGGCCAGACCTCGCGCTGGACGTCCAGCGGGACGCGGAACCACGGCCCGTCGGGGTCGATCTGGGTGGCGTGCGCGATCAGGGCGCGGTCGCGGGTCTCGAACCAGTCGCCGCACTGCACCCGGGTGGTGATCTCGCGCTCCTTGCGGCCGCTCTTCTCCCAGCCCGCGATCCACTCGCCGTACGGCGAGTCGTGGCCGTGCTCGGTGAGGTACTGGTGCAGGGCGCGGATGCGGCCCATCGGGAAGCCGTGGTTGTAGTAGACCTTCAGCGGCTGCCAGGGCTCGCCGGCCTCCGGGTAGGCGTCCGGGTCACCGGCGGCGTCGAAGGCCAGCATGGTGATCTTGTGGGTCATGATGTGGTCCGGGTGCGGGTAGCCGCCGTTCTCGTCGTAGGTCGTGATGACCTGCGGCTTGAACTCGCGGATCAGCCGGACCAGCGGCTCGGCCGCCTCCTTCACGTCCTGCAGGGCGAAGCAGCCCTCGGGCAGCGGGGGCAGCGGGTCCCCCTCGGGCAGGCCGGAGTCGACGAAGCCCAGCCAGGCCTGCTTGACGCCCAGGATCGCCCGGGCCTCGTCCATTTCCTTGCGGCGCACCTCGTGGATGTTCTCCTCGATGTACGGGTCCCCCTGCAGCTTGGGGTTGAGAACCGACCCGCGTTCGCCCCCCGTGCAGGTGGCCACGAGCACGTCCACTCCCTGCTCGACGTACATGGCCATGGTGGCCGCGCCCTTGCTGGACTCGTCGTCCGGGTGGGCGTGCACCGCCATCAGTCGCAACTGCTCAGTCAACGCCTTGCGTTCCTTCCACATCATCGGGCGTTCCGCGAAGTCCGGTCCGCCCACCGTACGAGCCGCTCACCTCGGGGCCGCGTCAACGCGGGACCGGCCGCGGACGTGTTCCGGACCGGTCGAGCCCCGCCCCCGCCGGACCGGCCGTGGGCGTGCCCCTCCTATAGTGACGGACTGGAGGAGCGTCGCATTCCCCCGCACCACCCACGCGGCCCTCCCCTCAGGAGAGGACTGGGTCCGATGAACGCGAGCACCACCACCCCGCAGCTGCCCGAGGGGCGCTACGGCCGGCGCGGCGACCGCGATTCGGACCGCCGCCTGAAGGTGGTCGGCGCGGTCTGCGGCGTGCTGGGCCTGGGCCTGGTGGTCTGGCTGGGGGGCTCCTACCTGCTGCGCGAGACCAAGATCAACGGCTCGGTGCCGATCTTCCAGACGGTCTCGGACTCCGAGGTCCAGCTGCACCTGGCGGTGCGCAAGAGCGACGGCACGGCCGGCAGCTGCACGGTCCGCTCGCAGGGCTCGGACGGCGCGGTGGTCGGGGTGGCCGACTTCCCGGTCCCGGCGGGCGGTTCCAGCTACGAGGCCGTGGTGACGCTGCGGACCACCGCCCGCGGCACCACCGCCGAGCTGCTGGGCTGCACCCCCACGAAGTAGGCCCGCCACCGGGGTGTCACCGGCACTCGGGCCCGCACCCGGCGCATAGTCGAGCGGGAGAACGGGCATCCGTAGGAAGTCCCCTCCCCGGCCCGGTTCACCGCCGTTGCACACCGTGGCGCGACGCCGACGTCAATGGCGCGCCAACGACCCTTCTGCTTGTCGGCAGGACTTGTTAGGCTCGTGGTTTCGCCCCTTCCGCACCGGATGGTACGGGAGCGGGCGTTGCTTTGTAGTTACGACCGATATCACCACCAACCCTGCTGACGACTCACACCCTCAGCACAGCCCCAGCACCTACGAGGAGCACCCGTGACCCAGACCAGTGAGAACGTGACCTGGCTCACTCAGGCCGGCTACGACCAGCTCAAGGCCGAGCTGGATCATCTGACCGGGCCCTGGCGCATCGAGATCGCCCAGAAGATCGAGGCGGCGCGCGAGGAGGGCGACCTCAAGGAGAACGCCGGCTATCACGCGGCCAAGGAGGAGCAGGGCAAGTACGAGCTGCGCATCCGCCAGCTGACCCAGCTGCTGGAGCGCGCGAAGGTCGGCGAGGCCCCGGCCGACTCGGGCGTGGTGGCCCCGGGCATGATCGTCACGGTCGCCTTCGACGGCGACGAGGACGACACCATGGAGTTCCTGCTCGCCTCGCGCGAGGTGGCCAACTCCGACGCGCTGGACGTCTACTCGCCGCAGTCGCCGCTGGGCCGCGCGATCGACGGCAAGCAGATCGGCGACGAGGCCACCTACGAGCTGCCGAACGGCAAGCCCGCGATGGTGAAGATCGTCAAGGTCGTACCGCACGCCGGCTGACCCGGCCGAACGAACCGACGAGGGCGGCCGCGGAGTCCAGGGACTCCGCGGCCGCCCTCGCGGCGTACCGGGCGCGGTTCAGCCCACGGCCGAGCGGTACTTGCGCACCGACAGCCAGGAGAACACCGCGGTGATCAGCACCGACCAGAGCAGCGACACCAGGGCCGCGTGCTGCATCGGCCAGGCACTGTCCACCGGGCCGACCTGGTTGCCGAACAGGTCGCGGCAGGCCTGCACGGTGGCGCTGAACGGGTTCCAGTACGCGACCCCCTGCAGCCAGCCCGGCATCGAGCTGACCGGCACGAAGGCGTTGGAGACGAAGGTCAGCGGGAACAGCCAGATCAGGCCGGCCGAGGTGGCCGCCTCGGGGCTGCGCACCGAGAGGCCGATCAGCGCGCCGATCCAGGAGAACGCGTAGCCGAGCAGGAGCAGCAGGGCGAAGGCACCGAGCGCGTTGAGCACGCCGTCGTGGATCCGCCAGCCGACCAGCAGCGCGACCGCGGCCAGCACGATCACGGTGAACGCGGTCTGGCACAGGTCCGCCAGGGTGCGGCCGACCAGCACCGCCGAGCGGGCCATCGGCAGCGAGCGGAAGCGGTCCACCAGGCCCTTGGTCATGTCCTCCGCGATGCCGGCCGAGGCGCCGGCGGTGGCGAAGGTGACGGTCTGGGCGAAGATACCGGCCATCAGGAACTGGATGTACGTGCCGGAGCCGGCGTTCGTCCCGGGGATCCGGATCGCCCCGCCCATGACGTACGAGAACAGCAGGACGAACATGACGGGCTGCATCAGCCCGAAGACCACGATCTCGGGGATCCTGGTCATCCGGCGCAGGTTGCGCTTGGCGACCACCCAGGAGTCGTGCAGGGTGGCGGCCGCGCCCCGGCGCTGCCTGGGCATCGCCGCGCCGATGGCGTGCTCGGTGGCGGTGCTCATCTCAGTGCTCCCTTCCGGCCGCGACGGCCTGCTTGTCCGGTCCCGGTCCGCCGGCGCCGCCCGGCCCGTCGGCGGCCGGCCCGTCCTTGCCCCGGCCACTGCGGCCGCGGCCCCCGGGGTCGGCGCCGTTCTCCTCCTCCGCCGCCTCGGCGACGTGGCCGGTGAGGGTGATGAAGACGTCGTCCAGGGTCGGGCGGCGCAGGCCGATGTCGTCGATCTCGATGCCGCGGGAGTCCAGTTCGCGGATGGCGTCGGCGAGCACCCGGGCGCCGCCGCTGACCGGCACGGTGATCCTGCGGGTGTTCTTCTCCACCGCCGGCTCGCCCAGCGCGTACCCGGACAGCGCCGCGACCGCGTCGGCGACCAGGCCCGGCTCGTGCACCACGACCTCTATCCGCTCGCCGCCGATCTGGGCCTTGAGCTGGTCGGCGGTGCCGCGGGCGATCACCCGGCCGTGGTCGACGACGGCGATGTCGTGCGCGAGCCGGTCGGCCTCCTCCAGGTACTGGGTGGTGAGCAGCAGCGTGGTGCCCTGCTCGACCAGGGTCTCGATGACCTCCCAGAGCGCGAGCCGGTTGCGCGGGTCGAGGCCGGTGGTCGGCTCGTCGAGGAACATCACCGGCGGCCGGACGACCAGCGCGGCGGCGAGGTCCAAGCGGCGGCGCATACCGCCGGAGTAGGTCTTGGCGGTGCGGTCCTTGGCCTCGCCGAGGTTGAACCACTCCAGCAGCTCCAGCGCGCGGGCCTTCGCCTCGCGGGCGCTCATCTGGTAGAGCTCGCCCACCATCTGGAGGTTCTCGAAGCCGGTCAGGTACTCGTCGACCGCCGCGTACTGGCCGGACAGGCCGATCAGGCTGCGGACCTTGTTGGGGTGCTTGAGCACGTCGACGCCGGCGACCACCGCGCGACCGGAGTCGGGGCGCAGCAGGGTGGTGAGGACGCGCACGGTGGTGGTCTTGCCGGCGCCGTTCGGGCCGAGCAGCCCGAGCACCGTGCCCTCGGGGACGTCGAGGCTGACGCCGTCCAGGGCTCGTACGTCGCCGAAGGTCTTCACCAGGTTCTCGGCTTGGATGGCTGGCGCCATGGCCTGCCTCATCTCCTCGGACGAATAGGGGCGATCTGTCCCACCCTGCTCCGCTTTCGGGCGCACGGGCGACTTCTGTTTCGCTCCCGGGACACAGAACGCGATGTATCGCGAGTGTGGCAGCACGCGATATATCGCGTCAAGGGGCACGGCTCCGCCATCGTGACAGGGACCACTGACATCCACCCCGGGAACGGCAGCCCCGGCCGGACGGGCCTCGAACGGGCGCACGGCAGCCCCGGCCGGACGGGCCTCAGCCGGAGACGACGTACCCGGAGTCCCGCAGCTCGCCGACCACGGCCGCGCAGTGCTCCGGCCCCTTGGTCTCCAGGTGCAGGTCCACCTCGACCTCGGTCAGCCCCAGCCGCGGGTCGATCCGCACGTGCGCGACGTCCAGCACGTTGGCGTCCAGCCGGGTCAGCACGCCCAGCAGGTCGGCCAGCGCGCCCGGCTTGTCCGCCAGCCGCACCCGCAACGAGAGGTAGCGCCCGGCCGCCGCCAGCCCGTGCCGCAGCACCCGCTGCATCAGCTGCGGGTCGATGTTGCCGCCGGACAGCACCGCCACCACCGGGCCCTCGAAGGAGTCCGGCCGCTCCAGCAGCGCCGCGATCGGGGCCGCCCCGGCCGGTTCGACCACCAGCTTCAGCCGCTCCAGGCTGAGCAGCAGGGCCCGCGAGAGCGACTCCTCGGAGACCGTCCGGACGCCGTCCGCCAGCGTGTTGACCACCTCGAACGGGATGTCCCCGGGCCGGCCGACCATGATCCCGTCGGCCATCGTGGCGAAGTGCTCCAGCGACACCGGCCGCCCGGCCGCCAGCGAGGGCGGGTACGCGGCCGCGCCCGCCGCCTGCACCCCCACCACCCGGATGTCCGGCCGCAGCGGTTTGACCGCCGCCGCGATCCCGGCCAGCAGGCCGCCGCCGCCCACCCCGACCAGGATGGTGCGGACCTCAGGACACTGCTCCAGGATCTCCAGCCCGACGGTCGCCTGGCCGGTGACCACGTCCCAGTGGTCGAAGGGGTGGATGAACACCGCGCCGGTGGCCTCCGAGTACCGCTGCGCGGCCTGCAGCGCCTCGTCCACCGTGGCGCCGTGTAACCGCACCTCGGCGCCGTACTCGCGGGTGGCCGCGACCTTGGGCAGCGGCGCCGCGACCGGCATGAACACGGTCGAGTGCACCCCCAGCAGCGCGGCCGCCAGCGCCACGCCCTGCGCGTGGTTCCCGGCGCTCGCCGCCACCACCCCGCCGGCCCGCTGCACCGGCGAGAGCCCGGCGATCCGCACGTACGCCCCGCGCAGCTTGAACGAGCCGGTGCGCTGGAGGTTCTCGCACTTCAGGTGGACCGGTGCGCCGATCAGCCCGGACAGGTGCCGGCTGCTCTCCATCGGCGTCACCCGGGCGACCCCGGCGAGCATCTTCTGGGCTCCGCGGACATCGTCGAGGGTGACCGGCCAGTTGTGCATAACGCCAGCCTACGGTGGTCGACACCGGCAATCCGGGATGCCGGGGCTGTTCCCGGGCCCGCTCCGCGCGCGTACGCTGCTGCTTCTGAGCCTCCCTCACCGCACGACGATCGTGAGCCGCGATGACGACGACCTCGCCCCAGGCCACCGACCGCACCGACCCCGTGCACGCCCGACTCCAGTACCAGCTGGCGGTGTTCGCCCGCAGGATGGAGCAGGTCCGGACCTCCGGCGGCGGCGTCGGCGCGCTGGACCGGGCCGCCTACCTGCTGCTCGACCGCCTGGAGCGGCACGGGCCCGTCAACGTCAAGGCGCTGGCCGAATCCCTCGGCGTCGACTCCTCCACGGTGACCCGGCAGGTCGCCCCGCTGGTCGCGGGCGGGCTGGTCGGCCGGGTCCAGGACCCGGCCGACCGCCGCGCCGTACGCCTCGCGCTGACCCCGGTAGGCTCCGGCCGACTGGCCGAAGTCCGGGACGGCCGGGCCGAGTTGACCCGCCGACTGGTGGCCGGCTGGCCACCCGAGGAGCAGCAGGTGTTCTGCGCCCTGCTGGCCCGCTTCAACCACGCGATGGAGTCGTACACGGCGGACCAGCAGGGCCAGCAGTAGCGCCCGGCAGGGCTCAGCCCAGCGCCTGCTTGAGGTCGGCGAGCAGGTCGTCGGCCGACTCGATGCCGACCGAGACGCGCACCAGGTCGGACGGCACCTCCAGCGGCGAGCCGGCCACCGAGGCGTGGGTCATCCGGCCCGGGTGCTCGATCAGCGACTCCACGCCGCCGAGCGACTCGCCGAGGGTGAACAGCTGCGTGCGGTTGCAGACCTCGACGGCCTCCTGCTCGCCGCCCGCGACCCGGAACGAGACCATGCCGCCGAAGGCCTTCATCTGCTTGGCCGCGATGTCGTGGCCGGGGTGCCCGGGCAGGCCCGGGTAGAGCACCTGGCTGACCTTCGGGTGGCTCGCCAGCAGCTCGACGACCTTCTCCGCGTTGGCGCTGTGCCGGTCCATCCGGACACCCAGCGTCTTGATGCCGCGCAGCACCAGCCAGGCGTCGAACGGACCGGAGACGGCGCCCATGGCGTTCTGGTGGTAGGCGACCTCCTCGCCCAGCCCCGCGTCGGCCAGCACCAGCGCACCGCCGACCACGTCCGAGTGGCCGCCCATGTACTTGGTGGTGGAGTGCACGACCGCGTCCGCGCCGAGCGCGATCGGCTGCTGCAGGTACGGGCTGGCGAAGGTGTTGTCGACCACCAGCAGCGCGCCGGCGCCGTGCGCGATCTCGGCGAGCGCGGCCAGGTCGGTGATGCCCAGCAGCGGGTTGGACGGGGTCTCCACCCAGACCGCGCGGGTGTTGGGGCGCAGCGCGGCACGGACGGTGGCCAGGTCCTGGGTGTTGGCCACGGAGAACTCGACGCCCCAGCGGGTCAGCACCTTGGCGAACAGCCGGAAGGTGCCGCCGTAGGCGTCGTTGGGGATCACGATGTGGTCGCCCGGCTTGAGGATGGTGCGCAGCAGGGTGTCCTCGGCGGCCAGGCCGGAGGCGAAGGCGAGGCCGCGGGCACCGCCCTCCAGCGCGGCGAGGCACTCCTCCAGCGCGGTACGGGTCGGGTTGGCGCTACGGCTGTACTCGTAGCCGCCCCGTAGGCCGCCCACCCCGTCCTGCTTGTAGGTGGACACCTGGTAGATCGGCGTGACGACGGCCCCGGTCTGGGGGTCTGCTTCCTGACCCGCGTGGATGGCGAGGGTCTCGAAGCCCTGGGGAAGCTGGTGCTCGGTCATGGGTCCGAGCCTAAGGCCTGTCTGACAGTTCCCGCCGGGCGTGCGAAGGACCGGACAATCCTCGGCCGCGGTACGCCCGGACACCCGCCGGAACGGCCCGCCCCGCCGCGGACCCGGGCGGCGCCGGAATCCGGGGGCGGCCCGCCGCGTTGAATCCTGCGCAACCCTCCCTACCCCGCAGGAGCAGGCCGTGCTGTTCGACCGCCACAAGACCTCGCTCGTCCCCGCCGACCAGGCGCTGCCCGGCCGGGAGTCGCCGGCCTTCGCCCCGGGCGGGCCGCACACCGTGCTCGACCACCCGCTCACCGGCCCGTACCCGGACGGCCTGGAGGTGGCCGACTTCGGGCTGGGCTGCTTCTGGGGAGCCGAGCGGACGTTCTGGCGCCTGCCCGGCGTCTGGACGACGCTGGTCGGCTACCAGGGCGGCTACACCCCCAACCCGACGTACGAGGAGGTGTGCAGCGGGCTGACCGGGCACACCGAGGCGGTCCGGGTGGTGTTCGACCCCGCGCAGATCTCCTACGAGCAACTGCTGAAGACGTTCTGGGAGGCGCACGACCCGACCCAGGGCAACCGCCAGGGCAACGACGTCGGCACCCAGTACCGCTCCGCCGTCTACACCCACTCCCCCGCGCAGGCCGCCACCGCCGCCACCACCCGGGACGCGTTCCAGCCTGCCCTGACCGCGCTCGGCTACGGGCCGATCACCACCGAGATCGCCCCGGCCGGCCCGTTCTACCCGGCCGAGCCGTACCACCAGCAGTACCTGTCCGAGGCCAGGAACCCGAACGGCTACTGCGGTCTCGGCGGCACCGGCGCCTCCTGCCCGATCGGGGTGGCCCGCACCCGGGACTGACCGCCCGGGCCGCTCGTCGGACGGCCGGGCCGCGCCACCGGAACACGCTCCGGGCGGACCGCGAGATGCGGTCCGCCCGGAGCGTGTTCGGCGATTCCCGGGAATCGCCGGGCGTCAGATCGCGCTGCCGGCCTTCCACTCGGCCCAGCCGAGGTTCCAGCCGTTCAGGCCGTTGTCCGGGGCGACGGTCTTGTCGCCGGAGTTCGTGACCTCGACCACGTCGCCGATCATCGAGCTCTTGTAGAACTTGTAGCCGTCCGTGCTGCCGTCCTGCGCGCCCTGGGCGTCCCGCAGGCCGATGCAGCCGTGGCTGGTGTTCTGGCCGCCGAAGATCGACGGCGAGGACCAGTAGTTGCCGTGGATGAAGGTGCCCGAGGTGGTGAGCCGCTGGGCGTGCGGCACGTCCGCGATGTCGTACTCGCTGCCGAGGTTGACGGTCTGCGAGTTCATCCGGGTCTGCTGGAACTGCTCGGAGATCACCATCTTGCCGCCCCAGGTGCGGTGGTCGGGCGCCCCGCCGGAGATCTTGTAGACGGCGCTGACCTGGCCGTCGGTGGTGACGGTGAGCTTCTTGGCGGCGAGGTCGGCGACGCTGGTCTGGGCGCGGCCGATGGTGAAGCGGACGTCCTTGGACTGGGTGCCGTACACGCCCTTGGCGCCCTCGACGTCCTTGAGCCGGAGCTTGAGGGTGACCTGGGTGCCCTTGGCCCAGTACTCCTGCGGCCGGAAGTCGAGGCGGGTGCTGGAGAACCAGTGCCCGACGATCTCGACGCCCGGCTCGGCTATCACGGTGATCGCCTGCTGGACGGCCTTCTTGTCGGTGACCGGCTTGCTGAAGTTGATCGAGACGGGCATGCCGACGCCGACGACCGAGCCGTCCTCCGGCGTGAAGTAGCCGACGAAGGTGTTGGCCGGGGTGGCCGTGGTGAAGGTGGCGTTGGCGTCCGCCTCCAGCTTGTCCTTGTCGAGGGCGGTGGCGGCCACGGTGTACTTGGTACCGCTGGCGGGAGCGGTGGCCGAGGTCCAGCCGGTGCCGTCGGCGGCGAGCTGGCCGGCCAGCTCCTTGCCGGTGGAGTCGGTGACCTTCACGGTGCCCAGGGTGCCGTTGCTGACGGTGACCTTGACCGGCTCGCTGAAGCTGGCGGCGGCGGCGCCGTCCGCGGGGGTGACGGTGATGACGGCGGTGGAGGTCTTCGGCGAGCTGCTGGCCGAGCCGCCGCCGGCCGGGGTCCCGTTGGCGCCGCCCGAGCCGCCCGAGCCACCGGAGCCGCCCGAGCCGTTGGCGTCGGTGCCCTTGGTGTCGTTGCAGGCCGCGAGCAGCAGGACGGGTGCCCCGATCAGGCCCGCGAGCACTCCGCGCCGGCTCCAGCTGCCCCCGCTTGCCCGCCCCTGGCCGTCCCGTGCCGTCACGTCGCGTCTCCCTGCTGATCATCCGGGCATTTACGGATACAGAAACGCAATCCGCCCGCACACGGTTCCACCACCGAAGGGTAAGCGATCGTATGAGATGACCCAACTTCCCGCCGAACAGGGGCAAAACGCCCGGCCTGCAGAGCAGACCGGGCGTTCACGAGCGGTGACGAAAGGCCGTTACTCGGCGGACTCGTCCACCACGTACTCGTCCCATTCCTCGGTCTCGGGATCGAACTCGGTCTGCGCCGACTCCCAGGTCGCCGAGGCCAGCTCGACGCCCGGCACGTCGCCGAGCAGCGCCACCGGGTCGATGAAGTGGGCGAGCGAACCCGACGGGTCCACCTCGATGGCGTCGACGGACTGGGCGCGCTCGTCGTCGTCGAGGTACTCGTCCTCGGTCACCTGCTTCAGGGCGGCCGCCTTGAGGGCGCCCTCGTCGGTGATCTCCGCGATGAGCTCGATCTTGAGCCGGACGTAGCGCGGTGCGTCCTGGTCGGTCGTTTCAGTGCTGGTCATGCGTGCGAGGGTACGGGAAGGGCCGGCCCCTCGGAGAAGGACCGGCCCTGCCGCTCTCCGCCTGGGCTCCCCCACCCGGGAGCCGCGGAGACGCGCCGTGCGGCGCGGAGTGCCGCGGGAGCCGCCGCACCCTGTCGACCGGCCGCAGCCGGGCAGGGGCGGGACGACGGCGCCTCCCACGGACGGCCCCTCTCCCCCGGGTTACCGGACGGGAGGGCGGACACGGCGGGCCGGGTCAGGACCGCCCGACGTGTCCGGAGCCGACCGCGTCCGCCGGGGAGCCGCTCCCGGACGGTTGCCGTCGTCTCGCTCGGCGTCTTGCCGTTGACCACCACGATGCCGGACGGTTGTTAACCGCGTGCTGCGGACACGTGACGCCGGTGTACCACTTCGCCCGTGGGAGAAGCGGTACGCGGGCCGCGCCCGGGGCGGCCGCGGGTCAGTGCGCGGCGCGACCGGCGAGGAAGCCCAGCAGGTCCTGGCGGGTGACGATGCCCTTCGGCTTGCCCTCCACCAGCACCACCGCGGCGTCGGCCTTCTCCAGCACGGTCATCAGGTTGGTGACCGTCTCGCCCGAGCCGACGACCGGCAGCGGCTTGGACATCACCCGGTCCAGCGTGTCGGTCAGCTCGATCTCCTTCGCGAAGACGCCCTCCAGCAGCAGCTTCTCCGCCACCGAGCCGATCACCTCGCCGGCCATGATGTCCGGGTGCCCGGCCCCCGGGGAGACCACCGGCATCTGCGAGACGCCGTACTCGCGCAGCACCCGGACCGCCTCGGCGACCGTCTCGTTCGGGTGCATGTGGACGAACTGCGGGATGCCCTCGTGCTCGATGGCCTCCTTGCGGGCCAGCACCTCGCCGATGTGCGCCTCGTCGGTGGACGAGGGCAGGAAGCCGTAGTCGGCCATCCAGTCGTCGTTGAAGATCTTGGACAGGTAGCCGCGGCCGCCGTCCGGCAGCAGCACCACCACGACGTCGTCCGGACCGAGATCCTTGGCCACCTCCAGCGCGGCCACCACGGCCATGCCGCAGGAGCCGCCGACCAGCAGTCCCTCCTCCTTGGCCAGACGGCGGGTCATCTGGAAGGAGTCCTTGTCGGAGACGGCGACGATGCCGTCGGCGACGCTGCGGTCGTAGGCGGTCGGCCAGAAGTCCTCACCGACGCCCTCGACCAGGTACGGCCGGCCGGTGCCGCCCGAGTAGACCGAGCCCTCCGGGTCGGCGCCGATCACCTTGACCTTGCCGCCCGAGACCTCCTTCAGGTAGTTGCCGGTGCCGGAGATGGTGCCGCCGGTGCCGACGCCCGCCACGAAGTGGGTGATCCGGCCGTCGGTCTGCTCCCACAGCTCCGGGCCGGTGGAGTGGTAGTGCGAGGCCGGGTTGTCCGGGTTGGAGTACTGGTCCGGCTTCCAGGCGTTCGGGGTCTCCCGGACGAGCCGGTCGGAGACGTTGTAGTACGAGTCCGGGTGCTCCGGGGCCACGGCGGTGGGGCAGACGACCACCTCGGCGCCGTACGCGCGGAGGGTGTTGATCTTGTCCGTGGACACCTTGTCCGGACAGACGAAGATGCACTTGTAGCCCTTCTGCTGGGCCACGATCGCCAGACCGACACCGGTGTTGCCGGAGGTCGGCTCGACGATGGTGCCGCCCGGCTTCAGGGCGCCCGAGGCCTCGGCGGCCTCGATCATGCGCATCGCGATGCGGTCCTTCACGGAGCCGCCGGGGTTGAAGTACTCGACCTTCGCCAGCACTGTCGCGCTGATGCCCTCGGTGACCTTGTTCAGCTTGACCAGTGGCGTGTTGCCGACCAGGTCGATGATCGAGTTGTGGTACCGCACGGGGGTCCTCCCGGTCTGTGGGCATGCGAGTGCTTTCGGTACTGCAAAGCCTAGGGTGTGCCGCCCGCCCCAGCCCTCCCTTCCGCCCCACCCGCCGCCGGCCCCGCCTCTCCCCCAATGGCCCACCCCCGCAGGTAGCCCGGGCCCCCGCGCGGGTAGGAGGGGTGTGCAGGCATCTCCATGGCCCCGGAGGGGGCGGCACGAGGACGCGAAGGGGGCATCGGATGCCAGGGGCACAGGACTCGCGGGCCCGGGTGGCCCGTCGGATCGCCACCGCGGCGGCGTACGGCGGCGGCGGGCTCGGCCTGCTGGGTGTGGGCCTGGTCGGCGTGCTGCTGACCGAGAGCAAGCTCGCGATCCAGGCCATCGGCGTCCTGGAGGGCGATCCGCCCAAGGCCGACGGCGTGTACGGCGAGGCCTTCGCCGACAGCTCCGCCGCCGCGCAGCCGCCGCTCGTGCTGGCCGTCCTCGGCGACTCCACCGGCGCCGGCCTCGGTGTGCTGCGGTCCCGGGAGACCCCGGGCGCGCTGCTGGCCGCCGGCCTGGCCTCGGTGGCCGAACGCCCGGTCCGGCTGGTCAACGTGGCCCGCACCGGCGGCCGTTCCGCCGACCTCTCCGGCCAGCTGGAGCAGGCCCTGCCGCACCGTCCGGACGTCGCCGTGATCATGATCGGGGCCAACGACGTGACCCGGCACAGCCCGGCCCAGCTGGCCGTCCGTCAGCTCGGCGAGGCGGTCGCGGCGCTGCGGGCGAACGGCTGCGAGGTGGTGGTCGGCACCTGCCCGGATCTCGGGACGATCAAGCCGGTGCGCCCGCCGCTGCGCTGGGTGGCCCGCCGGCTGAGCCGGCAGCTGGCGGCCGCGCAGACCATCGCGGTGGTGGAGGCGGGCGGCCGGACGGTCTCGCTGGGGTCGCTGCTGGGCCCGGAGTTCGCGGCGCGCCCGGAGATGTTCGCGGCCGACCGCTACCACCCGTCCGCCCAGGGCTACGCGACGGCCGCGATGGCCGTGCTGCCCTCGGTGTGCGCCGCGCTCGACCTCTGGCCGGAGGAGGAACACCCGGCCGGGCCCGTGCCGGGCGAGACGGTGCTGCCGGTCGCGGTGGCCGCGGCCACGGCGGCCGGGCGCTCGGGCACCGAGGTGGCGGCCGTCGGGGCGGAGGACGCCGCCCGCCGCTGGGCGCTGCTGCGCCACCGGCTGCGGGTCGGACTGCCCGGCTCGTCGGCCCCCGAGGAGGCCCGGGACGGCACCGTTCCGGGTGCCGGCAACACGTCGGCCAGCTCACATGCCGGGACGGGTGACGCCTGATCTACCAGGCGGTAACTTTCCTCCCGGACGCCAGTCCGCCGTCACCCAGCGAGGAGCCCGCCATGCCCGAAGCCGTCATCGTCAGCGCCGCCCGTTCGCCGATCGGCCGGGCTTTCAAGGGCTCGCTCAAGGACGTCCGCCCGGACGACCTGACCGCCCACGTCATCCAGGCCGCGCTGGCCAAGGTCCCGCAGCTGGACCCGCGCGAGATCGACGACCTGATGCTGGGCTGCGGCCTGCCCGGCGGCGAGCAGGGCCACAACCTGGCCCGTATCGTGGCCGTCCAGATGGGCATGGACTACCTGCCCGGCGCCACCATCACCCGCTACTGCTCGTCCTCGCTGCAGACCACGCGGATGGCGCTGCACGCGATCCGGGCCGGCGAGGGCGACGTCTTCGTCTCGGCCGGCGTGGAGACCGTCTCGCGCAGCGTGAACGGTTCCTCGGACGGCATGCCGGGCACCATGAACCCGCTCTTCGACGAGGCCCAGGCCCGCACCGCCAAGCGCGCCGAGGAGGGCGGCGGGGAGTGGCACGACCCGCGCGAGGACGGGCTGCTGCCGGACGCCTACATCGCGATGGGCCAGACCGCCGAGAACCTGGCCGCACTCAAGGGGATCACCCGCGCCGAGCAGGACGAGTTCGGCGTCCGCTCGCAGAACCTCGCCGAGGCCGCCGTCAAGGCCGGCTTCTGGGAGCGCGAGATCACCCCGGTGACGCTCCCGGACGGCACCGTGGTGAGCAAGGACGACGGCCCGCGCGCCGGCGTCACGCTGGAGGGCGTCTCCGGCCTGAAGCCGGTGTTCCGTCCGGACGGCACCGTGACCGCAGGTAACTGCTGCCCGCTGAACGACGGCGCCGCGGCGCTGGTCGTCATGTCCGACACCAAGGCCCGCGAGCTGGGCATCACCCCGCTCGCCCGGGTCGTCTCCACCGGCGTCAGCGCGCTCTCCCCCGAGATCATGGGCTACGGCCCGGTCGAGGCCTCCAAGCAGGCGCTGCGACGGGCCGGTCTGACCATCGGTGACATCGACCTGGTCGAGATCAACGAGGCCTTCGCGGCCCAGGTGATCCCGTCCTACCGGGATCTCGGCGTCGACCTGGACAAGCTGAACGTCAACGGCGGCGCGATCGCCGTCGGCCACCCGTTCGGGATGACCGGCGCCCGGATCACCACCACCCTGATCAACTCCCTGCAGTGGCACGACAAGCAGTTCGGCCTGGAGACCATGTGCGTCGGCGGCGGCCAGGGCATGGCGATGGTCATCGAGCGCCTGAGCTGACCCCGCCGGACACCACGAAGGGTCTGGACCATCCATTTGGAGTGACGCTGCGTAATTGAGGGCCGGATCACACCGCGAGGTCGATCCGGCCCTCTTTTCGCTCGTTTTCGGCTCGGAAATCGACACTGCGGAGCGGATCAACTCCACTGCGTAGAACGGTGTTACCTAACAATTTGGGGACAAGAGCGAAAGTCCCGTACAAATTAGACATTCGCCACTGCGTCAACACCCCCGGATGCGGCAGTGTGGACACGTAACCCCGTTCCGCTCCTCGCTAGGAGTACGTTCCGTGAGCGCCGTCTACACCATCCTGTTGCTGATCCTGATCGCCGTGTCGACCGCCGTGCTGCTCCACCTCCGGGGACTCTCCCGCCGGCTGGACGCGCAGGCCGCGGCCCAGGCCGCGCCCGTCCCGGTAGACGAGGCCGCGATACGCCAGGCCGTCTCCGAGGCGCTCGCCGCCGACCGCGAGCGGGAGATCACCGAGGCCCGGGCGTTCTGGGCCGAGCAGGAGGCCCGCGCGGCCGAGGACGCCCCGCTGTTCGACTCCCCGTTCACCGGCGTGTTCGCCAGCACCGACGAGTGGCCGCTGTTCTTCCCCCGCCCCACCGGCCCGCAGGACGCCGCCGACAACGCCGGCACCATGGACCCGGAGTTCGGCGAGGCGCTGCGCTCCGCGCTGGAGGACCTGATCAACGAGGACGGTCCCGCCGCACCCGGCCCCGAGGGCGGCTCCCCGCTGCGCCCCGGCCACCCCGCCGGCGCCGCCGCCACCGAGCCCACCGGTGACGCCCGCGCCCGCCGCGAGGCCGACCTGCTGGCCACCGGCCTGGAAGCCGGGCTGCTGGACGCCGAACCGGCCGTCGAGGACGCCCCGGTCGCCGCGCCCGACCCGCGCCGCCACCCCTCCCACCCCGACTTCGTGCCGAGCCAGGCGCCGTCCCGCGAGTGGACCGACACCCGGCTGGCCACCCTCGCCGAGGAGGACGTCGCCCTGATCGACGTCCGCCCTGGCCCGCTGGGCACCCTGGACGTGTACGCCTTCGCCGACGGCACCACGCTCTGCGTGGCCCCGGGCGACCGGGAGGCCGCCTACCGGCTGATCGACGCGGTCCGTGCCGGTGAGCACGTCCGACTGCTCGGCGGCTCGTGCTTCTCCGGCTCGTACTCGCTGACCTTCTCCACCGACGAGGAGGCCGTCTACGTGCTCGCCGACCGGGTGGTCGCCAGCATCTGACGGGGAGTCGCCACGCAGGACCGAAGGCCGGCCGGGTCAAGGGGTTACCGACCCGGCCGGCCTTCGGCCCGTCCGGACGGCTTCAGCGGCAGAGCGCCGCCGTCTCGCGCACCGCGACCGCCGTCTCGGCCAGCACCGCGGCCACTGCCTCCGGCCCGTCCGGCAGCGGCACTTCGGCGCCTTCCGGCAGCGCCGCGAGCACGGCCGCCAGGTCGTGGCCGGCGACGGCCAGTTGGTCGCCCGCCGCGAACGCCCCGGCGTCCGGGAACTCCCGCTCCGGCCCGCCCTCCACCACCAGGGCCAGGGCCGCCAGCCGCCGGGCCAGCGCCAGCACGGCCGCCGCCCGGGACTCGTACCCGGGCACGGCGCCCAGCAGCTTGCTCTGCGGCAACGAGCGGAAACGATCCGCCAGGGAGTCGACGGCTTCGACCAAGGGCTGTACGTCATGCATGCCAAGGAGCCTAAGGGAGCGGGAACGGAAAGCCGCCGGGCCCCGGAGCGGTTGCTCCGGGGCCCGGCGGCAGTGGCACGGCGGGAACGGGGTCAGTCGTCGCCGCGCAGGATCGCGATCAGGCGCAGCATCTCGACGTAGATCCAGACCAGCGACAGGGTGAGCCCGAAGGCGGCCCGCCAGGCCTCCTTCTGCGGCGCGCCCTGGGCGATGGCCTCCTCGATCGCCGCGAAGTCCAGCGACAGGAAGAAGGCGCCGAGGCCGATGCCGATCAGGCCGACCACGATACCCAGCGGGCCGGAGCGCAGGCCGAGGTCGGCGCCGAACGCCATCGCGATCATGTTGACCACCATCAGCAGCACGAAGCCCATGGCGATCGCGATGCCGATCCGCTGGTAGCGCGCGGTGACCCGGATCCGGCCGCTCTTGTAGGCGAACAGCATCGCCGCGAAGACCGCCGCGGTGCCCAGCACCGCCTGGATCGCAATGCCCTCGAAGAGGGTGTTGAACGCGTGCGTGACGGCGCCGAGCGCGAAGCCCTCCAGAGCCGCGTACAGCAGGATCAGCGGCGGGCTGACGCTGCGCTTGAAGGACACCACCAGGCCGACCACCATGGCCACCAGGCTGGCGCCGATCGCGAAGCCGAAGTTCTCGAACGGCAGCGCGAACCAGGCCACCGCGCCGGCGGCGACCAGGGTCAGGAGCGTCATGGCGGTGCGCGCGACCACGTCGTCGAGCGTCATCCGCCCGGTGGCGGCGGGGCCGGCCGACGGCCCGTTGTACATCTCGTACAGCTGCTCGTCGGTCAGCGGGCCCTGCGGCTGCTGGGCGCAAGGGGTCCCCGCGTAGGGGTTGTTGCCGTACTGGCCCCCGGCCTGCGCGGTGGTACCGAACCCCGCGTAGCCGGGCTCGCGGGTGAAGGAACCCTCCCGCGAGAAGACCGGGTTGCTGCTTCTCATTGCACATTCCCTCCGTGGCGGCACTGCACCGCCCAGCCACCAGGGTAATGGCTTGGCAAAAATTCGGGGATACGCCGCGAGGAGGATCAGTGAACGACTCCCGGCGGGGACGCCGTCGGCGCCCCCGCGAGTCGAGCGGTGCCCGGAGCCGGACTCGAACCGGCACGGCCTCGCGGCCAAGCAGTTTTAAGCTGCCCGTGTCTGCGTTCCACCATCCGGGCGTCCCATGGACGGACCGCGCCGTCGGCGGGAGAACAATCGCTCCGCCCCCGATGCAGGCCACCCCAGAGCCTAGTCGTCCGGCTCACTCTTTCGCATGTTTCCAGCCAGGGAAGTTGTCATGTTTCCTTGCCATCTGACGAACAGTCCGTGATTTGGCCACGAAGTGCGCAGGTTCCGGCCATCGCCCCGGGGTCAGGGTCGGCGTCATACCGCAGGAGGAGGGTGTCACCTGGCCGTACGCCCAGCGGTGGTCAGGCCAACCGTCCGGCGGAGCGACGAGAAATCATGATCACACAGCGGAGCATGGAGGTACGGCCGAGCACCCCTGGTGTCCGGCCGTCCAGACGCCCAGCGCGCCTCCCGCAGCCCGCGACCACCAAGGAGCACCCCCGTGACCACGTCGACCGCAACCGCCGTCCGTACCGGCCGGGCGGCCGCCCGCGCCACCGGCCTGAACAAGGTCTACGGGGACGGGGAGACCCGCGTCGTCGCCCTCGACAACGTCACCGTGACCTTCCCCCAGGGC